>CAZWXE010000010.1:0-27075 GCA_964638045.1 uncultured Ruminococcus sp. | reverse complement strand
AAAGTGCGGATGGAGCGAAAACAAAATCGTTTTGGTCTTTTCATTGGTGCAGGCGGTATTCTGTGCAATTGCACTCATCGGAATTTTTTAAGCGAAGCCGTACGGAAAGGAGATGTCGCAAATGAACAAAACAAATGAATACAATGCGGCATATTCGACGTCTCCGGTTGAAAGAAAGCAGCGTGCGCAAATGGGCTCTCTCTTTGAGGAAAGCATCCACGAGCCGCAGGAAGAAAAATCGGAGAAGCAGCTTCGCAAATACGGAATTGACGTTCCGATGCTGTTGATTACCATGGGACTTGTCCTGTTCGGATGTGTGATGATTTACAGTGCGTCCTCGGTTTTTGCGGTGTCCAACCACGGAGAAAGCACCTATTTTATTGTGCGCCATCTCGTTTTTCTTTTGATGGCGGTGGCATTTTCCTTTGTGGTGGTAAAGTTTTGCACCCCCTATTTTTGGCGGGACATGGGATATGTTTTGTATGCGGTTTCCGTTGTGCTGTTGCTGATGGTTTTGGTGGTCGGTGTGGACTTGAACAGCGGAGCGAAACGGTGGTTGGATTTTAAAATTTTTACGATTCAGCCGTCGGAAATTGCAAAGGTGGCACTGGTATTGGCTTTGGCCCGCTTTTTGTCCGACCATGAAAAGCAGGTGATGTCCACCCACAAATTCGGCGGGAATTTCAAATACGGCGTGTTGTACCCCGGCTTGATGATTGTTTGCATTGCGGGGCTCATTGCGGCGGAAAAGCACATTTCCGGCTTGATGATTATCGGTATGCTGGGCATTTCGGTGATGTTTATGGGGGGAACCCGCATTCGTTGGATTTTTTCCATTGGCGCTTTGGTTGTTTGTGCGGGATGCGTATTGGTAATGGTTTCCTCTTACGCGCAGGCGAGAGTGGATACATGGCTCCATATTGAAGATGCCGACCCGCTCGGTGCGGCGTGGCAAACCTTGCAGGGGCTGATGGCCATCGGCTCCGGAGGGCTGTTCGGGACGGGACTCGGACAAAGTCGGCAAAAATACGGATACGTTTCGCAACCGCAAAACGATTTTATTTTTACCATTGTTTGCGAGGAGCTCGGATTTGTCGGTGCGCTCGGCGTGCTGACCCTGTTTGCGCTGTTTTTGTGGAGAGGCTTTCACATTGCAAAGCATGCCCCCGACAAATGCAGTGCATTGATTGTATACGGCTTGACCTTTAAGGTTGCTTTGCAGGTTATTTTGAACATTGCGGTGGTGACCAATTCCATGCCGAACACCGGAATCGCACTTCCGTTTTTCAGTTACGGAGGGACCTCCCTGATGCTTCAGATTTTGGAGGTCGGTATTATTTTGTCCATTTCCAGATATTCCACGCATCAAAAAATATAACTTCGGCGTACGGAAAGGAGTGAGCTTCGGATGCGCGTATTGCTGACAGGCGGAGGAACTGCGGGACACATCAATCCCGCACTTGCCATTGCACAAACCATCAAGCAAAACGAGCCTTCGGCAGAGGTTGCATTTGTCGGAATTCGAACGGGAAAGGAGGCAGACCTGATTCCGCGGGCGGGATATCCGCTGTATTTTGTGGAATCCATGGGAATCCGCCGTTCTCTTTCGCTGCCCAATATCAAGGCGGTGTGGCTTGCCTTGACCTCTCCGTATTCCAAAAAGACGACCGCAATTCTGGATTCCTTTCACCCCGATTTGGTCATCGGGACCGGCGGGTATGCCTGCTGGCCTTTGATGGCGGCGGCGTGCCGACGCAACATTCCGACGGCATTGCACGAATCCAATGCCTTGCCCGGCCTTGTCGTGCGGCGTCTGCAGCACAAGGTGGACCGTATTTGGGTGAACTTTGCGCGCACGGAGAGCTTGCTGAAGGCAAAGGATTCGGTGTTGCAGGTGGGCAATCCCTTGCTCAACTCATTCGGAGCCATTTCCTCGGCAGAGGCAAAAAGACGCATGCAAATTCCGGAGGGGACCACAGTGTTGCTTTCCTTCGGAGGAAGTCTCGGGGCGGAGGAGCTGAATCGGGCGATGATTTCCATGATGAAGGAATATTCCTCCCTGCAATCCGATTTTCTCCACATTCATGCCACGGGGAAGCGGGATTACGAGGCCTCCAAGGCGGAATTCGAACGTTTGGGGCTTTCCGCGGCAAAGAGCTGTGTGTTGACCGATTACATTTACGACATGCCGACGCAGATGGCGGCGGCGGATTTGATTGTTTCCAGGGCGGGCGCCATGACGCTGTCGGAGCTTTCCCTGATGAAAAAAGCAAGCATTTTGGTGCCTTCTCCCTACGTGGCGGACAATCACCAATACCTCAACGCCAAAACCCTGTATGATGCGGGGGCGGCGGACCTTGTGGAGGAGGCGTATTTGAAGGAGGGCATGCTGCGCTCCGAGGCAATTCGGTTGTTGGAACATCCTGAGGAACGTAAGAGCATGAGCGAGAAAATCGGCTCGTTTGCAAATGCCGATGCCAACCGCGCGATTTGGCTGGACATTCAACAACTGTTGCGCAAAACAAACAGAACAAAAGGATAAAGAAAAAATATGGACGCATTACAACGCAGCGGCATAGCCGCATCGCAACAAAAGAACCCTTCCGTGCAGAGAACGCATCAGGCTCCGCGGCGCAAAAAAAAGACCGATTCCGCGCTTTTTCGTGCATTGCGCATCGGAATGCTGTTGTGCGGCAGTTTGATTTTGCTCCTCGGGACGCTTTTGATGCTGCTGCCCTTATTTAAAATCAAAAAAATTCCCGTTTCCGGGAATCACTATTACAGTGCCGAGGAAATCATTGCGGCTGCGGGAGTGAATGCGGGGGACGAGCTGTTCGCCTTCAATCTCAACGATGCCAAGCAGGGCATTTTGGAAAAGTGCCTGTACATTGAGCGTGTGACGGTCAGCAGCCGTCCCGCAAGCATTCGGATTGAGGTTACCGAATATCAAAATGTACGCTACACCGAATTCAACGACGTATATTTTTCTTTCGATGAAAATTTCCGTGTGCTGGAAAAACGAAACTCGCCTTTTGAAGAGTTCCCGTATATGGAGTTGCCTTTGATAAAATCACTGTCCATGGGCGGAATCATCAAATTTGAAAACGAAGAGCTGGATTTGAGCTATATTCGGACATTGACGCAAGCGCTGGAAACAAAGGGAATTTTGGATTCGGTAAGCTCCATGGATGTCTCGGACCGCTTCAGCCTTTCCTACACGCTGAACGGAAAATGCAGCGTGGAGCTCGGGGACATGAGTAATTTGGAGGTCAAGCTGGAGCTTGCCGAGAAAGCCATTGCCGAAAAGGGCGGTGCCGAGCAAATCGGAACGTTTGATGTCAGCGATGCCAAAAAAGCATCTTATCGAGCCGGAACGTGAACGAAAGGCAGAAACTGCCGGGGGGATTTTCTGCCTTTTTTGACCGTTTTTGACACCAAAAGCGGTTTGCAACAAAAAATAAATACATTTTCGTTAAAAAAAATAGAAAAACATCTTGCAAAATTTCAAAAAAAATAGTATGATATAAGGGATAAGATGATTTGAAGGCTCAAAAGGGCTGAGAAAAAGTTCAGGAGGAAAAAACCATGACATTTGAACACGATGATAGCCAGGAATGGCGCGTAAATATTAAGGTGCTCGGTGTGGGCGGTGGCGGAAACAATGCGGTAAACCGCATGATTGCCACCAACATCCAAGGTGTTGACTTTGTATCGGTAAATACCGACCGTCAGGCACTGCGTAAATCCGAGGCGCCCAATTTGCTGGTCATTGGTGAAAAAATCACCAAGGGATTCGGTGCAGGTGCCAATCCGCAAATCGGTGCTCGCGCGGCAGAGGAATCCATTGAGGACATTCGCGCCATGCTGGAGGGCACGGATATGGTTTTTGTCACGGCAGGTATGGGTGGCGGAACCGGAACCGGTGCGGCTCCCGTGGTGGCACGTGTTGCAAGAGAGTTGGATATTCTCACCGTCGGTATTGTTACCAAGCCGTTCGCATTTGAAGGAAAGAAGAGAATGGAGCAGGCCGAGGCGGGAATTGCGGAACTTGCACAGTATGTGGATGCTTTGGTTGTCATCCCCAACGAAAGACTGAAGCAGGTTTCCAACGCGAAGATTTCTTTGGCAAATGCATTCGGTATTGCGGATGATACGCTTCGTCGCGGAGTGCAAAGCATTTCCGACCTGATCAGCGGCCAGGGCTTTATCAATTTGGATTTCGCAGACGTGACCAGCGTTATGAAAAACGCCGGCTATGCACATATGGGTGTCGGTACCGCAACCGGCAAGGATAAGGCCGAGCAGGCTGCAAGAGAAGCAATTTCCAGCCCGTTGCTGGAGACCTCCATCAAGGGTGCGAAGGGTATTTTGATCAGTATTTCCGTCTCTCCCGATGTCAGCCTGGAGGATGTTGACCAGGCAACCACGCTGATTTCTCAGGAGGCACATCCCGATGCAAACATCATTTGGGGTGTATCCTTTGACAATGAGCTTGAGGACGAGATGAAGGTAAACATTATTGCCACCGGCTTTGAAAAAAAGCCCGAGGATGCAACCAGAACCGTCAACTCCATTGCAACCAACTCCAATTCTCCCTTTAAGAAGGTTGCTCCCGCAAAGAGTGAAGCTGCTCCTGCGGTAGAGAGACCGACGGAGTCGGCTCAGAGCGCGGAGGTGCCGCCGGTGAAAAAAGTGGTCAAGCCCGTTGCACGTCCTGTTCAAAAGCCCGTTGAGGATGACGATTTTGACGATATTCTCGACATGATGAAGAGCAGCAAGAAAAAGTAATGCAAAATAGGCAAAAGGAAAAGGATGCACGCCGTTTCGGCAGGCATCCTTTTCCTTTTGCTTTATGCTTTTTGAAGGTCCGGGGCAAGCTTTTTTAAAAAATCGTCGGATAGCAGGGTGCGCCAGTCCTCTTGTTGCAGTGTCGGAGTGTCGCAGAGCTTATCAAATACCGTCGCTCGCAGGGCAGACAGCAGGGAGGGCTCAATCCAATAGTCTATGGGAAAGGAAAAGCGCCGTGCGCTTGCAATTTGCTTGATGCGAAGGTACATTTCCAAGCCGTCCGAAGCGTCATGCCACAGGTCGGCAAACAGATAATCGGCACCGTCCGGCTCGATTTCCCGCAAAAAGGAAAATGCATCCGCTTGAACAATTCGAATTTTTTCCCTGTGCGGAAATTGCTCCAACAGATGCTCCCGAAACAGGGCAATCACCGATTCATCCCGCTCGACAACCGTGACAGCTTCCACATTTTCCTTTTGTGCGGCGTGAAATGCAAAGTAGCCGAGCCCCAATCCCAAGGTCAGCACACGCCCTGTTGCATTTGCAATGGGTTGGCGCATGGTTTCCGTTTCGTTTGGGGTAACCGTCATCCATTCCACGCCGTTTTCCCGAACGGAGGGAAATTGAAATTCTTCCTTGAAATAACCGATTTGAGGCAACTCGCGCAGCTCCTCCGTCAGCAATGGGTCCTTGCGGACAAACGGCTCATAGGGCAAAAAGGATTCGGTGCAAAGCTCCCAGCGGCCGCTTTGAACGGTTGGAAATCGGACGGTGCGACAGTATGCATCCTGACGGAAGGGCTCGGGCTCCAGGCACCGAATGCAGGGCTTGAAGTAGGTTTCTTCTATGTGACGGTGCCATTTGTTGCGGTCACTTTCCAGACCGCACGCGGCGGAAAACAGCGCCAAAAAGCCTTCCTCTGCGGAAAGCCCGCACTCCTTTGAGAAGGACTCTACGGTGCCGTCGCAAAGGAGACGGGGCGTGTAATTGAGATAGCGGCTGAATAACTCTGTCGCAAAGCGATTTTCCCGCATGATTGTTTGAAGTGCACTGTTGGACATGAAGGAGCCTCTTTTTTTCTTTTCGATGTTTTTTTGGACTTTCAGACGGCTTGTCTGCCTTCAGGAAAACATTTGTACATCCACGTTGTCCAAAGAGTCGAACACAAAATCCGGCTTATCCGCGGCGGTTGCGTTTTCCACGTCCTGCGGCTGCGTTTCCCCGGAGAGCACCAGTACAGCGGTGACGCCGTGCTTTTTGCCGATGGCGATGTCTGTGTACAGGCGGTCGCCGAAAATGCACATTTCTTCCTTTTCAAAGCCTGTGGACTCGCAAATCATATCGACGGTTTCGCGGTAGGGCTTGCCGAAGTAGGTTGGGAACTTTCCCGTGGAGGCGGTGACAAACGCCGCAATGGCGCCGCTGTCCGGAATGAAGCCCGTTTCGGTGGGACAGTTCAAATCGGGGTGTGTGGAGAGATATTCCGCACCGCCGCGGACCAAACGGCAGGCGTTGTCCAGCTTTTCGTAGGTTAAGGTGGTGTCAAAGCTGGTGATGACGATGTCGGCATGCTCTTCGTTTCCGTTGAGCAGGGGAATGTTCTTTTCACGGAAGTTGTTGACCAAATCCTCGGTGCCCACCAAATACACGCTTTTGCCACGGCGGTGGCGCAGCAAAAATTCGGCCGTTACGTCACCGGATGTCATGATTTCATCCGCGGTGGGTTCAAATCCGAGCCGCGTCAGCTTTTCCAAATAGAACTTGGGGGAGTGCGAGGCATTGTTGGTAAAGAACAGAACCTTTTTGCCGTTTTGGCGCAAATGCTTGATGAACCGAATGGCGCAAGGAAACACCTGATTTCCGAGATAGATGGTTCCGTCCATGTCAAAAATATACAACTTTTTGTCCTTCAAAATTTGAAAATCGGGATTGGTAAAATTCATACAGCTTCTCCTTTGTAGGTGCAGCCAAGCGCATAGGCAAGCCACAGCACGGTGTAACGGTCCTTTAAATCCTTTGCGTACGCAACGGCGTCATGCAGGGTTTCCTGACCGTAAAATGCGTGGAACGCGTTCATATCCAGTCCGATTGCATTGACAAAGCCGACCATGGTATTGTAATCGGGCGCTTCGGAAAGAATGGCGCAAATGTTGTCCCAATGCTCCTCAAACTGTTGCAGGCTCAGCTCTTTATAAAAGCCCACCTTGTTTTGCAGGGCAAGCACGCCGTCGGCCGCAGAGGTGTATATCCGGCGGATTTCACTCTCTCTTTCCGCATCCGTGGGAAGAGCGGAGGCAAAGGGCGGCTGTTGCTTTAAAATGCTTTCTCTCAGCTTTGCCGTGACGGCAGCGGCATAAAGCACGTCAATGCCGTGGAGATAGTACGGCTTGCGGTTGAGCAGTCCCGTGATTTCAAAGAAGTGCGAAAGATGATGCTCACTTCCGGAGGCGGGACGGGAGTTGTCCACATAGCTCATCATGATGCCCACGACAACCAGGCTCTCGGTGAGGTTGCAAATGGCTTCCTTGTCGCGATTCAGCAGTGCCGTTGCGGTGCCTTCCGTCTTTTTAACCGTTTCCGTCACGGTGTTGTACACTGCGTCGCAAAAATATTCACCACGCAATAAGGCCGCAAGCTTCCAATCGTTGAGGCAGGAGTATTTGCCTACAATGTCGCCGTAGCCGGAACGGATCATATCCATGGGCGCGGTTCTGACCACATCGCTTTCCGCCACAATGGCGTAGGGAACACGGGCATTTTTGGTGACCTTCATTTGTTGCAAAATCATAGCGGCTCCAACCGATGCGTAGCCGTCCATGGAAGGTGCGGTTGCCACGATGACATAGCGCATGCCGTGAAAGAAGGAAACGTATTTGCAAAGGTCGTTGATGACGCCCGAGCCGATTCCCAAAAGCAAATCGGTGTCTTGCGGCATGGCCTCCTCGATTTTTGCGATGGCTCCCTCGTCGGGTACTACGATTTCCTTGCCGAAAATTTGTTGTCCGCAAATTTTTTCGCCCAGCAGCTGTTGAATTTTTGCTCCGCACAGCGGGTAAGTATTGCCGTCGGCAACCAATACAATGCGAGAAAACGGGGCGCAAATTTCGGGCAGGCGCTCGATTACACGGTCGCCGATTTCCACATGATGAATGTCACAGCAATGCTGCTTGCCGCATGCGCAATTGTCGTTTCCCTTGAGAAGCGTTTGAATGTTCATAATTGTTCAATCTCCTGTGATAATCTTTAACTTTATCATATCATATTTTGCGATTTTGTCAAGACGGTGTGTAAAAATAGGCAAATGTCCGACTTTTCGGAAAAAAATGAGCAACAATGACGTCGCTATTTTTGATTTTTGAACAGATCGGACGAAAAATCGGCCTTTTTGCCGAAGTACTTATTCCATTTGTTCTTTCGCCGTTTGGCCATCACATATTCCGCGATAAGCCAACTCAGCAGGGAGACAATGAAAAAAATGACACCTGCGAGAACGGCTCGATTTTGCATCCATCGTTGAATCCCGAGAAAGCTGTCGATGAGCGCGCTTCGTTCCACCGTGCCTGCCGTATAAAGGCGAACGGTGGTCAAAATTTCACCCTTATAAATGACGGAGGCATAGCCGACAAAGGTGCCTTCGGTTACGGGAGCCTCCAGCGAAGGGGAGAGCAGACGAATGCTGTATGTAATGTCCTTCCCGATTTCACTGCCTGCGGGCAGGCGCCACAATACCGCTTTGTCGGTGCGCACCTCGACCTCCGAGGTCAGGTCCGACGATTCTACGGGAATGCTGCAAATGACCGTGTCCGGCGTAATGATATTCATATAGGTGTAGGTGTCGTACACCCAATCGATGATGCGGTTTGCAATGCGATAACCGAATTGCGTATCCTCGGTTTCTTTCCCGCCGAGAACAATGCAAAGATAACTGTCGCCGTCTTGCTCCGCAAGCGTGACCACGCAATTTCCGGCGCGGTCGGTGGAGCCCGCGCTCATGCCGCGGCATTTGCCGTTGTAATAGGAGGCGGTGGCCTTGGAGGAAATCAATGCATTGCGGTTGTAAATCCAATGCCCTTGGCAACTGTACCGTTGCGTGGAGCTGATTTTCATGAACAGCTCATTACGGGTGGCTTCCATGGCGATGAGCGCCAATTCGTTTACGGAAATGCCGGAGTTATCGTCTACGCCGCAAACATCGCCGAAATAGGCATTTTGAATCCCCAGCGCCGACGCTTTTGTCCGCATTTTTTCCAAAAAGTCGTCTGTGGTGTCGCAGGAAAGCACGGCAAGGGCCGAGTAAGCATCGTTGTAGCTCGCACATACCGCAAGATATAACAGCTCCTCTACGGTGTAAATTTCACCTGCTCGCAGACCGTAATGAAAGCCCTGCACACCGAGGAGCATATCCGAGGTAATCATTACCGCCTCGTCCAATCGGTTGGCCAAAAGCTCGCAGAGAACCAATCCGGAAAGCACCTTGACCGTGGAGCCTGCGGGCAGGGTTTGCTGTTCGTTTTTGGATAGGATGACCGATGCGGATTCCACGTGGTAGAGATATACGCCCTGTGCTTCCGCAAGGCTCGGCTCCTCCGCAGCTTCCGCGTGTACGGGAAGAAGAAACAGAGGAAGCAGCATGAGCAGAAGCAAAACACATGCCAAAAAGCGAACGGCAGAAAAGTGCTTCATCATACAAGCCCCTTTCCGAAATACGCCTTTGCGGTTGCAATATCGCGGTTGATTTGTGCGGTCAATGCAGCGGTATCCGCAAATCGAAGCTCCGGGCGCAGATACTTCAAAAAGCAAACCTCCACGCGTTTTGCATATAAATCACCCGAAAAGTCCAACAAAAAGGTTTCCATGTTGACCGTGGCACGGTTGTCTACGGTTGGATGATTGCCCAAATCGGTAATGCTTTCATAACGCTTGCCGTCAATCAGACAGGACGTAATGTATACGCCGTGCAACGGAACCAACATTTTTTCGGGAAGCTCCTGATTGACGGTTGGGATTCCCATTGTCCTGCCCAGCGCTTTTCCGTGAATTACCTCTGCCGTCATGGAGTATGGTCTGCCCAAAAGGGCAGCGGCCTGCTCGGCGTCCCCCTGCTCCAAAAGGCAACGAATTCGCGTGGAACTGACAGTTTGTCCGTCTTTGAGCAGAGGCGGTTGAATATAAGCATCGTCGCCGAATTGCCGAAGCAGCTGTTCGGGTGTTCCCGCACCGTATTGACCGAAGCGGTAATTGAAGCCGCAAACCACGGCACGGCAACGGCAAGCCTTTAATAGAATTTCCTGCAAAAACACCTGCGGCGAAGCATTTTGAATGGATGGAAAATCCGCTAAAAACGCATATTCTATTCCCATCTCACGGAAGAACCGAAGCTTTTGAGACAGCGTGGAAAGATGCTTTGCCGGAAGCTCCGACAAAAAATCCGTGGACGGCTCCTCAAAGCAAAACACGCCGGATACGGCATGCGGATATTTTTCTTTTTTCAAAAGTACTGTTTTCTTCATCAACTGACGGTGGGCAATATGGACACCGTCAAAATTCCCGAGGCATAGCACCGTCTCAAACGTCGGAGGGACTGTTGTTTGCTCCATGGTGTCCAAGCGTAAAATGCGAATCGACGCGGAGAGCGACATCATTCCCGCAGCTCCAAATAGCATTTTACAAGCTCGCTCATCAGCTCATCGCGGTCGATTTTGCAGATGAGTGTTCTGGCATTGTTGCAGTTTGTGATATAGGTGGGGTCCTCGGATAACAAATATCCGACAATTTGTCCGATGGGGTTGTAGCCCTTTTCGCTCAATGCTTCATACACCGCCTGCAAAATTTCCTTTGCGGTTGTGGGTTCGGCAAATTCGGCCGCACCGATTTTTTCATCATTCATTTCTGTGTACCTCCGTTGGCTCTCTCTACATTTATATTATATATAAAAAAACGTGCTTTTTCAAGAGGTTTCGCAAATATATTGCCCGCAAAGCGCTTTTTCTTCGTTTTTCCTTGACGGTGTGGTGCTTTTATGGTACAATATACACAGGCAGGTCTTGCGGAGCAAGACCTTATCGGGAGGTTTGTATGCGCTTGACTGTATTGGATGCCGAAACGCTCGGCGCCGATGTTTCCATGAATATATTTTCCACCCTCGGAGATTTGACCGTTTACGCCAAAACCGCTCCGGACGAGGTGGTTGCACACATCGGGAATGCCAATGTGGTGCTCCTGAACAAAATTCGTTTGGATGAAGCGGTGCTGAAGCAAGCACCTTGCCTGCAATTGATTTGCGTTGCCGCCACCGGCTTTGACAACATTGACATTGCTTATTGCCGCAAACGGGGCATTGCCGTTTGTAACGTGGTGGGGTATTCCACACAGAGCGTTGCGCAGGTGACGGTTGCTATGGCGCTCTCCCTCATGACGCATTTGCCGGAGTATCACCGCTTTGTTTGCAGCGGAGCTTACACCGAAAGCGGCGCTTTTAATTGTGTGGCGCCTGCTTTTCACGAGATTGCGGGAAAAACATGGGGAATTGTCGGCTACGGAAACATCGGAAGACAGGTCGGTGCCGTTGCAAGGGCATTGGGGTGCCGTGTGATTGTCTACAAGCGCACGCCGGTGGAGGATGCGGAGTGTGTGGATTTTGAA
This sequence comes from uncultured Ruminococcus sp., assembly GCA_964638045.1. GTDB lineage: Bacteria > Bacillota > Clostridia > Oscillospirales > CAG-272 > UMGS1865. The sequence continues at coordinate 15,645 of CAZWXE010000010.1, read as the reverse complement.
ACCGTTTGCCGCGATTCCGATATTCTGTCCGTTCATACGCCGTTGAATGAAGGAACGCGAGGACTTTTGGATGCAAGGCACATCGCCATGCTGAAGCCGAATGCCGTTGTCATCAACGTGGCCCGTGGTGCCGTGTGCGATGAAGGTGCTTTGGCCGTTGCGGTGGCAGAGGGACGAATCGGTGCGCTCGGCGTTGATGTTTACACCGAGGAGCCCTTCCCGGCAGACCATCCTTATCAAAAAATATTGCGGTTGCCCAATGTATGCTTGACTCCGCACATGGCGTGGGGTGGGTACGAAACCAGAGTTCGGTTGTTGGAAGAAATGGCGGAAAATGTCCGTGCTTTTTATGCCGGGGAGCGAAGGTGCCGCGTCGATTGAGCACGAAAAAAGCAAAAAAGATTGAAGCGGGAAATACGGCCCGCTTCAATCTTTTTGGATGCTTTCGAGGTGTTATGCTCGGTAGGGGTGCTCGTCGGCAGCCTTGCGCATGGCGGAAATAACCGCGGACGGCTTTTTGGCATGGAAGATGGCAGAGCCCGCCACAATGACGTTTGCGCCTGCCTCGGTGGCAAGAGCAACATTTTCGGCGGTGATTCCTCCGTCTACCTGAATGTCCGGCTTGAGCCCTCGGCTGTCCGCACATCTCCGTACGGTGCGTACCTTGTCCAGCGTTGCGGGGAGCAGCTTTTGCCCGCCGAATCCGGGAACAACGGTCATAATCAACACCATGTCTACCTCCGAAAGGTACGGAAGCACCAGCTCGGTTGGAGTTGCGGGAGAAATGGCAATTCCGCAACGTGCCTCCTTGGCCTTGATGGCACGGATGACCGCGCGCGGCTCACGGCAGCTTTCCAGGTGGAAGGTAATCAAATCCGCGCCTGCTTTGATAAAGTCGTCGATGTAGCGGAGCGGCTCCCGAATCATGAGATGGACATCAAAAATCAACTTGCTGTGGGGACGGAGTGCTGCAATGACAGGGGCACCGAAGCTGATGTTCGGAACAAAAGAACCGTCCATGACATCCAGATGCAGGTAATTGGCACCGGCATCCGCCATTCGCTTTACCTCTGTTGCCAAATCGGCAAAATCGGCGGCCAAAAGGGAAGGAGCAACATAAATCATAACGACATCCTTTCTGAAAAAAGCAACGCGGTGTAACTGCCGCTTTTTCGCTTACATTTTTTGTCACATTACGACGAAACGGCATATGCTGTATCGAAGTAAAAGTACGCACCCGAGGATACGGAGGTCGGAAAAATACGGGACGTGTGAAAAACATTCCATGTCCGACGGTGCAGGGAAAGGGGAGATTTACTCTCCCTTTTTTTGTAGCAGGCAAACCGCATGAGCGGCAATTCCGAGCTTTTCTCCCGTAAAGCCGAGCTTTTCCTCGGTGGTCGCCTTGATGCTGACGCGGTCTGTCGAAACCGAAAGAGCGCGGGCAACGCGTTCCCTCATTTCCGGTATATAGGGGGCCAGCTTCGGTGCCTGTGCAAGCACGGTGGCATCGATGTTTCCGATGGACCATCCCTCTTTTTCGATGAGTGCGGCAACCTGCGTGGCAAGCAGACAGCTGTCCGCGTTTTTGTAGTCCTCGGAGGTGTCCGGGAAATGCTTTCCGATGTCTCCCAACGCAAGGGCTCCCAGCAGCGCGTCCATGATGGCGTGCACCAGAACGTCCGCATCCGAATGTCCCAAAAGGCCTTTTTCATGCGGGATTTCCACACCGCCCAAAATCAATTTTCTTCCTTCGGTCAAACGGTGTACATCGTAGCCGTGACCGATACGCATATCAACGAGCATTGGGAGTACCTCTGTAACTGAGAATCGCTTCGGCTAAAGGAAGGTCCTCAACCGTGGTGACCTTGAAGTTGGAGGCACCGCATTCGGTTAAGTAAACCGTATATCCGAGATTTTCAATCAAAGCATTGTCATCGGTAACCTCCAGTCCGTCTCTTTTTGCCTTGGACAGTGCGGCTGCGTAAAGAGAGCTTTGAAAAACCTGAGGTGTTTGTACCTGCCAAAGATTTTCTCTGTCTACGGTACCGGTGACGGCTCCGAGAATGGTTGCGCGCTTCAACGTATCGTTGACAAGATGTGCGGCGCTTGCGGCATTGTGACGGTATGCCGCAAGGCAAACCTTGGAAATTTGCTCGGCGGTTGTCAGGCAACGGGCACCGTCGGCAATTGCCACAAATCGCGTTTGGGCACTGATGTTTTCAAAGCCGTTTTTTGCGGATGCCTGTCTGCTGGACCCGCCCGTTACCAGCTTTTTGAGCTTGGTGATGACATATTGCTCGCGAATGTTGCGTACGGCGTCGAAATCATCCTCTTTTGTAACGACGATGATTTCCCGAATCAATGGGCAATTTTGATAGGCAAGCAACGTATGTGCCAACACGGGCTTCCCGTTGACGACGGCAAACTGTTTGTTTTGTCCGATTGCCATACGGGAAGAATTTCCCGCTGCGAGGATGATTGCCGTGGTGTAATTCTTTTCGATTGCTTCTGCCGCAACCATCACCGCATCGGCGATTTTTGCAATTTGGCTCATGTTGAATCCGTCCTTTCTCAATGCTTTGAGGGTGCAAAGCGTTTATGCTTGTTCGGCTTCCGCCTTCTCAATGTCCAAAATCATATTGACACGGCGTTGGTGCTTTCCGCCTTCAAAATCCGCATCGATGAACGCATCCACCAAATCCATGGCCAAGCCCTGGCCGACCACGCGCTCGCCGAAGCAGAGCACGTTTGCGTTGTTGTGGACTCTGGTCAAGCGTGCGCTGAAGGTGTCCGAGCATGCCGCTGCCAAAATTCCTTTATGCTTGTTTGCCGCCATAGACATGCCGATGCCGGTTCCGCAAACCAAAATTCCGAGCTCGGTGACGCCTTCTTGAATGTTTTTGCACACCGCATGTGCAAAATCAGGGTAGTCGCAGCTTGCTTCGGAGTGCGTTCCGACATCAATCACTTCGATTCCGCGCTCCTTCAGGTGCTCGATGACCTTCAATTTCAGGGAATAACCCGCGTGGTCCGAGCCGATGGTAATTTTGTTGATTTTCATATGCTTTACTCCTTCAAATAGATTTACTGTTGACTGCTTGCATGCTCGCGTTCCATCCGCTCCCGCTCTGCCTGGCAGGGACGCAGATAGGTGGCCACCATTTCCGCATCGGTTGTGCGCACACCGCATTCATGCAAACAACGGGCAACCTGTGCCACGGAGTACGCGCTTTGGTGTCTCAAGCGCTCCGGTGTGTGTTGTGTCGGATGTTTCAAATGCTCCTTGGTAATGTCGTAGCCGTCCCCGCAAAGGTAAACCGGCTCACCGTATTCCTCCAAGAGCGTATCCAATTCCGCAATGGCAATGGCACGGTCCTCCGTCAAGCGTTGAAGCTGGCCGTCCCGACAGCGAAACAGTGCCGTGTAAACCTGATTTCTCCGTGCGTTCATGACGGGGCAAAGCAGGCCGTTGAGTACGGTAAGATTTTGTGCCAATGCCTCAAGGGTGGAAACACCGATGCAGGGCTTGTTTTTGTTGAAGGCCAATCCTTTGACGGTTGCGACGCCGATGCGTACGCCCGTAAAGGAGCCGGGACCTGCCGATGCGCAAAACAAATCAATGTCGTCGGCGGTGAGGTGCAACATTCGCAGTATGGATTCAATCATGGGAAGAATGGTTTCACTGTGGGTGTTTCCGTTATTGATGCTGTATTCGGCAAGCAAGCGGCTGTCCTCGCACAGTGCAACGGTGGCAACCTGTGCGGTGCTGTCCAAAGCAAGTATTTTCATTGCCCGTTTCCTCCGATTTGTTCCACGGTAATTTTTCGGCTGTTTGGCTGTTGTGAATCGTTCTTTAAAATTTCAACCCTCAGATATGCATCGGGCAGAGCAAACGGAATCTTTTCGCTCCACTCCACAAGGCAAATGCCGCCCCGTTCCTCATAGTCGTAAAAGCCGATGGAAAGCAGGTCGTCTTCGCTGTCGATGCGATACATGTCAAAATGGAACAAGGGTCTGCTTGCGGAACGGTATTCGTTGACCAATGTGAATGTGGGGGAGCGTACCGCGGCATTCGGAGAAAAGACCGAAGCAAAGCCGCGTACAAAGGCGGTTTTGCCGACGCCGAGGTCTCCGTAAAGAGCAACAAAAGGGGGAAGTGTATTGCTTTCCTCCATTTTTTTTGCAAGGCTTGCGCCAAACTGCTCCGTTTCCTCGGCGCTGAAGGTATAAGCGGTGGTTATCGTGTTCAAAAGACAATTCCTCTATCTATTGGTATAAAACCGTAATTCTTTCAACAGTAGTATACCATAATTTTCAATTTTTGTAAAGTGCTCGGCCGAAAACTTTCTCAATTGTTTTTCTTTTCCGATTTCAATTCCTTCAGGCTTTTTTTGCTGCCGTCCGGATACTGTACGACGGTGTGCTCCAAAACCGAGCCGAACTGCGCACGGAAATCCCTCAGATATTCTTGGCGCAGTGCCGCCTGTTCCTCCTTTTCGGCCGCGGTTAAGCCTTCCGCCTTTGCTTTTCTTGCAAGCTCATTGATGCGATTGATTTTTTCTTTTTCCATATTTTTTGTCCTTACTTTTATTTTTACAACAGGAATACGGTGCCGATGTCCGACAGCGGTGCTTGACTCAGGGAGACGGGCTTTCGATGATAGCTTGCACAAAATGACCGAATTTCTTTTCGGTCCGGGTGAAGCTCCAAATTGCCCGAGAAATAAATTTCCGGAATTTCCGCATAGGGAGCAAAGCCGGAGGCCCCGCCCAAAAAACCGGTGGGGTATGGAGGCAACGAGACAAAGCCCTCCCGAATGAGCAACACATCCATGCCGGCGGCACGCGCTTTTTTGGCAATCGACGGGTCCGCCGTGAGCAAGGCGTTCTTTGCAACCGGGACCGAGGTGCATTTGCAATAGCCTTGACGGACGTCGATGATTTCACCGAAGCCTGCCCTCATAATTTCTTCGGCGGTATGCTTGACATTGCAAATCAAACGGTCTCCCATCGGGAGTGCATTCAACAGCACACCGTGTGGGTAATCAGCCGATAATGCGCCTTTTACCGTGCGGAGCTCCTTCCCGGCCGCCGACGCAACGGCAGCCAATTCTTTTTTCGCAACACGGTAGTAGTCTTGTGTTGTGAAAACCGCATGCTTTGCAAAAAACAGAAGCATGTCGGGATGCGAGGCGATTGCCTTCGGAAGAGCGGGATGCGGCGGAAGCAAGAGGGGCAGGTGCCCGTAAGCACGAATGGATTGAAAAATGTCTTGCGGCGCATCGGCAGATACTACGGCAATCATAACACGGCTCCTCCTCGGCTGGTGAAAATCGGAAATCGGGAAACAAAACCGATGAAAAATAAAGGGCAGACACAGCGTGTCTGCCTTAACTTTATTTGCACGAAAGAGCAATTACGCTTTCTTCATGGTGCGCAGGCAACGAGAACAAACATAAATTGCTTTGCTGCCTTCCAATTTTACCTTGCGGATATTGGGCTTCCAGGTGCGACCGGTTTTCCGTTCGGAGTGAGATACATTGTGACCGAACACAACACCCTTGCTACAGATACAACATTTTGCCATTTTGACACCTCCTAATGAACTGACACTTCTTGAATTTGATTTCCATACAAATCCAACTGTATAATACAACGTTTGTTATTATACCATACACTTTTCGAAAAAGCAAGTGCTTTTTGCAATTTTTTTTAAAAAATTAGTTTTTCGGAAAAAACGATGCGATGATTTGTTCGGTAATTCCGTTTGCACAGTGGGTTGCGCCCCGACGTTGCGCCTCTTGCTTGCTTCCCAGCGAGAGGAGCAGACCGCCGGCCCGTTTCATGGTGTCAACGGCAAAGGCAAGCTGTTCCGTTTCGGGAAGCACGGCTCCCGGGCAGAAAATGAGGACCCATGCATTTAAGACGGCTCTGGAAAGCGCATGCGCGGAAGCCGCGTCATCATCAAACAGGCGCACCTCGCAATGTCGTTCGTTCAGAATGGCGCACAGGCTTTCCGCGTTTCGGTCGCCTTTTTTTGCAAGAATGACGACGGGAGGCTGTTCCGCGAAAATCAGGGAAGACAATTGCACGGGCAGGGCTGCTTCCGCTTTCGCGCTTTTGCTCTTCTTTACGGTTTTTCCGATACGAGGTGCCTGAATTTCCTCTTCACATTCCAGTAGCACTGCCATGGGGAGTTTTCCGTTGCTTGCAAGGCTGTGTTGCTCCAGGCGGCAAACGATGCTTTCGGTGTTCATGCGGCGGAGTCCGTCGGTGACGCTTTCGTTCAGCAAAACGGTTGCGCTCAAAATGCTGTGCTCCGTTGCCATGTCGGAAAGATGATTGAACAGTGCGCGGAGCTTTGTAAAGTCCGGCATTCCGTTTTCAAAGGTCGGAATTTGTATGCAGTAAATGCCGCTGTCTTCCCGCTGCCATTGTGCGCATGCAGGCTGACCTGCGGCCGCGGAGAGTACGGTCAGGCTCGGAAAAATACGATTTTCTTCTGTTTCAACCGAGATTTCTCCTGCCGGAATTCCAAGCTCGCTTTGCACGCGGTACAGTCCCAAAACGGTTGCCGTGCAATCGCCGCAGACGGCTTCATCCCACTCGTAAGCGGCAGGGAAACGCAACGCCACGGTTAACAGCTGATTGGAATAGGAGTGCCCGCCGACGGCAAGTGCGGCAATGGGTGCAAGCGCGGTGTACAATGCGTTGAAAAAGGGCGCTTGTGCGGGCTCTGTTGCCGCAATTGAAACCGAACAACCGTTTGCTTGTACCGTTTCGCACACGGTAAAGGGGACGCTTGTCGAAAAATAGCGACAGCTTGCGGTGGAAATCGGCTCGTGTCGAACGCTCAGCTGCTCCGTCCCGCTTTCGTTGCGCATTTTTGCGGTGCCGGGACGCAGGACAAAGAGCGTACGAATAAATTCCGTGTTCAGAGAGAACAAGGCTTCGTTTTGCATGCTGATTTTCAATTGCGGTTCTTGCATGCTGCGTGCAAACAGATTGCCGAGAATGTCTGTTTTGCTCAATTCGCTTTTGATTTGTTCCGATGCCTGCCGAGAGACGCGCAAAAGGCGGCAGGCGGTCATATCGGCGGTGAGCACCGAAAGATTGGCGCTTTTCCCGAGAGGAACAAAGCGCGCAAGATCAATCCAAGCCCCGGGAGTTCTTTTCAAAAGCTCGTGCAACAGTCCTCCCGAGTCGACGGTGTACATGCCCTTGATTTGCGACAGGCACGCACTTTCCGCCAACCATGCTCCGACCTGCCGTTCAAAGGCCGACGGAAACAGCTTTGGGGAAGGGAGCAGCAGCATCCAGTAATCGTCATCCGTTCCACTGCCGTCCTCCAACCGCGGAAACAAATGAAATTGGTATGCGGAGCCCTCACAGGAAATGCAGTCCTTTCCGCTTCCGCTTTGATAATGGCTTTTTCGCTCCTCCAGAATCGGACGAATGCCCATGGGAACATGCTTCCCCGCACGGGCAATATAGTCGTTTGCCGCATTGGCCGCTTCCGCAAGGGTAAACGGTGCGCGGGCATTCGGGTACAGCTCCTTCCTCTTTTGCACCAAATCCGCATAGGTGTCTGCCACAAAGCCGTCGTTTGTCAGCAGCTCCTTCAGGGCAACGGAGGTTGCATCCCGACAGATGGCGCGGGAAAGGCAATCCAGCATTTTCAACTCTTCGATGTAAGGGTCTCTTTTCTCTTTGACATAATAAGCGGCACAGTACGCAAGCATGGAGACGGGCATTTGAATGTTCAAATCCCGTTTCATTTGCTCCGTTTGCGCGGTTGTATATTCTCTGAAGCCGCGGACAATGCCCGAGGTTTTATTCATGGTAGTATGCTCCTTCCTTGTTATGATGAATGGAGTTCCGATATGGTGCCGTAGCAGCGCAAGCCGTCGTGACGTTCCAAACGAACGGTTGCGGTCATTGCGGGAAGCGGATGTGCCGCCGGGCAAACCACCTCCAAAAAGTTCGGCGTATGTCCCTGTACGGTGCCGTCACGGTAGGATTCAAACAGCACGGGGAAAGATTTTCCCATTTGCCGCTCCAAAATTTCATGACGGATGCGCGTTTCCTCGTCCGAAAGGATTTTGACGCGCTCGTGCTTGATTGCTTCCGGAATTTGTCCGTCCATTTTCGCGGCTGCGGTGCCGGTACGCTTGGAGTATGGAAAAACGTGAATCATCAAAAAACGTGCTTGGCGCGCAAAGCGCAACGTGTCCTCAAAGTCCTCCTGCGTTTCCTGCGGGAAGCCGACAATCATATCCGTGGTGAATTGCACGTCCGGAATGGCTTTGCGCATCCGCTCCATTCCGTCCAAGGCCATTTGACGGTTGTATTTTCGCTTCATCAGCGCGAGAATGCGGTCGGAGCCGCTTTGCACGGACAAATGGAACTGAGGTGCGAGAGAGTGTAGCCCTGCAATGCGGTCCACAAAGGCCTGCTTCATGAGGGAGGGGTCCAGGGAGCCCAGACGAACGCGTCCGATTCCTTCGATGCGGTCAATGTCGCACAGCAGGTCACCGAGGTCATATTCTCCGAAATCCTTGCCGTAGGAGGCTGTTTCGATGCCGGTTAACACAATTTCCCGACACCCCGCCTTTGTCAGTGCCGTTACCTCCTCCAACACCTGTTCTCGCGGCTTTGAGCGAATTTTCCCTCTTGCGGTGGGAATGATGCAGTAGGTGCAGCGGCTTTCGCAGCCGTCCTCTATCTTTACGTAGGCGCGGGTGCGGTCGAATTTGGAAATATGCATGCGCTCAAAGCCGAAACTGTCGGCGGCCGGCACCGCAACAACGGGAGAAGCATTCTTTTTGCCACCGTCAATCAGCCGTTGCGCAACCGCGACCACATCCATTTTACGGGCATTGCCGCCGACGTAGTCCACTCCTTGAATTTGCGCAATGCTTTGGGCCTGTGTTTGCGCAAGGCAACCGATAACCAACACATAGGCTTTCGGGTTTTGATGGAGGGCACGGCGAATAAACTGACGGGATTTTCGGTCGGATTCCGCGGTGACGGTACAAGTATTGATGATATAAACATCGCATGCCTCGGATGGGGGCAGGACGCGAAAGCCGGCCGCCTCAAAGCCTTCGGCAATGGCCTCGGATTCATATTGATTCACCTTACAGCCAAGCGTCAGGAAACCGACTGTCCAATCAGAATAACACATAGCAACCTCGTTTTTTTTTGAATTCTGCTTCTATTTTACCATGTTTTTGGGCCGTTGTAAATATTTTTTACAAAAAAGCTCCGGAATTTGTAATTTGGGCTTGAAAAAAAGAAAAAATCGCTGTATAATGTATGTTGGAATAAATAAAAAATTGTCAAGGAGTGAATGACATGAGTGAACTGATTGTTGTAGATCATCCGTTGATTACACACAAGCTTTCCATTATGCGCAACAAAAAGACCGGCTCCAAGGACTTTCGTGAGCTGCTGGAAGAGATTGCAATGCTGATGGGATATGAATTGACACGGGACCTTCCTCTTGAGGACGTTCAAATCGAAACCCCTTTGACGAAAATGGACGCAAAGATGATTTCCGGCAAAAAGCTTGCCATTGTTCCGATTCTTCGTGCGGGACTGGGTATGGTGGACGGCTTGCTGAGCCTGATTCCGGTTGCAAAGGTCGGACACATCGGTCTTTACCGCGACCCCGAAACTCATCTTCCCGTGGAGTATTATTGCAAGCTTCCGCCCGACATCAGCGACCGTGTGGTGATTCTGGTGGACCCGATGCTGGCAACGGGAGGCTCCGCCGTGGATGCACTGACCATGCTGAAGAAGAGGGGCTGCACCAATATTCGCTTTATGTGCTTGGTTGCCGCACCCGAGGGCGTTGAAAAGGTCCAAAAGGCACATCCCGATGTCAATATTTACACCGCATCTCTGGATGAGTGCTTGAATGAGCATGCCTATATTGTACCCGGACTCGGAGATGCCGGAGACCGAATTTTCGGTACACTTTAAGAATCGGTATAAGGAGAGTGGGGGCGTCTTACGGGCACCCCCACAATTGTTTTCATGCAAGTTTTAACCGTTCGAAAAAACGATGCGGGACAGCGGTTGGATAAATTTTTATCCAAGGCGGTCAAGGGACTTCCCATGTCCATGATGTACAAATGCATTCGCACAAAGAAAATCAAGGTCAACCGTGCACGTACAACGCAAAATTACGTGCTTTGCGAGGGTGACGAAATTCAACTGTTCATTCGGGAAGAATTTTTCGATGCACCCGAAAAAGACGTCGGTGCGCTGTTGCGAATCCGGCCGAAGCTGGATATTGTATATGAGGATGAAAATATTCTGCTGTTGAACAAGCGCCCGGGGGTGTTGGTTCATGAAGATGTCGCGGCTGCCGAGAACACGCTGCTGATGCATATTCAGGCATATCTTGCGCAAAAGGGAGAATATTCGCCCGACAGGGAGCAATCCTTTGCGCCTGCACTTTGCAATCGCATCGACCGCAACACGGGAGGAATTGTCATTGCCGCAAAAAATGCCGAAGCGTTGCGCACGATGAACGAAAAAATACGCAACGATGAGCTTCGAAAATTTTATCTTTGCGCGGTTCACGGCAAAATGAAACGAAAAGAGGCTACGTTGTACGGGTATTTGCGCAAAAACAGCGCCGACAATATGGTGGATATTTCGGATGAAAAAAAGCCGGGATACAAAAGCATTGTTACAAAGTACCGTGTGCTGAAGGAGCGGGACGACGCTTCCTTGCTGGAGGTGGAGCTGGTTACGGGGCGGACGCATCAAATTCGCGCCCATTTGGCGCACATCGGGCACCCGTTGCTTGGGGACGGAAAGTACGGGGTGAACCGCAATGAGAGGGAACGCGGCTATAAATATCAGGCGCTGTACGCCTATCGGCTGCAATTCGATTTTGCAACAGACGGCGGTGTTCTCCGAGCACTGGACCGAAAAACATTTGAGCTTGACAAAGGGCAAATCTGGTTTTTAAAGGATTTTCAATGACATTTTCGGAAAGGAGCGAATAAATGAAAAAAATACAGTTGAAAAAGCCACTGCCGTGGATGCTGTTCGGTGCGGTTCTTGCCGCGCTTGCACCGGTGTTTGTGCAGTACAAAACCGCGCAAATCGCGTCATGGCTGTCAACCTTGCTGAGTATTTTGCAGTGGGGAAGCCTGTTGCCGCTGGTGCTCGGTACCGCCGCACTGCTGTTCGGCGAGCGTTGCAGTGCAAAAAAAGCGTACGGGTACGGCTTTTTGACCGTCTATCTCTACTATTTTGTCGTTTATCACTGGATTGTGAATTTGTACCCGTTGGACTTTGTCGGATTGGACAGCGGAACCTCTCTTGCGGTCATCGCCGCAGGCTGGTTCGGGCTTCCGCTGTTGCAGGCGTTGCCGGGAGGCCTCATGTTTTCGGCTCTGTACGGATTGCGCAAACGGGGCGTATTTGCTGAGTGCGGCGTACTGTTTGCGGCTTCCTTCGGGGCATTGTGGTGTATTTTCGAATGGAGCTCCACACTGTGGTGGACAGGGGTTCCGTGGGGGAGGCTGTGCCTTGGGCAAATGGGCCTGCTGCCGATGCTGCAAAGCGCATCTCTGTTCGGCTCCTATTTTGTCACTTTTTTGCTGGTGTTTGTCAATTGTCTGCTTGCACAGGCACTGTTCGGCGACGGAAAACGGCTGCTGTACGGTGCGCTTGCCGTTTTGGTGGCGGCAGGCAATTTGAGCTTCGGTGTGCTTCGGATGCATCGGAGCACCGAGGGGGACACGGTTCGTGTTGCCGTGATTCAGGGGAACATCAATTCCCATGAGAAATGGAGCGGAGACATGAGCATTACCATCGAGGCCTACGAGCGTCTGACTCTGCAAGCGATTGCAGACGGCGCCGAGCTGATTGTTTGGCCCGAGACTGTGTTCCCGTATACCCTGAACGATGCGAGAAACAGCGCTTTGCGCGATTTTGTTTCGGAGCTGGCGAAGGAGCACGAGGTGACGCTGTTGGTGGGTGCACTGTATGAGGACAGCGAGGGGCATTCCTACAATGCACTGTATCAGGTTTCCTCCGACGGTACCGTTTCGGATGACGTGTACGCCAAGCGACATCTGGTTCCTTTCGGAGAGTATGTGCCCATGCGGAACGTCATTATGACGCTGCTGCCTCCGCTGGCTGAGCTTTCCGCACTGGGGCAGGATACTTATGCGGGAGATGAGCCCGCGGTTTTCGAAACGGAATTCGGAAGCATCGGCTCCTTAATCTGCTTTGACTCTATTTACGAGCAGCTGACCGTGGACAGTGTGCGCGACGGCGCAAGCTTGATGGTGGTTTCCAGCAACGATTCCTGGTTTTACGATTCTGCTGCGGTGTACATGCACTGTGCCCAATCGCAGCTGCGCGCCATTGAAAGCGGACGTGTATTTGCACGCGCGGCAAATACGGGAATTTCGGCAATCATTGCGCAGAACGGGGAAGTTCTCGGGCAGCTTTCGCCGTTGGTGGAGGGGTATGTTGTGGAGGATGTTCCCATGCTGACGGAGGAAACGCTTTACACCAAGGTCGGAAATTTATGGGTTGGACTTTGCTTTGCCTTCTTGTTTCTGCTTTTGGAATATTCCATCGCCTGCGGTGAGGAATTGAAGCAATACCGCACGTTCAAATCCCGCCGTTCAGTCACCGCCTGAAAGAAAGGAAATGCTCAAAATGAATAACAGCTTGTTTGTCATAGAACGTGCACGGGCAGAGGATGCCGCGGAGCTCTTGGATTATTTGAAGATTGTGGGCGGCGAAACCGACAACCTCAGCTTCGACGCGGAGGGTGTACCGTTCGGCCTTGAAGCGGAGCAAGCATATCTGCGTGCACAGTATGAATCGGCGGACAATGTGCAGTATCTTGCCAAGGTAGACGGTGAGATTATCGGCGTGGCGAGTTTGAATCGTAAGCCACGGCGCATGAGCCACCGAGGAGAGCTCGGTATTAGTTTGAAAAAAGCATGGTGGGGATGCGGCGCGGCTTCGGCCCTGATGGAAGCGATTCTTGCCTTTGCCAAAGAAAACGGCTTTGAGCAGTTGAATTTGGAAGTACGAAGTGACAATGCCCGCGCCATCCGCCTGTATGAAAAGTTCGGCTTTCGGAAGCTGTGTACGTTTCCTGACTTTTTCAAGCTCAACGGAGAATATATTGATTTTGACCTGATGAATCTCGAACTGAGTATAGAAAATGCAACGGACATTTGCGAAAAAATTTTGCAAAACGAACAAATGTGAATAAAATGAAAACTTTTCGGTCAACCGCTCATTTGCGGTTGACTTTATTTTCTTTTTCAGGTATAATGTTACATGTTCTTGTGGAAGAACTTATTTTTTGACGCATAGGTTAGCATACGCTAACTTTCTCCGGTAAAGGGAATGCGTTATATTTTTCGGCAATCGGTTAGCCTGTGCTAACTATTTGAGGAGGGCTGGTATGACGGCATCGGAATTAAAATATTTGATGGCAATAGATGAGCTGAGTCGGGAAAATGTGACGGTGAAGCAATCGGATTTGGCGGCAAAGCTTTGTGTCACCAAGGTCAGTGCGTTCAATGCCATAGAACGGTTGTGCGAAAAAGGCTTTGCGGAGAAGAACAAGAAAATGTTGGCATTGACCGAAAGCGGCCGTTCGATATTGTCGGATTATCGGTTTATAATTGACTTTATGGCATCGCATTTATCGTTTCATTGCGGTACACCGAAAGAAACGGCTTATCGGGATGCATTGAATGCGGTTTGCACATTGTCCGACGAAACAAGAAACGGCATCGCAAGCTTTTTGAAAAAACTGCAAAGGGAGGAACCTCATGAGTAAAGCGTATCGGCATTGGAACAGAGAAAAGAAACTCATTCCCGTTATGGTCCGTACCTATTGCGTCGGAAATCATCAGTCGGAGCGAAAAGAAGAACATGTAAAAAGGAAAGAAGCTTGCGCGAAGTGCAAGGAATTGACCGAATACGCATTGTTTCGATTGGAGAAATGTCCGTTCAAAAAGGATAAAGGCTTTTGCTCGTATTGCAAAATTCACTGTTATAAGCCCTATTACAGAGTGCAAATGAAGGAAGTGATGCGATATGCGGGGCCGAGAATGTTATTTTCGCATCCGATATTTGCAATATCGCATGTTGTGGCAATGCTGAAGGAAAAAAGAAAGGCAAAGAAAGAGAGACGGAAAAACAATTAGGAGTAATCATATCGCTATGAAATACATAATTGCTTTTGCATTTTACTTTCTCTATTGGTTCTTTTGTTTTCTCTGTACGGGAACGGACAAAAAGAATTTAATCGGACTTCGTTCTTATCCAGATGAGGTACAACGCATTGTAAAAAACGAGCCGTCGCTAAAACCGTATTTACCGAAGGAAAAGTCTATTTTGTCGATACTTTTCGGAAATCTTCTATTATTCACGGCGGTGTTTTCCGTGCTTGGCATTGCACTGAAAAGCGTGCTCGGATTGACGGATTATTTGTCGGCATTCGTGTACTTTTTGCTTTTAGGAGAAGGGCTCGGTGTATTCGATTTGCTTGTGATAGACCTATTATGGTGGCGAAACACCAAACGCATCCGTTTTTCATTCATTCCCGAAAAACAAGCCTATCAAAATCCGGACAAACATATAGAATCATTTTTGCGCGGAATACCGCTATTTGCCGTTGTCGCGTTAATCGTTGCGGGAATCGTAACGCTAATACAGATATAAAAAGAAATTATTTTTGAGGGAACTATGCTTGATAAAGAACTGTTCCGCCTGCTCGGCGGAAATAAAAAATACATATTTGGGGCAGTGGCCTTGCAGACGGTAGGCTTGATTGCGAACGTATCGATTACGGCTTGTATCTGTTGGGCGATTCAACTTGCAATTGTGAAAGCCGAAGGACTTTCGTTCGTATCTCCTGCGGTATGCGCGATTGTCGCGATTGCCGTTCGTTATACGATGACGAGATTGACAGGGGACATTAAAGATCAACTCGGACGCAACGTTAAAAAGAATCTGCGTGAGCAGGTTTACAATAAAATCGTAAAACTCGGCGTTCGTTCGACGGACGGCATGAGTATGGCGGGACTCACGCAGGTTTCTATGGAGGGCGTGGAGCAGCTCGATTTGTATTATTCAAGTTATTTGCCGCAGTTTTTCTATGCGATGCTGGCGCCGGTCATTCTGTTTTGTATTACGGTTTGGCTCGATTGGCGTGTGGCACTTGTACTGCTTGCTTGCGTGCCGCTCATTCCCGTTTCCATTGTGGCGGTTTCCAAGTATGCGAAAAAGATATTTGCAAAGTATTGGGGCAAATACACGTCGATGGGCGATAAATTCCTTGACAGCGTGCAAGGCTTAAAGGAATTAAAAATATTTAAGGCGGACGAAGCGCAGCACGAACGAATGAACGAGAACGCGGAGGAATTTCGCAAAATCACCATGAAGGTTCTTGTCATGCAGCTTGCAAGCACGACGATTATGGACCTGGTTGCCTACGGCGGAGCCGGTATCGGAATCGCGCTTGCGGTTTGCGGAGCGGCATTTCGGGGGTTACAACCGATTATGGCATTGTTTTTGTGCCTGGTAGCCGTGGAATTTTTCTTGCCCCTTCGTGCGTTCGGCAGTGCATTCCACGTGG
>CAZWXE010000009.1:0-27284 GCA_964638045.1 uncultured Ruminococcus sp. | reverse complement strand
AGGTTGTCTCCCGTGTGCTGTCCAGTGAGGCACTGGTCAACAGCTATACGTTGCGTACGGGAGAGCTGAACGCAGAGGATTGGGAGCACCTTGCGGTGGCGGCGGGCGAGCTTGCCGGCTGCGATATCCTCATTGACGATACCTCCGGGCAAACGGTTACCGCAATGAAAGCCAAGCTGCGCCGCGTGAAGAATCTCGGTATGGTCGTCATCGATTATTTGGGTCTGATGACGGGCGATAAGCACACGGACAACCGTGTGCAGGAGGTTTCCGAAATCTCCCGTGCCCTCAAAATTATGGCGAAGGAGCTGATGGTGCCCGTCATTTGCTGCGCACAGCTGTCCCGCGGTCCCGAATCCAGAACCGATAAAAAGCCGATGCTTTCCGACCTGCGCGATTCGGGTGCTATCGAGCAGGATGCCGACTCGGTTATTTTCCTTTACCGCAGTGAATACTATAAAACCGATGAGAACCCGGACACCAGCGTTGCCGAGGTCATCATCGCCAAAAACCGTCACGGTTCCACGGGCACGGTGAATATGGGATGGATTGGTCAGTTCACCAAATTCATCACCATCGCTCAAGAGCAGGAGGCACAGTAATGCAGGAGCGGAACGCCTCTGCCTTGACATTGTCTTTTGTGCCGCCGTGGCAATTGGCGGGACTTCCGAAGGAAACTCCCGTGCTGCTTGCCCTGTCGGGCGGGGCGGATTCACGCGCCTTGCTACAGCTGCTGGTATTGCAGGCACGGCAGGACGGCTTTCCGCTGACGGTTGCTCATGTCAACCACGGAATCCGCGGGGAGGAGGCCGAGCGCGATGCCGATTTTTGCCGTCGCCTTGTCGCGGCGGAAGGACTTCCTTTCTTTGAACAATGCGCAGATGTTCCCGCATTGGCCGCCGCGCACGGACGCGGCCTGGAGGAGGAGGCAAGGGAGGTGCGCTACGCGTTCTTTTCCAAGCTGATGGAAGAACATCACATCCCGTTGCTTGCAACGGCCCATCACGCGGACGACAATTTGGAAACCGTGCTGTTCCGCCTTTGCAGGGGCAGTACGCTCAAGGGCGCTTGCGGCATTCTTCCGTGCCGTCCGTTTGCAAACGGCTTTGTGGTGCGTCCGTTGCTGAACGCCACCGCGCGGGAAATTCGCGCATACTGTGCCGCGCATGCACTGGAGTATGTCACCGACAGCACCAACGGGCAGCTTTGTTGCACCCGAAACCGCATCCGTATGGAGGTGGTCCCCGTGCTGGAGCAGCTGTTTTCGGAGCCGCAGAAGAGGGTTGCACAGTTCGCGGAATGTGCTCGTGAGGATGAAGAATACCTTGCGGCGCAGGCACAGGCCTTTCTTACGGCCCGGGCGCCAACCGAGGACCTGTCCGTCAAGGAGCTGCAAGCATTGCCCAACGCCGTTTTGCGTCGGGTGCTCAGGCTGTACGTTCGGGAGCGCTTCGGTATGGAGCCGGAGAGCAAGCATACCGAGTTTTTGGTGCAATGGATTCGTACGCAGCCTCAAAACGCAACGAGAAGCCTGTACGGCGGCCGTACTGCCGTCATCGAGAACGGCCGGCTGCGTTTGCTTGAAAAAACGGTCGCTGCCGACGCTTTGCACGGTGCGATTTGGCAATTCCGACTCGGAAAGCAGCTTCTTTCCCCCACAAATATTGCGGCTTTTACGAAAAAAATCGAAAAAAACACAAAAGTTCACAAATTATCAACAGCACCGTATATAATTATAAGGGGCGTATCTGATATAATAATCAGTGGTTGGTATTGGAGATTGCGGCAGCAGGGCGATGAAATTTTTCTGCGCGGAATGCACCGCAAGCTACGTCGCCTGTATAACGAAAAAAAAATACCTCCGCGCATTCGACAGCAGCTTCCTTTGCTGTGTGACGCAAAGGGAATCCTTTGGGCTCCCTTTATCGGCTTGAGGGACGGCGCGCCGTTTGACGGAGAAAATGACTGTATGGTGGAGCTGCTTCTGCCGCCGGAGCTTTGTCCCGCGACGGTGCCGCCCGCCGAAGCGCCCTTGAATGATTGACAGAAAGGAAAACAACGCACATGAATGACATTACAAAGGATATTGAGTACGTTCTTGCCGACAAGGTCGTTTTAAGCAACATTTGCGATCGCCTGGCGCAGGAGATTACCGATGCTTATCGGGATTCGGACCGTGACCTGATTTTTATCACCATCCTCAAGGGCTCCATCTTCTTTGCCACCGATTTAATCCGTCGCATTCCGTTTGCCTGTGAGCTGGAATTCATGAAGGTTTCCTCTTACGGCGCCAGTGCCGAAAGCTCGGGCTTTATCCAGGTGCACTTGGATTTAAAGCGGGATGTCAGCGGAGCGGATGTCATCATTGTCGAGGACATCATCGACAGCGGAAGAACCCTGGAAAAGCTTTCGCACCTGCTTGCCAACCGCGGTGCCCACAGCGTCAAATGCTGCACCCTGATGGATAAGCCCTCGCGGCGGCAGGTCCCCCTGAATGCGGATTTTGTGGGCATGGAGGTTCCGGACGCTTTTGTGGTGGGGTACGGCTTGGATTACAATGAGCGCTACCGCAACCTTCCTTACATCGGAGTCCTGAAGGAATCTGTATATAAATCACCGTCAGCATCGGTATAAAAGTAATCAAAAACCAACACGGAGGAATCAATGAAGAAACACAACATTGTTCGCGAAATATTGTTCTATGTTGCCGTTATCGCGATTATTGTGGTGGTGCTCTCTACGCTGTTTACCGAAAACAAGGAGACCGTCACTTACGACAAGATTGACAATTATATCACGGGCATCGACACAACCAAAGGCTCCTTGAAGAGCATTTATCTGAGCAACAAGGACGTCCTGACACTCAGCTTTGAGGACGGCTCTCAAATCAGCTACAAGCTTGCAGACGTCGACCAATTTCGCAACCGCTTCGACGAAAAGATTTTGGAGCAAAACATCACATACGAGGTACAACCCGTCACCACTTATCCCTTCTGGGTAAGCTTGATTCCGTGGTTGCTGATTATCGTAGCACTGATTGTCGTCTACTTTATCGCATTCAATCAGGTCAACGGCAAGGGCGGAGGCGCAGGTAAGTTCAACTCCTTCGGCAAAGCGCGCGTACGCGTGCCCAATGCCAACGACCAAAGCAAGGTTCTTTTCCGTGACGTGGCAGGTGCCGACGAGGAAAAGGAAGAGCTGGTCGAAATTGTGGAATTTCTGAAGGAACCGGCAAAGTTCACCAAGCTCGGTGCAAAAATTCCTCACGGAGTGCTCCTGGTGGGCCCTCCCGGCACGGGTAAAACCCTGTTGGCAAAGGCCGTTGCCGGAGAAGCGGGCGTTCCGTTCTATTCCATCTCGGGCTCCGATTTTGTGGAAATGTACGTCGGTGTGGGCGCGTCCCGCGTGCGCGACCTGTTTGAAACCGCACGCAAATCGCCCGCGTCCATTATTTTCATCGATGAAATCGATGCCGTCGGCCGTCACCGCGGTGCGGGCTTGGGCGGCGGACACGACGAGCGTGAGCAAACATTGAACCAGCTGCTGGTGGAAATGGACGGCTTCGGCTCCCATGACGGCATCATTGTCATTGCGGCAACCAACCGCCCCGACATTCTGGACCCCGCACTGCTCCGTCCCGGACGGTTCGACCGTCAGGTCACCGTCAACTATCCCGACATCAAGGGCAGAGAAGAAATTTTGAAGGTGCACGCACGCAACAAACCCTTAGAGGAAAACGTGGATTTCCGTCACGTGGCGCAAACCACCGTCGGCTTTACCGGGGCGGACCTTGCCAATTTGTTGAATGAAGCGGCTCTGCTGGCGGCGAAGAAAAACAAAGCGCTCATCGGCATGGACGACATTGAGGAATCCTTTATGAAGGAAATCCTCGGTCCTCAGAAAAAGAGCAAAAAACGTACCGAGAAGGACAACAAGCTGGTGGCTTATCACGAGGCGGGGCATGCCGTGGTCACTTATTATTGCGAGCATTCCGACCCCGTCAAGCACATTACCATCATTCCCGCAGGTAATGCAGGCGGCGTCACCATTCGCGTTCCCTTGGAGGACCAAATGGGCTCCACCCGCGGCGAGATGCTGGATGATATTCGCATCAGTCTCGGCGGTCGCATTGCCGAGGAGCTGATTATGGATGATATTTCCACAGGCGCATCCTCGGATATTCAAAAGGCAACCAAGGTTGCAAGAAATATGGTGACGCGCTACGGTATGAGCAAAAAGCTGGGAACGGTGCTGTACGGCTCCGAGCACACCAGTGATGAGGTGTTCTTGGGCAGAGACTACAACACGGGCAAAACCTACTCCGAGCAAACCGCCGCAACCATCGATGCGGAAATTCAGCGCATTGTGGATGAGGCTTACGAGGAAGCAAAGCGAATTCTCACCGAGCACATCGACAAGCTGCATTTTGTGGCACAGTACCTGTTGAAGCGTGAGAGCATGGACGGTGAGCAGTTTGCCGCTGCCATGAAGGACGGCGCAACCGAGGAAGAGCTGGATGCCATTGCCGCGGAAAAGGCGGCAAAGAGCAAGCGCGACAACGAGGCGCGCGTTGCAAAGCAGAAGCAAGCGGAGGAGGAAGCGTCCGGAAGCTCCGACAAAACGGAACAGGGCGAAGCAACCGAAATCTGGAACCGATTTTGATGTTTTTGGCTTCTGCGTATTGACTTTTTTGCGATGATACGCTATAATAGGCCCAAAGCAAAAACAACTTTTTGCAAAAAACAAAAACAGGAGATACCATCATGCATGCAATTCCTCGTCCCGAACACCCGCGTCCGCAGTTTGTGCGTGAAAGCTGGCAAAACCTCAACGGCGAATGGGAGTTTTATCGCGATTTTTCCGCTTCGGGCAGAGACAGAAAAGTATATGAGGAAGAACGGTTTCCGGAAAAAATAACCGTTCCTTTTTGTCCGGAGAGCGCACTTTCCGGAATCGGATTCAAGGACTTTATGCCTTCTGTCTGGTACGGAAAAAACATCGACATTTCAAAAGAACAGCTGACGGGAAGAGTGCTCCTCCACTTCGGTGCGTGCGATTACCAAACCTTTGTTTACGTCAATGCACAGGAGGTCGGAAATCACCTCGGCGGTTACGCGTCTTTTGAATTCGACATTACGGACTTTTTACACGAAGGCAACAATAGAATTGTTGTATGTGCACTGGATGATGTCCGAACGCACTTTCAGCCGCGGGGCAAGCAATCAAAACGTTATTATTCCCACGGATGCGATTATTCGCGGACAACGGGCATTTGGCAAACCGTTTGGCTGGAGTTTGTTCCGGAGACCTATATTCGAAATGTGCTGGTCAACGCCACGGACCTCGGCGGAGCGGTTACGCTGGAAGTAAAGCTCAATCAATACGTCCGCAATGCAACCTTCAAGGTCTCCGTTTCTTACAAAGGGCAACCTGTGCTTGACACCACCGATACCCTTTCCGGGACGGTCAATACGGTGCTGCTTCGGTTAGAAAACCCGAAAATTTGGAATCCGGGTGCTCCCGAACTGTATGATGTCGAATATTCGCTTCTCTGCGGAGAAACCGTTGTCGATTCGGTTAAGAGCTATTTCGGCATCAGAAGAATCGACATCGACGGCACACGCGTCTTAATCAACGGGAAAAGCGTGTTCCAACGGCTCATTTTAGACCAAGGCTTTTATCCGGACGGCATTTATACGGCACCCTCGGACGACGCCCTTGCGCAGGATATTGAAATGTCCATGGCGCTCGGGTTTAACGGTGCAAGATTGCATCAAAAGGTGTTTGAGGAACGTTTTTTATATCATGCCGACCGTTTGGGTTACCTTGTTTGGGGAGAATATCCGGACAGCGGTTTGGATGAAACCGACACCGAAGCCCTGCATATGATGTTGCCGGAATGGCTGGAGTGCGTGGAGCGCGACAGAAATCATCCGTCCATCATCGGCTGGTGCCCGCATAACGAAACGCATCAAGGAAAGCTTTCCACCAATATATCCGTCGTATACGATGCAACCAAAGCCGTTGACTCCACCCGCCCCGTCATCGACACCAGCGGTTACAACCACACCAAGGCAACGGACATCTATGACATCCACGAGTATCAACAAGACGCCGCATGCCTGCGCGACACCATTGAAAAGTACCGTCACGAAAATTATTCCCCCAAGCATCTCAAAAACAATCAAACATATGACGGAAAATCGCCGTTCTTGGTCAGTGAATTCGGAGGAATCAAATGGTATCCGGAATCTCAGAAACAGGAGAACGACAGTCGCACCTCGTGGGGATACGGCGACGCACCTCAAACGCCGGAGGAATTTCTGGAGCGCTATGCGGCTCTTACCGATGTAATGCTGTCTTGCGACGGAATCATGGGCTTTTGTTATACACAGCTCACTGATGTTGAGCAGGAGCAAAACGGATTGTATTTCTATGACCGAACCAAGAAATTCTCCGATGAAATTTACCGTGCAATCAAGCAGGCCAATGTCAAAAAGGCCGCAATCGAGGACTAACCGAACGGAAGCTGCAAGTGGCTGACGGTGCCGCGTCGGAGCGTGGACGGCTCAGACATTCCGAAGAGAAATCAAGAAAAAAACAGAACAGCCCCCGAAAGCGAAACAGCTTTCGGGGGGCATTTTTTCGAGCGTGTAGACAGTGTCTTTTTACTGCCGGTCTCCGAACGTTTGCACGTAGTTGTCCAGCGCCTCTTGAACAATCTGCTCCGCCTTCTCCTTGCCAAACAGGGATTGCACTGCGGTTTGCTTGCTTTCCAATTGCTTGTAAACGCTGAAAAAGTGCATGATTTCGTCAAAAATGTGCGGAGGAAGCTCGTCAATGGAGGTGATGCCGAGATAGGTGGGGTCGGAGAAGGGAACCGCAATAATTTTGTCGTCCATCTTTCCGCCGTCCAGCATGCGCATGACACCGATGGGATAGACCCGCACCAACGTCATGGGGTAAATTGCCTCGGAGCAAAGCACCAAAACATCCAACGGGTCACCGTCATCCGCGTAGGTGCGTGGGATGAATCCGTAATTTGCGGGGTAGTGGGTGGAGGTGTACAGGATGCGGTCCAGACGAAGCAAGCCCGATTGCTTGTCAAGCTCGTATTTGCACTTGGAGCCTTTCGGGATTTCGATGACCGCGGAAAAATCCTTCGGGTCAATTTGAGAGAGGTCCGCGTCATGCCAAATGTTCATAAGAAGTCCTCCTTTTACAATATTATTACTTTACGTAGTCAAATTCAAAATCGTAGATGTTGACCGTGTGACCGTCACGGCAGCCCTTTGCCTCCAATGCTTCGAAAACACCGCTTTTTTGCAGGATGCGCTGGAAGTAGTTCAGCGATTCATAGTCGCTGAAATTGATTTGTCCCATCAAATTTTTCAGCCATTCGCCTGTCACAAAGAAGGTGTCGTTTTCGCGACGGATGACGGTATCCTTGCCGCCGCCCACATAGGCGTCCTCCGGTGCGTTCTCTCCCTCGTAAATTTTCATGGGAGGGAGCTCCTTTAACCGTTCCGCCACCAAATGCAGCATTTCATCCAACCCTTCGCCCGTTGCCGCCGAAACATAGAGCAGCGGGTCGCCCAATTGCTTGACATAGGCTTCAAATGCGGGAATGTCTACCGCATCGCGGTCCAGGGCATCGGTTTTGTTGGCTAAGATAATTTGCGGACGAGTCGCAAGCTCCGGGCTGTAACGCTCCAGCTCGCGGTTGACGGTTCGAATGTCCTCTGCAGGGTCCCGCATTTCAAAGCAGGAGATGTCCACCACATGAAGCAACAGCCTGCAACGGTCAATGTGACGTAAAAAGGCGTGACCGAGTCCGGCACCGTCGGCCGCACCCTCAATCAGCCCGGGAATATCGGCTGCCACAAATCCGCTTTCGCCGTTTGTGCGTACAACGCCGAGGTTGGGGGAAAGGGTGGTAAAGTGGTAGTCTGCGATTTTGGGCTTGGCAGAGCTGATGCGTGCAAGCAGGGAGGATTTTCCCACACTGGGATATCCGATAATGCCTACGTCCGCAAGCATCTTTAATTCCAAAATGACCTCGCGCTCCTCGCCCTCGGTCCCGTTTTTGGCAAACATGGGGACCTGACGGGTGGGGGTGGCAAAATGCCGATTGCCCCAGCCGCCTCTGCCGCCCTTGCAGGCAACGTAATCGGCACCGTCGTTTTCGGACATATCGTGAATGACCTTTTCGGTTTGCGCGTCTCGAATTAAGGTTCCGGGAGGAACCAAAATCACCAAATCCTCCGCGGTTGCACCGTGAAATTTTCCGCCCTTGCCGTCACCGCCGCGCTCTGCAATAAATTTGTGCTTGTAGCGGAAGGCGAGCAGGGTGTTGCAGCCGGGGTCTACGCGAAAGACGACATTGCCGCCGTGTCCTCCGTCTCCGCCGTCCGGACCGCCCGCGGAAACGTATTTCTCACGGCGAAAGGACACTGCACCGTTGCCGCCGTCTCCGGCCTTGATATAAATTTTCGTATGGTCAACAAACATTGTCGCGTCCTCGTTTCATCAAAGAATGTTTAAAACCTTCACCGTGTTGTGCAATCAGACGTCCTCACCCTTCATCCGAATCAGCAGCTTGATGGGCGTGCCGACAAAGCCGAAGGTTTCACGCAGACAGTTTTCGATATAGCGTTGGTAAGAGAAGTGGAACAGGGAAACCTGATTGCAGAAGATGACAAAGGTGGGCGGTGCCACCGAAACCTGCGTCATGTAATAAATTTTCAGGCGACGGCCCTTGTCCGTGGGGGGCTGAACCCGAATCATCGCGTCGCCGAGAACGTCGTTGAGCATTCCGGTTGTGACGCGCATGACCGATTGATTGTAGACATAGTTGATGCGTTCGAACAGCTCGTTGGTGCGTTGTCCCGTTTTTGCGGAAATATAAAGAATCGGCGCATAGGGCATATATGCCAGCTCCGTGCGAATGCGCTTGTTGAATTCGTTGACGGTGCTGTTGTCTTTTTCAATCAGGTCCCACTTGTTCACCGCAATGATGACGGCTTTTCCGGCCTCATGTGCAATTCCGGCAATTTTGGTATCCTGGTCGGTGATTCCGGTGGAGGCATCAATCATCAGCAGGCATACATCCGCACGCTCCACGGCCATGTGCGCGCGCAATACGCTGAAATGCTCGATTTTGTCGTCGATTTTGGATTGGCGGCGAATGCCGGCCGTGTCAATCAGGGTGTATTTTCCGTGCTCGTTTTCCACCTGCGTGTCCACCGCATCACGGGTAGTTCCCGCAATGTCCGAAACAATCAGACGGTTTTCTCCGAGAAGGCGGTTGATGATGGAGGATTTACCTGCGTTCGGCTTGCCGATGACCGCAACGTGAATGCTGCCGTCGTCGGTTTCCTCCTCTGTACGGTCGGCAAGCAGCTCCGCACAGGCGTCTAATAAATCGCCCGAGCCGCTTCCGTGCAGACTGGATACACCAATGGGCTCTTGCTCAAAGCCGAGTTCGTAAAATTCGTAAAATTCCATGGGCGGCTCTCCGATGCTGTCGCATTTGTTGATGCAGGGAACCACGGGCTTGCCGCTTTTTTTCAATTGTACCGCAATTTCACGGTCGTCTGCGGTGAGGCCTGTACGTACATCGCACAAAAAGACAATCACATCGGCCGCGTCAATGGCAATTTGCGCCTGTGTGCGCATCTGTGCCAAAATGACGTTGTCGGTTTTCGGCTCGATTCCGCCGGTATCGATGAGGGTAAATTTTCTTCCTCTCCATTCGGTTTCGCCGTAGATACGGTCACGGGTAACGCCGGGAGTATCCTCTACAATGGAGCGACGCTCTCCGATGAGTTTATTGAATAGTGTGCTTTTGCCGACGTTGGGACGACCGACAATGGCGATAATGGGTTTTGACATAACAATCCTTTCTGTTCACAAGCAGCGACAAACGTATTTGCCGACCGACGGTGGAACAAACAAATGACGGGAAACAATCCGGGCGGCGCTGTGTTACGCTTCTGCCTTGTCTCCCAGTAAACAGTGCAACAGGTCGAAGCCGTCGTTGCGGCAGGGGGTAATCGGAATGCCGCCCAAGGAAGCGGAAAGCTCATCAGGCGTCATATCATCCAAAAAAATGTTCTCGTCCGCTTTCAGCGCCACGGCGGGAATCAGCAATTCCTGCCCCAGCTCCTGCCCGAGGAGCTGCTCCGACAGGTCTTTGCCGGTCAAAAGTCCCGCAACGGTTACCGAGGAGCCGAAAAAACGGTTGACAATCGGGTAAACGTGTACGGTCAGCTGCGGAACCCGCTCCTCCAGTTGCTTGCACAGCTTGGAAAGCAGAGGGGCCGCTGCCATGCCCGTGGCAAGAGAAACGGTGCGCGGTGCCGGCAACAGCTCCGGGGAGAGCCATTGCAGCTCTTGGGCAAACTCCGTTTCCAGGGAGGTCAGCATACCGACGCCGTTTTCGATTTGCGAATAATCCTCGTAAAAATCATCTCCCGGCAGAGGAAGTCCCGCACAAATGTAAAATTCATCCGAGCAAAAGAACAACCGTGTGCCGTATTTCTTCAGACACCAATCTCCGAAGGCATTGACCTGTGCAATGACCGCGGCACATTCCGCAGGCGAAAAGGTTTCCAAGGCTTCCAACCCTTCGCGATGGCAGGTCAGCCCCACAGGAACTATGGAGCATGAGCGCAAAGCGGGGAAGTAGCCGATTAAATCGTGCAGGGTGCGGTCCAATTCGGCACCGTCGTTCCAGCCCTTGCACAACACAATTTGCGCGCACAGGGCAATGCCCGCATCGGCAAGACGGCGCAGATAGGAAAGCACCTTCCCCGCACGTTTGTTTTTCATCATCCGCACCCGCAACTCGGGGTTGGTGGTGTGCACCGAAATGTTCACTGGGGAAATGTGCATGGCAATGAGGCGGTCAATGTCCTCATCCTTCAAATTGGTCAGGGTCACGTAATTGCCGTGCAAAAAGGAGAGACGGTCGTCGTCGTCCTTGAAATAGAGCGTATCGCGCATCCCCTTCGGCAATTGGTCGATGAAGCAGAAGACGCATTTGTTGGCACAGGAGTGCTTTTTGTCCATCAATGGGGTTTCAAAGTCCAGCCCGAGGTCCTCGTATTCGTCCTTGTGGATGCAAATGCTGAATTCCGTTTCGCCTCGTTGCAACCGCAAATGCACTTCCCGTTCGGTCAAATAAAATCGGTAGTCCAAAACGTCGCGAATGGCGTGTCCGTTGATGGAAACCAATACATCTCCGGCGTTCAGCCCTGCCTTTCGCGCAAGCGAGTTCGGCTGCACCGAAACGATTTTTACCATAAAACAAACAACTCCTCTCCGCCGTCAAATGTCCGCAATCATCCACTTTACAGCTCATTATATCATATTTTGCCGCAATTGTCAATGTTTTATCAGGAGCGGTGACGTTTATCCGAAGGCGAGCTTTTCTGCAAAAAAACGGCAACGCCTTGCTTCAAACGGCGGCTTGTTATTATTCACAAAAAGAGGAATTCGGATGCATGTAAAATTTCAGGTGTTGTATATTGATTTTTTTGTATGATTGTGTTAAAATATGATATCAAAAAACAGGATATCTATAAAAAGGAAAGGAAATGCGTGTTCATGTTAAAAAAGCTTGCAAAATCTTTGCGACAGTTTCGACGACCGGCCATCATCACCCTCTTTCTGATGGTGGGAGAATCGGTGATTGAAACGATGATTCCCTTTGTAACGGCAACGTACCTGATTAACGTGCTTCAGGAGCAGGGAAGCAATGTGGATATGGGATATGTCCTGAAGGTCGGCGGCATCCTGGTGCTGATGGCTTTGGGCTCCTTGCTGTGCGGGGGCATTGCGGGTTTCACCGGAGCCCGTGCAGGCTCTGGCTTTGCCAAAAATTTGAGAGGTGATATTTTTGCCAAAACGCAAACGTTCACCTTTTCAAACATCGACAAATTTTCGTCCTCATCGTTGGTTACCCGTACGACAACCGACGTTTCCAACGTGCAAATGGCTTTCACCATGCTGATTCGCATGGCCATCCGCAGTCCCTTGATGCTGGTTTTTTCCATCATCATGGCAGCGTATATGGGTGGATTCCTTGCCGTCATTTTTGTGGTTGTGGTTCCCGTGTTGGGCTGCGGCCTGTTTTTCATCAGCAAAAAAGCAATGCCCGCATTCCATCGCGTGTTCAAAAAGTATGACCGACTCAACGAGTCCATTGAGGAAAACGTCCGTGCAATGCGCGTGGTAAAGGGCTTCTCACGCGAGAATTACGAGAAGAAAAAATTTGCCGTTGCGGCAGATGACATTTGCGATGATTTCACCAAGGCGGAGCGGTTGGTTGCGTTGAACACGCCGCTGATGAACTTCTGCATGTATTTCAACATGACCGTGATTTTGCTGTTGGGCTCCTATATGGCCATCAACGGCATCGGCGGAGTGAAAATCGGACAAATTTCCGCATTGCTGACCTACGGCGTACAGGTGCTGATGTCCCTGATGATGCTGTCCATGGTTTATGTGATGCTTACAATGTCGGTGGAATCCGCAAAGCGTATTTGCGAGGTGCTGGACGAGGTGCCCGACATTCAAAATCCCGCATCTCCCGTACACGAGGTTTCGGATGGCTCCGTTTCCTTCCGAAACGTCAGTTTTAAATATTCCGCAAAAGCAAAAAGATTTGCTCTGGCGGACATCAATTTGGAGATTCCCACAGGCGCCACCGTCGGTATCATCGGCGGCACGGGCTCCAGCAAAACCTCGTTGGTTCAGTTGATTCCGCGTCTGTATGACACCACCGAGGGTACCGTGTGCGTAGGCGGCAGGGACGTCCGTTCCTACGATGTGGAGGCACTGCGAAATGCGGTCTCCGTGGTTTTGCAAAAAAATCTGCTGTTTTCGGGTACCATTGCCGAGAATCTGCGTTGGGGCAACGAGAACGCCACCGATGAGGAGCTGCGCGAGGCCTGCCGATTGGCACAGGCGGATGAGTTTGTCAATTCCTTCCCGCAGGGCTACGAAACGCACATCGAGCAGGGCGGAACCAACGTTTCCGGCGGTCAAAGACAGCGCCTTTGCATTGCAAGAGCGCTTTTGAAAAAGCCGAAGATTTTGATTTTGGACGACTCCACCAGCGCGGTAGACACCAAAACGGACGCCATGATTCGCCAAGGATTTTTGACCTATATTCCGGATACCACCAAAATCATCATCGCACAGCGCGTGTCTTCCGTGCAGGATGCGGATATGATTGTGGTTATGGACGGCGGTCGCATCTCCGCTGTGGGCAAGCATGAGGAGCTTTTGCAAACGAGCGATATTTACCGTGAGGTATATGAGCAGCAGGTCAACGGAAAGGAGGAAAATGCATGAGCAAGCAACAGAAACAGACAGTCGAAAACAACCAAGCGACATTCCCGCCAAAGGGCGGAAAGCCCAAGCTGAACGTGAAGGTGCTGCTTCGCGTGTTGAAGATGCTGTACGGCTATTACCCCAAGATGGTTCCGGTCACAGTGGCATGCATTGTTTTTTCCGCCGTGGCGTCTGCCATTCCGGCCATTTTTTTGGAGCAGGTAACCTCCACCATCGCCCATTGCTGGGAGAACGGAATCGGATGGGACGTTGCCAAGGGAATTATTGTGCCGAAGGTTCTTGTTTTGATGTGCTTTTACGTGCTGTCCCTGTTGGCGGTGCTGTTTGAAACGCAAATTGCCGCAATCATTACACAGGGCTTTTTGAGCAAAATGCGTAAGGGCATGTTCGACGGCATGCAAAATCTTCCCATTCGCTACTTTGATACGCACAAGCACGGCGACATTATGAGTTATTACACCAACGACATCGATACCCTGCGTGAGTTGGTCAGTCAGTCTCTGCCGACGCTCATTCGTTGCGGCGTCATTGTGGTCAGCGGGTTCTTCATTATGCTGTATTACAGCATTTGGCTGACTCTGGTTCTTCTGTTGGGCGTTGCGGTGATGGCAATGGTTTCCGCAAAACTCGGCGGCGGCTCCGCAAAGTATTTTGTCAGCCTGCAAAAAACCGTCGGCGATGCCGAAGGCTACGTGCAGGAGCACATGAACGGCCAAAAGGTGGTCAAGGTGTTCTGCCATGAAAAAAAGGCGGAGGAGGGCTTTGAAAAAATCAATCAGGCCCTGTACGAAAACAGCTACCGTGCCCACGCTTACGCCAATATGATGGGACCGATTATCATGAACATCGGTAACCTGCTGTATGTGTGCATTGTTACAATCGGTTGCCTGATGTTAATCGGCAATGTCTGGAATTTGAGCATTCAGGGTCTTGTCACCGGCAACTTCACCCTCGGCGTCGGCATCATTGTGTCCTTCCTGTCCATGACCAAGCAGTTCACCAGCAACGTCAATCAGGTTGCGCAGCAAATCAACTCCGTGACAATGGCAATGGCAGGTGCGGAGCGTTTGTTCGACTTGATGGATGAAACCCCCGAGGTGGATGACGGCTACGTCACGCTGGTCAATGCAAAGCTTGCCCCCGACGGGAGCATCGAAGAGAGCGAGAAGCAAACCGGACTTTGGGCGTGGAAGCATCCGCATGAGGCAGACGGAAGCGTCACCTATCAGCTCCTTAAGGGAGATGTGCGTATGACGGAGGTCGACTTCGAATACGAGGAAGGCAAGCCCGTTTTGCATGACGTTTCGGTTTATGCCGAGCCCGGACAAAAGGTGGCGTTTGTAGGTGCCACGGGTGCGGGAAAAACCACCATCACCAATTTGATTAACCGCTTTTATGACATTGCCGACGGCAAAATCCGTTATGACGGCATCAACATCAACAAGATTCGAAAATCCGACCTTCGTCGCTCCCTGGGCATTGTGCTGCAGGAAACCAACCTGTTTACGGGGACGGTAATGGAAAACATTCGCTACGGCAAATTGGATGCCACCGACGAGGAATGCATTCGGGCAGCTAAGCTGGCGGGTGCGGACGATTTCATCACGCGCTTGCCCAACGGCTATGAAACCGAGTTGACCAACAACGGCTCCAATCTTTCCCAAGGGCAGAGACAGCTGCTTGCCATTGCGCGCGCGGCGGTTGCGGACCCCCCGGTTATGATTTTGGATGAAGCAACTTCCTCCATCGATACCAGAACCGAAGCAATTGTGCAAAAGGGAATGGACGCTTTGATGAAGGGACGCACCGTGTTTGTCATTGCACACCGTTTGTCCACCGTCCGAAATTCGGATGTCATTATGGTATTGGACCATGGACGCATCATCGAACGCGGAAATCACGAAAAGCTCATCGCCGAAAAGGGACAGTACTATCAGCTTTACACCGGCGCATTCGAGCTGGAATAAAAATCGGAGCAACCGAAAAAACGGGGCGCCCGTGCAAAATTTGCACGGGCGCCCTTGCGCGGTTGATAGGTTTAGTCTGTGGCAGCACGCATAATCGCATCACGAATGATGGAAGCTGCTGCAATGTCGTCTCGTAGTTGGAAATAAGCGGTTTCACGTGTTTCATAGCTGGTAACGGAGATGACATTTTCGTAAACCCCCATCCCAAATCCTTCATAAACACCGCCATTGCTGGTTGCAACGGTGAGCAAGTGCTGCCCGGTCTTTTCCCGCAGCTGCTCTTCGCATCCGTCGCATGTGCACAAATCCATAATTTCTTTTACAACATATTCGTCCAGTGTTTTCAAAAAGTCAACCAATTCTTGCTTCTTTTCGCGGTCCTCTTCGGTGAGCTTAATCAGACGTCCATCCGTATTGGCCTGTACTACGACGGAAATCTTCGACAAAAGGAACGTATCAACAGCTCCCTCTGCCATCATTCTTCGCCAATCATTCCCCACCTTGCCGCTGTTGGCAATGCCATGGAAAGGATTCATTCTTTCTTCGGCACAGAAGTTGTTGAACTCTGTCACCAATTCCGTGATATCCTGCGCCGTTTTGAAATAACCGACGTGTTCTTCGGTTGCTTTGCCACCACCGAAGCTGACAACCATAAAATCAGGCTTAAGAAAAACGCCAAATGCCGTCCCGCGGTCCAAAGTACTGCCCTCAATCCACGCCGACACGCCAAGACTATGATAAACTTCGGCAAAAAAAGTTTCTTCGGAAACCGGCTCTACGGCAACGGTATTCAACCGTTGCATGAATTGAAGGATATATTCATTGACATACAAATTGCTTCTTCTTTCCGTCTGGTCATGCCCACCGCTTATACATTCAAACGTAAGCTCGCCACTGAGAACCCGAGCATACAACTCTCCCACTGCCGCATCGTCTGTGATGGTGAAAACGCCGTCATCCTCCGGTGCTTCGTCGCCGCCGGTGGTTGGAGCCTCTGTGCCGTCGTGACTTTCATTCGCCGATACCAAATCACACCCCGTCAGCAACCCAAGACATAGGGTTAGCAATAAGAGGATTGATAAAATGTGTGACAATTTTTTCATAACTACGTTTCCTTCCTATCCTTTTTGAAAAATAATAAAAAATGGAATTACGAAATTTCTTGTGAGGCAGCGAGTTATGAACTTTTTCTTGGAACGTCGCTGCAATGCATCAGCGGCCCATTGGTATCACCTCCCATTTTTTGGGGAAACCTCCCCACTTACATTTTATCACGCGATTTGCTCTCGGTCAACCTTGCAAACGGAATTTCTACACTTTTTCCATAAATTTGTAAATTCAAAAAAAAAAAGAGGGATCGTTGTCTCCAATCATATTGTATAAATCGCTAAATCAATTGGTTAAAATACACAAAAGCAAGCGTGGCTTCCGCATGGGGAAAACACGCCTGCTTCTTTTTTTATTCTTGCTTGAAGCTGTCCGCAAATGCGGTGGCAAGCTTGTCGCAACGCTCGTTGTAAGGGTGGCCGTCATGTCCCTTCACCCAAACAAACTCCACCGTGTGAAATTCCACAAGGGACAACAGCCGTTCCCAAAGCTCCGGGTTCAGGGCAGGGGAGCGGTCGGCTTTTTTCCAGCCCTTGGCCTTCCATCCTTTTGCCCACCCCTTGGTGATGCCGTCAACCAGATATTTGGAGTCGGAGGTCAGGGTAACGTGGCACGGCTCCTTTAATGCCGCAAGTGCCTCAATGGCGGCGGTCAGCTCCATGCGGTTGTTGGTGGTTGCCTCCGCACCTCCCGACAACTCCTTTTCAACCGTGCCGTAAACCAAAACAGCGCCCCAACCGCCGTTTCCGGGGTTCCCGCGACAGGCACCGTCGGTGTAAATATCCACGTGCTTCATGTTGTGTCCTCCGTTTGATTTCTTTCCATATTATATAACAAGATTGCAACTTTTGCAATGCAAAAACGCCGATTTTTAAAATATTTTTGCCAATATCTTCTTTGTTGCAAAAAGGACTTGCAAATTCGGGGGCTTTTTGTTATAATAGAAAGAGTGAAGTGATGACAGAAGGAGAATTGACATGGCAGAAATGCAAAAAAGAAAGCGTCGTTTCGGAGACCGTCCCGACGGGTACAAGCTGCGCACCATCAATCCCATGAACAAGTTTATGCCCTATGTAATGCCCATGCGTTGCGATGCGTGTAATACCTATGCGGATATGTTTGACGTAACCAAAACCGATCGGTTTTGCCGTGAGAAAATCAAGGAAGGCAAAGTCAATTTCAGCTTTTTGCACATCATGATTGCGGCATACATTCGCGCCATTTCCCAACGTCCCGCCCTGAACCGCTTTGTAAGCGGACAAAAAATCTATGCGCGCAACGACATTCAAATTTCAATGACCATCAAAAAGAAGCTTTCCATCGACTCTCCCGATACGTGCATCAAGGTCCTTTTTGCGCCGGATGATACCGTTGACGACGTGTACGATAAGCTGAATCGCGTGATTTCCGACATTCAGTCCCAGCCGGACGACCAAAGCGCCTTCGACAGCCTCAACAAGGTTCTTTCTCTGATTCCCGGCTTGCTTTGCCGCTGGACGGTAAAGCTTTTGAACTTTTTGGATTATTTCGGCTTGTTGCCCAAAAAGCTTTTGTGGCTCAGCCCGTTCCACGGCTCTATGATTATCACCAGTATGGGCTCCTTGGGGATTCGCCCCATTTATCACCATATTTACAACTTCGGAAACCTGCCGGTTTTCTTGGCTTACGGCGGAAGAAGAAGCGTGGTTTGCTGTGATTCCGAGGGCAGAACCTCGGTGAAAAAATACATTGAGCTGAAGGCGGTGCTGGACGAGCGTATTTGCGACGGTTATTATTATGCATCGGCTTTCAAAATCATTAAAAGACACGTGGAGAATCCGGAGCTGCTGGAGCTGCGACCGGAGCAGATTGCACAGGACATCAATTGACAAAAAAGGTTGGAGCATCGGCCGAAAAGTGCCGGCTCCGGCCTCTTTTTTTGCCGTTCGCGGTTGAAAAAGACGCTTTGATATGCTATAATGAAAGCAAGGAGCCTCGTTCCTGCTTTCGGAGCGGCGAAGGTTTACAAACCAAAATCCGAGGAGGAGTCCAACATGACAAAGGAAATTTGCAAGCTTCAAGCTTATTTGAAGGAAAAGGGCATTGACGCCTATTTAATTTTTACAAACGATGACCACGGCAGCGAATACGTGGATGATTATTATAAAGCAAGAGAGCATTTTTCGGGCTTTACGGGCAGTGCGGGCACGCTGATGGTTACGCAAAATGCGGCTTATCTCTGGACGGACGGCAGATATTTTATTCAGGCGGCCGAGCAATTGAAGGGCACCGACATTCGGCTGATGAAATCCGGCGTTGCCGGCGTTCCGGAGTTGAGTGAGGTCATTTGCGGATTGAAGGAGTACCCTTCGGTGGCCTTCGATTTTCGCACCGCTACCGTTCGCTTTGTCGAAATCTTGAAAAAAGAGGTGAAAAATGTTTGCCTGATTGACGACGGGGCCATCATCGACCGCATCTGGAAGGACCGCCCGCAAATGATTTGCACCGACGCGTTCATGCTTTCCGACGGCGACGCGGGCGAAAGCATCGCAAGCAAGCTGGAGCAGCTGGTAATCGACACCGAGAACGAGGGGTGCGAGGTGGCGTTGCTCTCTTCTTTGGACGACATCGCGTGGCTGTACAACCTCCGCGGAGCCGACATTCGCTACAACCCCGTCAATTATGCTTTTTCCTTGGTCAGCCGCGATGCAAGGGTGCTGTACATGAACCCGGAAAAGGCGGACGCAAAAATTTTGCGCGCTCTGCGGAAAAACCGCGTCAAGGTGAAGCCCTACGAGGCTATTTACGATGACATGACGTCGATTTCCGCAAAAGTGCTGCTGGATGCATCCAAAACCAATTATGCGTTGTATTCCTCCATCCAAAACAAAAAAGAAATTCCGATTTTTCCCACCACAAGGGCAAAAGCAATCAAGAACGAAACCGAAATCGGGAACATTCGCGCCGCACACGAAGAGGATGCGGTTGCCATGATTCGGTTTATGAAATACCTGAAGGAAAATGTCGGAAAGGAGGAAATGAGCGAACTGTCGCTGTGCGAAAAGCTGGCCGATTTCCGACGTGACGGAAAACACTTTTTGGATTTGAGCTTTGAAACCATTTGCGGCTTCGGTCCCAACGGCGCCATTGTACACTATGACCCCACGCCCGAAACCAACGCAAAGGTGCTGCCCGGTCAGTTGCTGCTGGTGGACAGCGGAGGACAGTATCGCTACGGTACCACCGACATTACGCGGACCTTCGCACTCGGGCAGATTACCGCGCAGATGAAGCACGATTTTACCCTGGTGCTCAAGAGCCACATCGCCCTGTCGTCGGCTGTTTTCCCCGAGGGAACCTATGGGGCAATGCTGGATATGCTGGCAAGAGAGCCTATTTACCGTGAGCATCGGGATTTCCGTCATGGAACCGGACACGGCGTCGGCTATTTGCTCAATGTACATGAGGGCCCGCAAAACATTTCCATTCACGGCAGAAACTTCAACTACACCGTTCCCATGGAGCCGGGTATGGTTACCTCCAATGAGCCCGGTTTGTACATCGAGGGAGCGTACGGCATCCGCCATGAAAATATGGTTTTGTGTGTGGAGCGCGGGAAGAGCGAGTTCGGAACCTTCTGCGGATTTGAAGAATTGACCTTGGTTCCGTTTGACCTTGACGGCATTGACGTCGGTATGCTGAATGACGAGGAGAAGCAATGGCTGAATCGGTATCACCAAACCGTCAGAGAGCGCATTTCTCCCTTGCTGGACGACGAAACCGCAAGTTATCTTGCCAAGGTCACAAAAGCAATTGAATAAACAACCGCCTACGGCAACAAATATCTTTCTTTCGGTACAAAAACAAGCCTCCGACAATTCCCGCTTTCGGGTACTGTCGGAGGCTTATTTTTTTATCATTTAATCTTCATCAATGCCGCTGTCCGCAAACTTTCTGTCTTTGTAGTAATACACCTCGTCCCGCTCGTCGATTTGACGCAAAACGCGGCAGGGATTTCCGACGGCCACGACATTTGCGGGAATATCCTTTGTAACCACACTTCCCGCACCGATGACGGTATTCTCACCGATGGTTACGCCGGGACAGACGGTTACATTGGCTCCGATCCAGCAGTTATCTCCAATGACCACGGGAGCGGCATACATATACTTTCTCATATCGGGTTTAATCGGATGTCCCACCGTAGCAATCGCCACACCCGGACCGAACATCACTTTTTTGCCGACGGTTATCTTTCCGTCGTCGACAAAACTGCAATTCATATTGATATAGGTGTGTTTGCCAAGGGTGATGTTTGTGCCGTAGCAGCAGTAAAACGGCGGTTCAATCCAAGCCTTTGTTTCTTTTCCGAAAAGCTCCCGCATCAGACGGAATCGAGCTTCTACGTCATCCGGTTCGCTCCGATTGAAAGCAGTCATTGTTTTTTTGCAATGTAACCGCTCCTCCGGTAATCCTTCGCAATAGTCTGTAAAAAGCTTTCCCTGTTCGATTCTTTCACGCATTGTCATGAAGTTCCTCCCTGGTGATATTATTCAACCACTTATATTTTTTGTAATGGGCATAGACCCACGGAATTTTAATGATTTCATCAAGACTCAATATTGCATATACAATCAGCGGTGACAGCTTCCACCAAAATGCTGCCGCGAGTGCCAACGGAATCACAATTCCCCACATGGCTACCGCAACACTGTATGCGTCAAATGCCGTATCACCGCCTGCAACAAAAATGCCGCAAACAACGATAATATTGATACACTGGGTGAATACATAGAATGCGCTTATCATAATCATCATGTTCAGATTGATGCGCGCCTCTGCCGACAGCCGCATAAAATGAGATAGAAGAATGCCGAAAAATACGGCTGAGCTCCCGCATACTATGCCGCATAGAAGGGAACAACGGCTCATCTTTTTTCCGAATGCTTTTGCATCCTGCATTTTTCCGGCTCCCAACATATCTGCCAAAAGAATTTCAACGCCCTGCGCCAGACCTCGACAAAGAGAAATCGCCAAGCTGCGCACAATTGCCGCGGCGGAATAAGCGGTGGCAATTGCTGTGCCTAAATGTCCGATAATGGAAGCGTAAACGGTAGTTCCAAAGCCCCAAAGCATAGAGTTAATCAAATGAGGAATGCTGCAATGCAAAAAGTCTTTATGCAAAGCCGATGACACCTTAGCACGCAAATTCGGTTTTATCGTTGCTTTTTTTGTGTAAATCAAAACAATCATCAGTTCGACAAATCTTGTGATGGAAGTAGTTAGAGCCGCACCGTAGGCTTCCATGTGAAAAACAAAAATGAATATTGCATTCAGCACCGTGTCCAGACACAGCGCCGAAGAACTGATAACGACACTTTGTTTTGTCTGTCCGGTGGTTTTCATAATGCAAAGATAACACTGGGAAACTCCGGTCAACAGATAAGAGCCGGCCGCCATACGGATATATTCCGCACCGAGGGAAATCAGCTCCGCTTCATCGGTAAATAATCCCATCAGCCCTTCCGGCACGGCAACTGCAAATGCCGTGAAAACAATCGAAATAGGCAGGGCATATTTCAAAATCAATCCGAATATTCGTTCAATGGTGTTGCGGTCGCCTTTTCCCCAATATTGCGCCGACAAAATTGTAGCACCGCCGGTCAGTGCGGACAAAAACAGATTTTCCACAAACTCTATGTTTGTCGCCAGAGATACCGCCGCCATCGCATCGCCGTTTACAAATCCCAACATGAGGGAATCTCCCGCGCCGACTGCCGCAAGCAAGAGCTGTTGCAGAGCAATGGGGACAATCAGATGCAGATATTCTTGTTTCATTGCCTTTTTGACTCGAATCACATCCGACCTCCTATTGACACAAATTACATTTTGTATTATAATAATATCACAAAATCGCAGTCTGTCTCAATGCAAATAATACGGAATTATATAACAATATTTCAAGGTGGCGCAAATGTCGTTTTCAAATATTAAACTTGACCGCTCCGAAAGGGTGCTTTATGACCGGGCAGATTATCCTGCCTATATTCGAAAAGGGAGGCTTTCGGCGTATCCCGATTTTACAGCCGAAAGTCATTGGCATGACGATATTGAATTGATTTTGATTCTTTCCGGAGAAATGCAATACAACATCAACGGCGAAGTCGTTTTGCTCAAAGAGGGGGAAGGTATTTTTGTCAACGCAAGGCAATTGCATTTCGGTTATTCGACGGAGAAAAAAGAATGCGAATTTCTTTGCGTTCTGCTTCATCCCATATTGCTGTGCTCGTCGCAGACAGTAGAACAGCGGTATGTCCGTCCGTTGCTGTTTCATGAGCGTATTCCGTTTTGCCATTTGAAGGATAATGTCGGTTGGCAGCACGATATCCTTTTGTCTGTTCGGGAGATTTATGAGTTCAGAGATGAGGCTCTTTCGGAGTTGAAAATTCAACGTGCTTTTTTGAATATTTGGATTATCCTGTGCGAAAATGTAATATCCATTCGAAAAACGCAGGTTGCGTCCAATCATCATTTATCGGCACTGAAGGATATGATTTCTTTCATCAACGAAAACTATGGCGACAAGCTGAGTCTTGAGTCGATTGCGGTATCCGGTAAAGTGGGAAAGACGGGTTGTTGTACCATTTTCAAGCGCTATCTTAACAAAACCCCAAACGAGTATCTGACGGAATTGCGCTTGCGGAAGTCTATGGAGCTACTGAAAAATACGGATATGACCATTCTTGAAATCAGTTATGCCGTTGGCTTTTCCGGCGCCGGCTATCTTGCCGAAACCTTTCGCAAATTCTATGGATGTACTCCCGGCGAATACAGAAGGGAAACCACGAAAAAGGTCTGAGTCATTGCCCGACGAAGGGCGACTCAGACCTTTCCTTTATTCGTAAATCACTGCCTTTTCGGTTGCCGTTGCGGTTGCATCGGCAAGGTCAAGGGGCGACGCCTCGGTGTAGAAGTCCACCGCGCGTGTCACAACTCGAATGTCCTCTTTCCCGGGGAGCGGCTCATAGGCAAAGCCGACAACGATCTTTTCGGGATGCGGATTTTCGTATTTGCATTCGTAGTACCAGAGGTCGCCCATGCGTTTTGGAAGGGTAGAGCCGCTGACCTCCTGCAAGCCCTGCTCTCGCAGGCCGTTCTCTTGACGGCAGCAGGTAATGTTGGTGCCGTACTTGACGGGAAGCAGTACCGAGGTGCCGTCGTTGTAGGTGACGCGGTAGTTGCCCAGCAGGTATTTTTCGTCCACAATGAAGGTGCCGCAGTAGAAGAATTTGAACGGAATTTGATGGTCGGTGGTGTGTAGGACGCGGATGAGATTTTGCTTGTCGCAGTAGTGGCGGCGATAGTCCTCCTCCAGGGATTTTTGAATGAAGAAGTCCACGCGCTCCTCGTCAAAATCCGGGCACCAGAATGCATAGGCAGTTCCGATGAGGGAAATGTTTTGCAGGTTGCGCTGCATGTATTCCTCTTCGTTGGAGCCCCAGTTGGAAACGAATCCGCCCTTGGTACCCCAGGCGATGCGTTCGCGGAAATGCTCGCATTCCAAGGCGTTGAAGTTGCCGAATACCACGGGATAGCCGTGGTCATGATACACGCGGTCCAGCTTGTAGTCAAAAATCCAATACCAGTGCAGGAAGGTGACACCGTCCGGCATCCGCTCGGCGCATTGATACATGTCCGGAATTTGGAACCAGGAGCCGTCGGAATATTGCTTCGGCGTGTACCATCCGCCGTAGTGTTTCCCTTGCTTGCTGACTGCTTTGACCAGCTTTTCTCCCCACATCATGGTTTCCACACCGTGTGCTGCAAGATGGTCGCGTAGATTGACGATGTCGTTGATGTACAGGTCCACGGGGCTGAACTTGCGGCAACGCTCGCAGAGGCCGACCGAGTACAGCTCGTCGTGTCCGATGTTGATGCGCTTGGGATGAAATACCTCAATGACCTCATCCAAAAGGTCAAACACCAGCGGATAGGTGTTTGGGTGAAGCGGGCAGTAGGTGTCCGG
Organism: uncultured Ruminococcus sp.; assembly: GCA_964638045.1. Taxonomy (GTDB): domain Bacteria; phylum Bacillota; class Clostridia; order Oscillospirales; family CAG-272; genus UMGS1865. Next base: position 2,843 of record CAZWXE010000009.1, on the reverse strand, counting down.
ATAACCGTCGTTTTCGCGTTCGCGAATTTCGGGATGTGCTTGTACAATGTAGTCACTGTGGCTGAAGGTGGGACATTCCGGAATGATTTCCAAGCCGCGTGCACGGCAGTAATCGGCAATGTCACGGCATTCCTCCTGAGAGAGAACGCCGCCGTCTCCGTTTTCACAGTGAATTGAGTTTTTGGGCCAAGGATATTGATTTTGAATTTCGTTTGTTCGACCCGTGTATTGCATGGCGTCCGCGCAGGCCACCAGCCAATGCTCGTTGATTTCGGGGTGGCGCCGATATTCCATGGCACCGCCGATTTCCAAAATGACGGCATTGAATTTGTAATATACCAGCAAATCCAACATTTGCTTGAACAGCCCGACATTGGCACTGCCGGGCAAATACACGCGGTATCCGCGGACGGGGCATACGGGGTAATCGTACAGCAAAGCCGCTTGCAGTTCATCATGATCGGCCAAATGCAGCAATGTCACCAGACCGAACAGCAGTCCCTTTTCCGTTTTTGCATAAACCGAGGTCTCTTCTCCCAGCAGGATGGCGTATTCCTCGTCGTTGTCGGTAACGGGGGTGGAACGCTCAATGTCGGCCTTCACGTCACTTGGAATGCCCAAAAGAAAGCGAATTTTTGAGCAGGGGAGTGCATGCTTGCTTGCGGTGCGTCCAAACAGTCGGCTTTGCAGGGTGCTTTGAATGTAGGGGGCAAATGCGGTGTCGCAAATGTCAAGCATTGTGTGCGGAGTAAAGCGAATGCGTTGTTCCGAAAGCGTTTTGTGTAATCTTGCGGTGAAAAACATGACGGGAACCTCCTGTTTTTTTGTGTATTGAGTTTATGCTTGCGCATTGAGCTCCGCGAGGAAGCGGGTCAGGGCGTCCTTCCAATGAGGCAATCGTGCAAAGCCGGCCTCTTCCAGCTTGTCCTTGCTCATTCGGGAATTCAGCGGACGGGAAGCCTTTGTGGGATATTCGGAGGTGGGAATGGGGTGAATGACGGTGCTCTTTCCCCCCTGCCGCATAATTTCTTCCGCAAATTCCGCCCAGGAGCAAATTCCTTCGTTTGTGGCGTGATAGATGCCGTATTTTTCGGTGACAATCATATCACACAACAGCTTTGCAAGGTCATAGGTATAGGTGGGGGAGCCGATTTGGTCGCAAACCACGTTCAAATCGGTTTTTGTTTCCGCCAAACGCAGCATGGTTTTGATAAAGTTGTTGCCGTTGATGCCGAATACCCATGAAATGCGCACAATGAAATGACGTTCGGACGCGGCAATGACGGCTTCCTCGCCCATGCGCTTGGTTTTGCCGTACACCGAAAGCGCACCGGGCTCATCGTCCGGCGTATAAAAGTGCTCTCCCGTCCCCGGGAAAACGTAATCGGTGGAAATGTACATCATTTTGGCACCGATTTCGGCTGCGGCTGCGGCAATGTTTGCGGGACCGTCGGCGTTGACGCGGGTGCAAAGCTCTGCCTCATCCTCCGCGCGGTCCACGGCGGTAAAGGCCGAGCAGTGAATGACGGCATCGGGACGGTAATCCGAAAGATAAGAGAATACGGCGGAGCGGTCGGTGATGTCAAAGTCCGCGATGTCTACGCCGCGGTGTTCGATTTGACGGTCGGTAAGAATGCGGCAAAGGTCATAGCCCAACTGACCCTTTGCGCCTGTAACCAAAATTTTCATCGTCTGATTCCTTTCGAAAATTTAGAATAAAAACAAATCTTAATTTAAAAACAATCAAAATATTTAAAGGAAGCCTTTTTGCACCATGCGAATCGCTATGCGAAACAGCGGTGCGGGAAGCCGCAACGCAAACAGCTCGAAAAGGGAGGTCACCGGATTGAAGGAGCGCATTTTCCACAGTGCACGAAAGCCGCCCTTTTCCCGACGGAAGTTTTGCTCCCTTGCGCGGCACCAGGCGTCGGCTACCTCCAATTGCGGAAGTTTGGCATAGGCGGAAAAACAGCGCACGCGCGCCTGAAATACGGCAATTCGTTTGTCAAAATAATCCTTTTTGGTGCGCACACCGCTCATTACTCCCGTTTGGTTTCCGCCGTATACGCGATAGCGCATTTGCGGCTCCTCCGAATAATCGATGGCACCGTCCAGCGAAGCGCGAAAGGCAAGATAGTGGTCGTGCACCACGCCTTCCGGAAAGGGGAGATAGGAAAGCGCCCGGCTGCGTCGCATGGTCACCGTACAGCCCATGGCAAAATTGCGGTTAATCAATTCGGGGGCCAAGTTGTTGCCGCGCAGGAATACATGACGCTTGCGGTGTGCGGAAATCCGGTCCGCCATGGGCTTGCCGTCGCCGTCTATGATTGCAACCTCGGAGCATACAAGGATGGGGTTCAGCGGGCTGCTTTCCAGCAAGCGAATACCGTTGGAGATTTTATCCGGCTCCCATATATCGTCCTGGTCGCAGAAGCAAATGTATTCCTCACGGCAATCCTGCACCAATCTTCCAAACGTGCTGTTGGAACCGAGGTTTTTTTCATTTTGCAGAAGTGTGTAGGGAAAGGCGGTGATGTGTGCCTGCAATTGCTTTTGCACATCGGAGAAGTATTCCGGAGCAGAGCCGTCGTCTCGCACATACAGGTGCAGAGAAGAATAACTTTGACGGTTGAGCGATTCCAGCAACGCGGTCAACCAATCTGCCGGCGGATTGTAGGTCGCCAACAGAATCGCAACAAATTCGGTGTTCATCATATCCTCACATTTTTGTGAAATGGTCGTTTTTGTTAGGCTCGTTTGGCGAAAAGCCCGGAGTCGAACCCGCAGGGCGATGCGCGGTGTCGGGGTCTACCGCCAGCTGTTCGTTCACTTTCTATTCGCCC
>CAZWXE010000008.1:0-27557 GCA_964638045.1 uncultured Ruminococcus sp. | reverse complement strand
GTTCCACAAGCTGCTCGACCAGGCTGAGGCCGGTGATAACATCGGTGCTCTGCTCCGCGGTATCGACAAGAACGGCATCGAGCGCGGCCAGGTTCTCTGCAAGCCCGGTTCCATTCACCCGCACACCAAGTTCGTTGGTCACGTTTACGTTCTGACCGAGAAGGAAGGCGGCCGTAAGAAGCCCTTCTTCGCAGGCTACCGTCCTCAGTTCTATTTCAGAACCACCGACGTTACCGGTACCATCGAGCTGCCCGAGGGCGTTGAGATGTGCCGTCCCGGCGACAACGTTGACATGACCGTTGAACTCATCACCCCCATCGCTTGCGAAGAGGGTCTGCGTTTCGCTATCCGTGAGGGTGGCAGAACCGTTGGTTCCGGTGTCGTTTCCAACATTATCGCTTAATTTGTTGCGGTTAAACGTGAATTTTTAAGCGCTTTTACGGAGGCTTGCTGTGCGAAAGCGTAGCAAGCCTTTGCTTTTTAAAAAATCTTTGGGGAATGGTGCAATTCCATACCGGCAGTGAAGGAAGCATGCTTCCGCAGTCTGCGAACTCCCGCGGGAGCCGATTGAGTGCAATTCTCAAACCGACGGTACAGTCCGGATGAGAAAAGATGGAATACGGGCAGGGGAAGGCAAGCCGTCCGACGCTCTTCTGTTTTTTCTCCCTATTACAAAGGGGGATTCTTTTTTATGATGAATGCCAATCGCAATTCCGCAAAAATAAAAAAGCTTGCGGTTGTTTCCATGTTTTGCGCACTTGCCTACGTTGTGATGATAGCGGTGCGTATTCCCGTAATGTTTTTGACGTTGGATATCAAAGATGCCGTCATTGTTCTTTGCTCTTTGCTGTACGGTCCTGTTGCGGGGGTGTCGGCGGCTGTGGCGGTTCCTGTTTTGGAGCTGTGCACGGTCGGTGATACAGGTGTTTACGGCTTTATCATGAACATCTTGTCCTCACTCACCTTTGCTTTGGTGGCGGGCTTGATTTACCGCTATAAGAGAACGCTGACAGGTGCGATTGTGGGATTGACGTCGGCAGTAGCAACGGTGACAGCCGTCATGCTGTTGGCCAATTTGCTGATTACGCCGTATTACATGGGAGTTTCCGTGGCGGATGTTGCTACGTTGATTCCGAAGATTCTGCTGCCGTTCAATTTGGTAAAGGCTGTGTTGAACGCCGCCATCGTGCTGCTGTTTTATAAGCCGCTTTCCAAAGTGCTGAAAAAGAGCAGATTGATGCCCATGGAAAAGGATGCCACGGTTGCTGCATCCGCGGAGTCGAGAACAAAGGCGTCGCTGCGGTTGCGCTTTGCGGTGCCCGCGCTGGCGTTGGCTCTCATTGCCGCATCTATTGCTATTGTCTTGTTTGTGCTGCGAAAATAAGCATTCGTCGACAGAGCTTTAAACTCTGTCGGCGCTTTATTGTGGTTGTGAGGAGCTGCCATTGCGTGGTGTTTTTGGATTCGATTTGACCCAATGAAACCAAAAAGCAACCCATTTTTGCGCAAAAGAACGGCGAAAATGTAAAAAATGCGACAATGTGGGATAAAAAAGCGAAAAGCTATTGAAATATGCAAGAAAATATGATATACTATCTTCAATAAAATATATCTTATCAAGAGTAACGTAGTGACAGGCACGATGATGTTACAGCAACCTGCAAGGGTGTAAGGTGCTAATTCCTGTTAGATGAGAGCCGCAAAAGCTCTGCAAAACGGAGCTTTTTTTGTTGCGAAAAGCATCGTAAAAGATATGTTTTAGAATTCGTAAAACATGAAAGGTACTGCAAAATGAACAAAAAACTTTTTACAAGTGAATCGGTCACGGAGGGACATCCCGACAAAATCAGTGACAAGATTTCGGATGCCATTCTGGATGAAATGCTTCGGCAAGACCCGATGTCCCGCGTTGCCTGCGAAACCTTTTGTACCACGGGCTTGGTTTGCGTGATGGGCGAGGTGACCACAAAGGCGCAGGTGGACATTCAACAAATCGTTCGGGAAACCGTACGCGAAATCGGTTATGACCGTGCAAAGTACGGGTTTGACTGCGATAGCTGTGCGGTAATCACCTCATTGCATGCACAGTCTCCCGACATTGCGTTGGGCGTGGACCGTTCTCTGGAGGCAAAAAGCGGTGTGGATACCGACGGAATCGACAACGGTGCCGGTGACCAGGGCTTGATGTTCGGGTATGCGTGCAACGAGACGCCCGAGCTGATGCCGCTTCCTATTTCCTTGGCACATCGTCTGGCAAAAAAATTGACCGAAGTGCGTAAAAACGGCACGCTGCCGTATCTCCGTCCGGACGGAAAAACGCAGGTGACCGTGGAGTATGATGAAAACGGAAAGCCCTGCCGCGTGGATACCGTGGTGATTTCCTCCCAACACAGCGCCGATGTTACCTCGGATCGCATTCAAAGAGACCTTGTACAGCATGTCATTTCCGCTGTGGTTCCGGGCGAGTTGATGGATGACGACACGAAAATTTACATCAATCCCACAGGACGTTTCGTCGTGGGCGGCCCTGCCGGCGACACCGGATTGACCGGCCGTAAAATTATTGTAGATACCTACGGCGGCTATGCACGGCACGGCGGTGGCGCGTTCTCGGGCAAGGACCCCACCAAGGTGGACCGTTCCGCTTGCTATGCGGCGCGCTATCTTGCCAAGAATGTGGTGAAGGCAGGCCTTGCCGATAAGTGTGAGGTGCAGCTTGCTTATGCCATCGGCGTTGCAAAGCCGGTTTCCGTTATGATTGATTTGTTCGGAACCGAAAAGGTGCCCGCAAAGCAGATTGAGGAAAAGCTTTTGAGCTTGGTGGACCTTCGTCCCACGGCCATCATTCAAAAATTCGACCTGCGCCGTCCGATTTACTGCGCACTTGCGGCATACGGACATATGGGCCGTGAGGATGTGGACGCCCCCTGGGAAAATTGTGACCTGGTTCCGGAATTGCGCTCCTTGCTGAAATAATCGAATATTGCTGCATCGGCAAACACTCATGCAAACGGCATGGATGTTCATTTTCCATGCACGGAAAGAGCTTTCTCACATAAGATGACAGTAAGAGAAAGGGGGCTTGCCGATGGAATTGTTCATTCGGATTTGCATTGCGGTGTTTGCCGTATTCGGCTTTTGCAGCGGAGTACATACGCTGTTGGATTTGCTGTTTCTTCCAAAGCAATTGGCTGTTGCGGTGCGCGTGGAAACGCTGTCGGATGTTGAAAATTTGGATTTGCTGTTCAGTCAAGCATGGGCGTTCGGCGGCGGATGTGCAAAGCACCCGCCGGTGGTTTTGCTTTCCTCCGATTTGGCAGACGCGCTCTCGGAGGACGCGCTTTTGCAGGAGTATTGCTCCGAGGCAATGCTGCGCTACGGTGCGGAGTGCTATCTGGTAGAAGCCGATTTAAACGAATAGAAAAAGAATAAGATTAAGACTGATTCTAAAAAAGGAGGTGCCGAAATGACAAGGAATACCGACGGCGATGCACTTGCTCCGCCGAAAACGGAGAGCGCGGGTCTGCTCCGTCTGAGCGGAAGTGTCGAGCATGTGATTTATGCCAACGAAGAAAACGGATACTGCATTTGCGATTTCGGCACCGAAGAAAACGAGTTGCTTACCATTACGGGGACCATTGCGTATGTTGCCGAGGGGGACGTGATGACGTTGTACGGTCGTTGGGTGCACAATCCCAAATACGGGCGCCAATTCAAGGTGGAACGGTACGAAAAGCAGTTGCCTGCCGACAAGGCTTCCATCTTGCGCTATCTTTCCTCCGGTGCCGTCAAGGGCATCGGTCCCAAAACGGCTCAGCGCATTGTGGAGACGTTTGGCGAAGAGAGCTTTGATGTCATTGAAAATCACCCCGAATGGCTGGCGGATGTTCGCGGTATTACCGTTCAAAAGGCCAGAGCCATCTCGGAGGATTTTTGCAACAAGGCGGGAATTCGCTCGGCCATGATGTTCTTCCGCGAGTTCTTCGGCGCCGCGCTGACGGTGCGCATTTACAAAAAATGGGGAAACTCCGCCATTGAGGTGGCAAAGCGGAATCCTTATGCGCTTTGCGAGGAAATCGAAGGAATCGGATTTGAGCGTGCCGACAGTATGGCGCAAAGGCTTGGCTTGGACCGTGCCTCGGAGGAGCGCCTGTGCAGCGGAATTTTGTATTTGCTGAGCACCAACGCAAGCCAAAACGGTCATGTGTGTCTCCCGCGGGAAAAGCTGTTGACTGCTGCCGTATCCTTGCTGGAATGTTCGTCGGAAAAAGCGGAAGAGGCGCTTTCCGTGCTGGTGCGGGAAAATCGCATTTGCGAAGCGTGCTTTGACGGAGAACGCTACCTTTACGAAAAGCAGCAATATCAAAGCGAAAAATACATTGCCAAAAAGCTGATGCTATTGGACCGTGTTTGTCCCGCGATGAATCTGGACAGCATTCAGCCGTTTATCGAAAAAGAGGAGTACGACAGCGGTATTCGCTATGCGGCGCTTCAACGGAAGGCCATTGCGGATGCGTTGGAGAACGGGGTACTGCTGTTGACGGGCGGCCCCGGCACAGGTAAAACCACCGTTGTACGCGCACTGTTGCACATTTTCGGCAGCATGGATTGGAAGGTGGCGCTGTGCGCGCCGACGGGCAGAGCGGCCAAGCGCCTTTCGGAGGCCACCTCCTACGAGGCAAAGACGATTCACCGTTTGTTGGAATACGGCGGGGAGGAGGGCGGGCGCTTTACCTTTCACCGTGATGAAAAAGCCTTGCTGGACGAGAACGTCATTATCGTCGACGAGGCCTCCATGGTGGACAATCAGCTGATGTGTGCGCTGATGCGTGCCGTCAAGCCCGGGGCCCATGTTGTCATCATCGGAGATGTCGATCAGCTTTCCTCGGTGGGCGCGGGCAATGTACTGTTTGATTTGTTGGAGAGCAATGTGTTTGCCACCGTACGCTTGAACGAAATTTTTCGACAAGCGCAGAAAAGCCTGATTATCACCAACGCACATGCCATCAACCGCGGGCAGATGCCGGTGTTGACCGTCAAAGACAACGATTTCTTTTTCCTTCCCCGTGAAACCGATGCGGAAATTGCCGCCACGGTGGCACAGCTTTGCGCGGTTCGCCTGCCACGCACCTACGGAAAAACGGCAGAGGAGGGAACGCAGGTTATCGCGCCCTCCCGCAAGGGCGAGGTGGGAACCGAGCACCTCAACGTCCTTTTGCAGCAGGCATTGAACCCCGCATCCGAGCAAAAGCGCGAGCATCGGGTGCGTGAGCTGGTGTTCCGTGAAGGCGACCGTGTGATGCAAACCAGAAATAACTACGATTTGGAATGGGAACGCAGTGACGGTACCACGGGGCTCGGTGTATTCAACGGAGACATCGGCACGGTTTTGCAAATCGATGCCGTCAACGAGCGAATGGAAATTCAGTTCGACGAGCGCCGCGTATCGTACGAATTTCAATTGCTGGATGAGCTGGAGCCGGCCTATGCCGTTACCGTTCACAAGAGTCAGGGCAGCGAATATCCGATTGTGGTATTGCCTCTCGGCTCGGTTCCCACCATGCTGCTCAATCGAAATTTGTTTTATACGGCGGTTACCCGTGCCCAACGGTTGGTGATTTTGGTGGGAAGGGAGTCCGTCATTCGGGCGATGGTGAGCAATCACCGTCAAACGATGCGTTATACGGGGTTGTTGCAATGGTTGAAAAAAGAATCGTAACGTCATTGCTGTATTTGTTGTTTCCGCCGCGCTGTGCCGCTTGCGGCGAGCTGCTGCCATGGTCCTCGGAGCCTCCTGCCCTGTGTGCGGAGTGCGCCAAGCGTTGGAGCAGTGAGCGAATGGAATGCTGCGGTATTTGTGCCAATCGGGTAGGCGACTGTCTTTGTCAGCCGGAGGAGATGGAAAAAGCGCACGGCAGCGGCTTGTGCAAGCTGGTTCCGTACAGCCATCAAAGTGTGAATGCGCCTCAAAATCGAATGATTTACCGTTTGAAGAAGGTTCGGGACAAGCGTACACCCGCTTTTTTGGCAAAGGAGTTGGCACCGCAATTGCGGCGCATAATGGAAACCGTGCAAAGGACGGAGCCCGTCCCGTTTGCGGTTTGCTATGTTCCGCGGGGGCGTGCCGCCGCATTAAAATACGGCACCGACCAAGCCAAGGCACTTGCACGGGCGGTTGCAAAGGAATTGAACCTGCCGTGCCTTTCCCTATTGCAACGTCAAAGGGGACATGCCAAGCCGCAAAAGAGCCTGACGGCTGCGCAACGGGTGCAAAATGCGAGGCATGCCTTTTGCATGAAAAAGGGAGCGGACTGCGCCGGAAAAGCACTGTTTTTGGCAGACGATGTCGTCACCACGGGAGCAAGCATGGCGGCATGTATGCGATTGCTGCGCAAAAGCGGAGCCGCCGCTGTGTACGGTATTGCCGTTGCGGTGGATTCTCCGAACGAATTTTGAAAAAACAATTGATTTTTTTCTCGGAATCATGTATAATGATTTATTGAGAAAAATGACAAATGAAAGGGAAAGGGGGCGCTTCCGTGGAGAAAAAGCAAAAGCAGCCGACGCCGCAACGGGCATCGGCGCCGCAAAAGCAAAAGAAAAAAAAGAAAACGGGCGGCCTCTTTTCCGGGCTGCGCTCCTTCCGTGTAAATCGGGATATCGGTATTGACCTCGGCACCGCAACGGTTTTGGTGTTTGTTCAGGGAAAGGGAATTGTCCTGCAGGAGCCGTCCGTGGTTGCCATTGACACCAATACCGACCGCATTTTGAAGGTTGGCAAGGAGGCACAGCAAATGCTGGGAAGAACACCGAGCAATATTGTGGCGGTGCGGCCTCTTCGCGACGGTGTCATCAGTCAATACGAGGTCACCTTGAAGATGATTCAGTATTTTATCCGCCGTGCATGCGGAAATCTGTTTTTGCCGCCCCGCGTGATGATTTGCGTTCCATCCGGTATCACCGAGGTTGAGGAGCGCGCGGTAATCGACGCGGCAAAGGACGCGGGTGCCCAAAAGGCGTATTTGATTGAGGAGCCGAAGGCGGCTGCCATCGGTGCTGGTCTGAACATCTATGCTCCGGTGGGCAATATGGTGGTGGACATCGGCGGCGGAACCACGGACATTGCCGTCCTTTCCTTGGGCGGTGTTGTGGTTTCCGAATCCATCAAAATCGCCGGAGACCGCTTTGACGAAGCGATTATGCGCTACGTGCGCCGCAAGTACAATGTGCTCATCGGGGAGCGCACTGCCGAGGGAATCAAAAAGAACATCGGCGCCGTTTACGACCATCCCGAGGCAAAGCTGGTGGAGGTAAAGGGACGGTGCCTGACGCAGGGACTGCCCAAGGTGATTACCATCAGCTCCAAGGAGATGGTGGAGGCGCTTGCCGAGCCGATTACGGCCATTTTGAGCGCCATCTGCTCGGTGATTGAGCGCACCCCGCCGGAGCTTCTCGGCGACATTTTGCACAACGGAATTGTGATGACGGGCGGCGGCAGTCTGCTTTACGGCTTTGATCGTCTCATCACACAGGTTACGGGCATTCGCACGGTGGTGGCAAAGGATGCGGTGTCCTGCGTCGCACTGGGAACGGGGATGTCCTTGGACCATTTGGATATGCTCCATGAGGGCGTCATCAATATTTCAAGAGAAAAAAAGGTGCAATTGTAAGACGGTTGTCTTTTTGCACCTTTCTATATGGGAGGAGAGAACAGATGAATTACGTAATTGATGGCAGAAATCCTGCTTCTGTTTTTCGTTTTTTCGAGCAAATCAGCGCCATTCCGCGTCCGTCCTATCATGAGGAGGCCATTGCCGATTTCTTGGTTTCCTTTGCAAAGCAACGCTCGCTGGAGTGTTACCGCGATGCATGCCACAATGTGTTGATTAAGGCACCCGCCACAAAGGGAATGGAGCACCTGGAGCCTTTGATGTTTCAGGGGCATACGGATATGGTGTGTGAGAAGAACAGCGGCGTCGAGCATGATTTTTTGAAGGAAGGCCTGCAATTGTATACGGACGGAAAATACCTCCGTGCAAAAGGGACCACGCTCGGTGCCGACGACGGTGTGGCGGTGGCCATGATGCTGGCACTGCTGGACGGGGAAATCAAGGAGCATCCCGCCTTCGAATGCCTGTTTACCACGGCCGAGGAGGTTGGACTCAACGGCGCAAAGGGCTTTGATTACAGCTTACTGCGCTCTCGCAGAATGGTGAATCTGGACAGTGCCGAAATCGGCGTGATTACCGCGGGATGTGCGGGAGGTGTTCGTTCGGATTTGACGCTTTCCTATCGGCCGGAGCCGTTTTCCGGTGAGTGCCTCCATGTCAGCATCGGCGGCTTGGCAGGCGGACATTCGGGTGAGAATATTCACTGCGGCAGAGCAAATGCAAACCGTTTGATGGGACGCTTGCTGGCGGCCCTGTTGCCGGTATGCGACGCACGTTTGGTATCCATTCACGGTGGCTCCAAGGACAATTCGATTGCGCGTGAATGCAGCGCGCTGTTGGCAATTCCCGCCGACGGGATGCAGCTTGCAATGCATACCTTGGAAATCGAAGCGGAGTGCATTGCCGGTGAGCTGACGGCGGAGGACCGCGATTTTCGACTTGTCATCGAGGAGGCAGAGCCGCAGGCGGTGATGCTTTCGGCGCGGGATACGGTTTGTGCGGTCTCCGCGCTTGCCTGCATTGCAACGGGCGTGCTGGAGATGAACCGTCGGATTGAAGGCATGGTGGAGTATTCCAGAAATCTCGGCGTGGTACGCTGTGAAGGGGATACGCTGAAGCTGGTTTATTCCTCCCGCTCCGGAATGGAGAGCCGCATCGATGCGTCGATGCGTGAGTTGGATGCGTTTGCCGCCGTCATCGGTGCAACCGTCAAGCACCACGACCGTTACCCCGGTTGGGATTTTTCCGCGGTTTCCCCGCTTCGTGAAGCGTATTTGCAGGCGTATCGCAACGTAACCGGTCAGAAGGCCGTTGTCAACGTCATCCACGCCGGATTGGAATGCGGTATCATTGCCTCCAAGGTGGCAGGCATGGATATGATTTCCGTTGCGCCAACCGTGCACGATTTGCATTCTCCGGACGAGGCACTGGATTTGGATTCGATGGAGCTCTTCTGGAGGACGCTTGCGGAGTTGGTTGCACTGCTTTCCGAATAACCGCACCGTGTCGAAGGCAAACACGGACCGACCGAGAAATGCTCCTCTGCATTTTTGGTCACGGAACAAAGCAAATTTTTTGCCTGAAATTTCAAAAACGGCAGGGGTGCATCCCTGCCGTTTTTGAGCATCGGTGTGCTCAATCGCCGTATGGCGATTTTTATTTTCCGCTTCCCGTGGGCGATTGCTCAAAGCTTTCGTCTTTGGTGATGCTTGCAAGTGCCGATTCACTGAAATATTCCAAAGGGTCCACCTGCAAGCCGTTGACCGTCATTTCCATGTGCAGGTGTGCCTCATCGGCAATTTCCATCAGAGCACTGTCGCCGACCGTGCCCAGCAATTGTCCCGCCTTAACCTCACTGCCTGCAACAAGACCTTCTGCCAGCTTTTCCGAAAGATTTTTGTATACCGTGACGCAGTTTCCGCTGTGTGAAAGCGCAACGCACCAGCCCATCATGGGGTCCTCCCAAATTTGTGTAACCGTTCCGTCGGCAGCGGCGCAAACGGGCGCGTTCGCTTGGGTGGAAAGGTCAATGCCGTAATGCACGCGGTATTCCTTCAGGGTGTTGGAGAACACCTGAATGTCCACGCTGTGCTTTTTGACTACGGTGCCGGAAACGGGGAGCGCAAGCTCCACAACGGTGTCGGGGACGCCGGTGGGGGTATCCTTTTGGTCGGTTTCCTCGGGTGAGGAGGGGGTTGTCACCGTGTTTCCGGTGCTTTCATGGGGCGGAACGTCATTCTTTTTTGCGCGGTTAGAGATGGCGGTGATGACCAGCACTACCGAAAGAGAAAGCAGAATGACGACGGCGGAAAGATAAACGGCGCGGTTGACACGTACCGCTTTCAGCTTTCTGTAAAAATCGGATTCCTTCCATTTTTTCCACATGTTTTTTTTTGCTCCTTTGTATGATGAAAATGTGCCAAGACAACAGCGCGCTTTCACACGGCTGTCTTCCTGCTGTTGTCATTATTTTTACCTGCTCTGCGGAATTTATACAGAGCAACCAAAAAAAGTTTCCGATGTCAGCTGTATTGCGTGATATTTTTATACCTATTCATCCCCTGTTCATAATTGTATGGTAAAATCGTCTCTGTATTGTGAAAGATGGGGCGAACCGGCTTCATTCGGACGGAACAAACGGAAAGGAAAAGGGTTTTCTATGATAAAAATAGAACATCTTGTGAAAAATTACGGCGCGCACTGTGCGGTGGATGACATCAGCTTTGAGGTCAAGGCCGGTGAAATTGTAGGCTTGCTCGGCCCCAACGGTGCCGGAAAAAGCACCACCATGAATATTTTGACGGGATATCTTTCCTCTACCTCGGGTAGGGCATCCATTGCGGGGATTGATATTCTTTCCAACCCCATTGAGGCAAAGAAACTAATCGGATATTTGCCCGAGCAGCCTCCGCTGTATCTCGATATGACGGTGGAGGAGTACCTGAATTTCATTTTTGACCTCAAATGCTGCAAGCTGGAGCGGGAGGCGCATTTGGATGCGGTTTGCGAAACCGTAAAAATCAAGGACGTGTTCCGCAAGGTGATTCGGACGCTGTCCAAGGGCTATCGCCAGAGAGTGGGCATTGCACAGGCGCTGATTGGAAACCCCAAGGTGATTATTTTCGACGAGCCGACGGTAGGCTTGGACCCCAAGCAGATTATTGAAATTCGCAACCTGATTCGCAGCCTCGGCCGAGAGCACACCGTTATCCTTTCCACGCACATTTTGCAAGAGGTGCAGGCGGTGTGTGACCGCATTGTCATCATCAGCCGCGGAAAGATTGTTGCAAATGAAAAAACCGAAAACATTTCGGGCGTTGTCGCAAACAGCCGCCGCTTCAACATCAAAATCGCGGGACCTCAAAAGGATGTTTTGTCGTTTTTGCGCACGGTGCAGGGAGTTTCCTACGTGGAGGCTTTGGCCGAGCGTGACGGTGATGCGTATACGTATTTGGTGGAGAGCGAATACGGTGTGGACATTCGCAAAAAGCTGTTTCGCCTGCTTGCCGACCGCGATTGGCCCATCCTCGGGTTGGAGGCGCTGGGCATGAGCTTGGAGGATATTTTCATCACCGTGGTGGACCGTTCCGAGGATAGCAAGACGGCTTCCCGCGAGAGATTGACCAGACGGAACCGCAACCGTGCCGAAAAAAATCAGCTGGAGCGCGAGGTTGGAGCAACCCTGTTTGAGGATGCTCAAAAGCAACGGACAGAGCGTGCCAAGGATGAATTCTACGACGAGGACGAGGCGTAAAGCTCGGATTTTTCAAACAAGAAAGGATTACAGGTATGTTTGCCATTTATCGGAAGGAGATGCGCTCCTACTTTATCAATCCCATCGGGTATGTCTATTTGGGCATCTTTTTGGTTTTTTCCGCACTGCTGTGCTGCTACACCACGCTGGTGTCGGGAAGCTATGACACTTCCTCTTACTTCACCTATTTGATTTTGATGCTGATTATTTTAATCCCGCTGCTGACGATGCGCCTGTTTGCCGAGGAACGCAAGATGCGCACCGAGCAGCTGTTGCTGACCTCTCCCGTCACCCTGACGGGAATGGTGCTGGGCAAGTATTTTGCCGCGTTGACCATTTACGTTTCCGGTGTGTTGCTTTCCTGCATCAACTTCATCCCGTTGTTTGTGATTGCCGCTGCGGAGCGAGGCGGAGAGAGCTATTCCTCCGTGCACATCGGGCCCATCGGCGGTCAGCTGGTGGGAAGTGTGGTTGCCGTTATTTTGTTGGGGGCGGCCTTGATTGCCATCGGAACCTTGATTTCCGCGCTGACCGAGAACCAGCTTTCCGCGGCGGTGATTACCATCGGCGTTATTGCGGCTTTGATTTTGCTGAACGTGTTCAATGTACTGACGGACAGCAACGGACAACCTCTAATCGGCAGCTACGCCGTGCGCTATGTCATCGATTGGGTATGCCTGCTCAGCCGCTTCACTTCGTTTTCCAACGGTATTTTCGATTATGCCGCATTGCTGTATTACATTTCCCTGAGCTTTATTTTTCTATTCCTGACCGTTCGCGTTTACGAAAAACGTCGTTGGGGTTGATTGGCGGACGGAGGAAACTTGATTATGAGAAAAAGCTTCATTCGAACCCGAAAGGTGCGCTACGGCGGAATTACCGTGGTGCTGACGGTGTTGGTGGTTGCGGTGACCGTGCTGGCCAATGCCGTGTTCGGAACGCTTGCCAATCGCTACAACTGGGCAACCGATATGAATCCGGATTATCCCTTTGACATTTCCGAAACCTGCTACGCTCTTTTGGACAGCTTTTTTGCGAACGAGGCGGTGCAGGGGAAGCAGGTGGAAATCATCTTTTGCGAGGTGGAGGAAAGTGTTCGCGATGAAATGACGCAGCGATTCATTTATGAAAACGCGCTGAGCCTGGAGCAACGGTATCCGCAGTTTATTTCCGTCAGATGTCACGACATTTGGAACAATCCGACGCCCCTGAGAAAGTACACCACCGTCACCGACGCGTACACCGGAGAGACCACCGAAATCAACCTGCTGACCACAAACGTCATTGTCACCTGCGGAGAATACTTTCGCGTGTACTCCTTGGAGGAATTTTTTGTGTTTGAGGACGGTGACAGCTCCAAGGTTTGGGCATACAACGGAGAGCGCAAATTGGCGGCTGCCACCATGCGCGCCCTGGAGACCGAGCCGCGCATTGCATGCCTGACCAACAACCACGGAGAAGCCTTTTACGACAACGAGTTGCTGTTTCTGTTGGACGATGCCGGCTACTCCTTGGCACATGTGGATTTGAGCGTGGACACCATCCCGGAAAATTGTGATTTGATTGTCAGCTATAATCCTTCCACCGATTTGCTGGACGACGATTTGTCCGCGGTGTCGGAAATTGACATCTTGGAGGATTTCCTGTCCGAGGGGGGAAACACTTTTTTGGTGTTCCTCGGAAACACCGCCGGAAAGCTACCCAATTTTGAAAGCTTTCTTGCGGATTGGGGTGTTGCAACCTCGTATTACACCGACCCGCAGGGGGGAGCATCCTTCCGCTATATGGTCCGTGATACGGCGAATTCCCTGACTTCCGACGGCTACACCGTTTACGGCTCTCCCGTTTTGACGGGCCATAGCTCCGCACTGCTTCAGGGCGTGGAGGAGCGTGTCGTCTTTAAGAACGCAACGGCTTTGGAGCCCGCGCAGGGGTTCCTGAACAACGAGGACGGAAGTTATCGCTCTGTTCTCCGCAACAACCGCGTGATGTATTCGCTTTATGAGGGCGGTACGAGTGCAACGTCCTGGGCAAACGGCTCGATGGTGAGCAACCAAACGCCCATTTTGATGACCTTGACCGAGCAGGAAAACGAGGGAGGTACCTCCTATGTCAGCGTGATTTCCTCGGTGGATTTTGCCAAAGAGGATTTGCTGCAATCGGCGGTATACGGCAATTCCGAATTGCTGCTGCAGCTGGCATCGGCAACGGGCGGCGCTTATGTGCCGAAGGGACTGATGCTCAAGCCCTTTGCCTCCGACGACATTACCACTCTGACCACCGCCGAGATGGTGCGGTGGACCGTATTGCTTTCGGTTGTTCCCGCAGTGGTTGTAACCGCAGTCGGCGTTTTGGTATTGGTGAAGCGCCGTCGCGCCTAACGCCGTGAGAAAGGAAGAAAACAAATATGAATTTTCATAACAATCGCGGCGGAAAGAGCAAGCACCGACTTTCCATGCTCGGTGTCACGGTGCTGGTGGTTGTCGCAGTGCTGTTGGTGAACGTTCTTGCGTCCGCCCTGTGCTCCTCCAAATTGCTCTATACCGATGTTTCAAACGAATTTAAGTACAACGTCAATACCGGCTCCAAAATCGACGTGCGTTACACCAGCATGTACACGCTGATGGGGGATACCAAAAGCTTTTTGAAGGGGATTTTCCAATCCCTTGAGGAATCGGAGGCGGCCTCCGGCGAGGAGCCCGCACAGGTGGACATCATTTTCTGCGCGGAGCCGGACCTGCTCAAAAAGAACTGGCAAATGCGTTATGTGTACTACACCGCATTGAATTTGCAAAAGAGCTTCCCGGAGCGCATTCGGGTTTCCACCAGAGATGTTTGGTCCAATCCGTCATCGGTGGATGAGTTCCGCACCAATGCCTACTCCGCCATTTATCAGTCCAATGTCATTCTGTCCAGCGGCTCGGAATTCCGTGTGTTTTCGCTCAGTGCGTTTTACGCAACCGATGAAAGCACGGGAGCACTCTATGCTTACAACGGCGAAAAGGTTTTGGCAAGAGGAATTGTCGCCGTTACCCGTGCAGAGTCTCCCATTTGCTGCCTGACGACCAACCACGGTGAGCCGTTTGCAGGCCTGGAGTTGGAAAATTCCGACCAATGGGAGGAATACGGCGCTTTTATCGATGTGCTGGAGAGCGCGGGCTATGAGGTGCGTTTTTTGAATCTGGAGACCGAGGAAATTCCCGAGAACTGTCGGTTGATTATCACCCTGGACCCTCAAACCGACTTTGTATCTGCCTTCGGAAATGCCGATGTGGAGGTTGCCGAAACCACCAAGCTGGACAAGTTCCTCGCAAATGCCTATTCCTACATGGTGTTTGTCGACGCGGATTCTCCGGAGCTGCCGAACATGGAGGAATATTTGCTGGAATGGGGGATTGCCTTTGAGCATTACAGCGACACCGACGATGCGGGCAATGTGACCGAGGGCGGCTACCAGATTGTGGACGAAAAGAACGCGTTGAATCAAACCGGGACCGGCTTTATCGCACAGTATGCAACCGAGGGCATGGGAAAGTCCATGACGAAGGATTTGCAGGAGCTGGGCGGCTCTCCGAAGGTCATCTTCGGAAATTCCACCTTTTTCTCCTTCTCCCCCTCTTACACCAAGCAGCTCGCGGCGGCGGATGAGGATGAGGGCACCGATGCGTATACTTACGCCTACTATGAGAAAAACGGTGTCACCCGTTCGGTGTTTGATATGTTCTTTTCCGGAGCGGGCTCGTATGCCCGCGTTGTGCAGGGGAACGCACCGTTGACAAATGCCGACGGGGAACCCGTTATTGCCGACACCTCCGGCTCCTTCGGTGTAATGAAGGTAGCCACGGAATCCCGCGTGCTCGGAGAGGGCTCCGGCTGGACCACGGTAAACGATGCGTCCTACGTTTGCGCGGTCGGTTCCGTCGATTTTGCGAAAAATGCATTTTTGCAGGGCAATTCCTACGGCAACACCGATGTTCTCCTTTCGGTGCTGCGCGGAATCGGCAAGGAAGTGGTACCCGTTGGGCTGAGCATGAAGAAGCTTTATTCGGACGACATCAGCAGCAAGGTTTTGACGCAAAATGCCGCCACCGTACAGACGGTGCTCTTGACGTTGGCGCCTGCCGTTGTATTGACCGTAACAGGAACTGTCATTTTGGTTAAGAGAAAAGCAAAGCATTGATTTTTAGAGAGTTCAACCGGAAAGGATGTACGAAAAAATCCGATGAATATGAAAAATAACATTATCAACATCATGTTTGACGCCGCGCGCGGAGAGGTCCCGATGTCCGGAAAGGAAGCGGAAATCGGCGCCTGCTACGGTAGCCTTCCGCGGCCGGTTCGTCGCGGGTACAGCTTTATGGGGTGGTACCTTGGCGACGTTCTTGTCAGCGAGGATATGACCGTTACCTCCACCGAGGACATTTGCCTTGTGGCAAAATGGAAAAAAAACCGTGCGAAGAAAAGTACAATGTTCCGCCGTCAAAAGGCGGCGGCGGTGTTGCTTTCCGTTGCCGTGGTGGTGCTGATTGCTGTTTTGCTGGTGGTTAATCGCGTGGTGGGTATTTATCGCCTGACCGATGTTTACTACGATGAGAACGGTACGGAATACACCGAGGTTTACCGCATCAAAAAGGTGGACGGTGTTTACGGAATGTATGACCGTGACGGAAATTTGATGGACAAAAGCTCCGCTGCCGGGAACATCTTCATTGCGCACATCAGCAAAAATCAATATGAGGTGGACCCCGACACGGGAGAATTTCAGCTGTATGCTCCCGTGGATACCGAGGACGGAGAAACCGAGGGCTACGGCGGCAGAGTGCTGATTTACGAGCAGATTCACACCGAAAACATTTTCTCCGTTTCGGTTAAAAACAAATTCGGAAGCTACACCTTTACGCGCAACGGGGAAGGAACGATGCAGTTGGACAAAATCGTCGATTCCATGGCAAGTTACAGCAGGGACCAATTTGAAATGCTGGGCTCCAGCTGCGGCTATACCCTGAGCATGGTGAAGCTGGACCTGACCTCCGAAAAATCGACGGCACCCCGATTGCCCGACGGCACGGTGGACTATTCCGCTTACGGGCTTGCCGACGTGTATGATGAAAACGGCAATTTGATTTACACCCCCGCAACCTATACCGTTGTTTCCTGTGCACAGGATGGAAAGGGGAACTATCTCAATGAGCCGGACGGCAATAAGCAATATACTGTGAAGGTTGGCGATTTGACGCTTTCCGGCAACGGCTACTACGTGCAGTTAGAGGGCAGAAGTGCGGTTTATGTGCTGAATTCCATGATTGGACGCACGGTTTTGCAACCGGTTGAGGAAATGGTCACGCCGCAAATTTACTACAATATGTCGCTGGCAACCTCGGGAATGTTCAACAATTTCCTCATCAGCGAGGTGAACTTCAACGGAGATTTCCGTGATTCCAAAAAATGGACCTACAATGACATTGCCAAATTCTCGTACGTGGATTTGGACAAGCGCAACAACACCATTTTTAATGCGGCTCCTTACGAATCGACAATGGACCTGATGGAGGGCTACAACATCAACGACTCCAACATCAGCAAGCTTGCCGAATATTTGAGTTCCATGGAGTTTGTCGGCTGCAAGAAGCTTGTGATTACCTCCGAGGCTTTGGCGGAGTGCGGCTTGACCGAAAAAGGAACCTTGATTTCCTTCCAGTCCATCATTGACGAGGACGAGGAAACCGGAGAATTCCTCTATGCGAACAACACCTTGTTGGTCAGCGAAAAAACAGAGCAGGGAACCTACTATATCGCTTCCTTCCTGTTTGACATGATTGTGGAGGTGGAGGAGGCTTACATGCCTTACATGGAATGGGAGATGAATGAGTGGTATCACCCCTATTTCTTCGCAAACAATTTGGCACACGTGACGGAGTTGTCCTTTACCTTCGGCAACGACACCTACAACTTTTGGATGGACAACAGCGCGTCCGACCAAAGCGAAAACACCAGTTCCGGCAGCATTCGCATTTTTTGCGACCGTTACAACAGCGAAACGCATGAGTTGGATTATGAGTTGACCTATTATGTGGATTCGGACACCGGCTTTACCCGACCGAAGAAACTGACGGGTGTGGAGAATTTCCGACAGCTGTTTGTGGTGTTGAGCTCCTACTGTATTGAGGGAGACGTGGACCGCGAAAAGTTTGAAAAGGCACACAACGGTGTGAGCATTGAGGAATACATTGCGCAGGGGGATGCGGTTTGCGACGCCATTATTCGGTATCACCTGGAGGACAATGCTTCCGAGTTGAATCCTTACTATAAGGAGGAGGGGAAGGAAAACAATGTGAGAGACATTGTCATTCGCTTCTACGATTACTCCGACCGCCACAGCTTTATCACCATCGAGGTGATTGAAAATTATGACGCGGAGGGAAATCCCATTTCCAACCCGACCAAGGCGAGCGGCAAATTTTATGTTCTGCGCTCTTATCTGGACAAGCTGTATACGGATGTTCGGAATGTGGTGAACCAAAAGAGAGTGGACCCCGATTTGAAGTACGAAAACTGAATCAGAAGAAGCCTGTTCGGAACGCTTGTTTCCGCGCAGGCTTCTTTTTGAAAATTCAATTAGACGCTTCGGGCAAAGAAAATCGCTGCTTTTACAGGCTGCAAATTAGCCGTTCCAATACGGAATAGCCCTTCGGACTCAGCTTAAGGTCGGCATCTGCCCGCACCGCCAGGCGCAGCATCTCGTTCATGCGCTCCGAGGTGATGCTGCGCAGGCTTTTTTGATACAGCCGAACCTTGAATTCGTGCAGCTTTGTTACGGAGGCAATCTCGGCGCTTGCGGCTCCCTTGGCGGACAGTGCCTGTACACTGCTCATTTCGCAAATGACGCGCACCACATCCCCGAATATCAGCAGCGGCTCGATGCGACGCAAGCGATAATCCGCAAGAATTGCCAGCGCGGTTTCTCGGTTGCCCGACATCACGGCATTGGCAAAGGCAAAGGCATCGTATTCCGTGGCGGAGGTACACACCAGATGCAGCTCTTCTTCGGTGGGCTCGGTGCGTCCGTGAGACGCCACATAAAAGCAAAGCTTGTCCACCTCGTTTGCAAGAGTGAACATTCGGTGCCCGCAGTATTCAATCATTTTATCGCAAAAATCCGATTGCACCGTAATTCCGCGATGGGTAAAATGGCGCCCCAGCCAAGCACTCAGCTTTGCGGTTGAGCAGGCTTCAAAATGAACGGGTGTCAGGTACGCCGCAAGCTTTTCCAGCGTTGCCGATGGCTTTTTCGGCAAGATGCCGGGCTGCAAGCCGTCGGCCGAAACCGAAAGGACAAAGACGTTGTAGTCATAATCCGATAGGGAAGCAAGCACATCGCACAGCGCGTCAATTTCTCCCTGGCGCATGGTGTTGAAGTTCATGCCGGTCAATGTGACCAGCTTGCGGTCCGCCATCATGGGCATGGGCATGAGTGCTTCCAAAAGCTTGGATGGCTCAAAGTCTAAGGCGTCCAAGTGCAAATCATTGAAAAAGGAGAGTGTTTCGTCCGGACAAATGACCTGTCGCAGGCTTTTGACGGCGTGCATTTTGAGGTAATCCTCCTCGCCGAAAAAAAGGTAGCCCGTTTTTAAGCCGCTTTTCAGCTGCTTGCGAAAATCCGATTCCCTGAGCAGTTCCATCCGTACACCTCCTTTTTGTGTTGCAAGTCTTACTGTGCTTATTATACCATGAAGCAAAAATGTGTGCTTGCACGGACATTTTTGCGAAGCCGTCAATGGTGCAGAGGATGCGTAAGCATCCCTAAGGGCGAAGCCCCAAAGACTTGCATTGCAAGTCTTACTGCACATATTATACCATGAAGCAAAAATGTGTGCTTGCACGGACATTTTTGCGAAGCCGTCAATGGTGCAGAGGATGCGTAAGCATCCCTAAGGGCGAAGCCCCAAAGACTTGCATTGCAAGTCTTACTGTACATATTATACCATTTTTCTCACTTGCCGTCAATGCACCCACGCGGAAATAAAAAGTTTTTTCGAAAAAAATGAAAAATACTTGACAAAACGTGCACAATCGGTTATAATGTATGAGTCATTGTGTAAAAGCGTATTCAATGCTGAAAAGTGAAACGCTTCCGAATTATCGTGAAGGAGGTGCCAACAATGCTGAGAACTTATCAACCGAAAAAGCGCCAGAGAAAAAAGGAACATGGCTTCAGAAAAAGAATGAAGACCGCTGACGGCAGAAACGTACTGAAGAGAAGACGTGCGAAGGGCAGAAAAAGACTGACCTATTGATGTCCTCCGGTGGTTGCCGGAAGCAGACGCCTGCTCAAAACATAAAAACACCGACTGCCGATGAAGCTTGCGCTACCCTCGCTGTCGGCGTTTTTATTTTCCGCGGGGCGGAAGGCTCGCCCGCTTTTGTGAGCCAAAGCAATTTTATTTTTGAAACGGAAGCTGTTAGCTTAGGACAAGCCAATGAAGTACACAACAATCAAGGAACACCATCTGTATAACAAAACATTCCAACGGGGAAAGCGATTCTCGGGCAAATGGATTTCCGTCTTTGTTCTTCGCGATTACGCGGCAAAACGGTTGATGCTTGCCAACCCCGAAAAAAAGTACTACAATCGCTTCGGTGTGGCAGTGACCAAAAAGGTCGGCGGTGCCGTACAGCGCAACCGCGTAAAACGAATTCTGCGCGCGGCTTACCGTGCCGTTGAACCGGAATTGAAAACCGGCTTTTTGGTGGTTGTCAGTCCCCGAGAGGGCATTCTGAACGCCAAGTCCACCGATGTGGAGCGGGAATTGCGCAAGGGCTTTGCCAAGCTGGAAATGTTCAAAAAGGGAGCGGAGCAATGAAGCATGTATTGCTTTGGCTGATTCGCTTCTATCAAAAGGTGCTTTCTCCGCTGAAAAGACAGCCCACCTGTCGGTTCACTCCCACTTGCTCTGCTTATGCCGTAGAGGCGATTGAAAAGAGAGGAGCTTTTGTCGGAAGCCTGATGACGTTGGACCGCATTTTGCGGTGCAATCCCTTTTGCCTGGGAGGCTATGACCCGGTACCCGAAAGAGGCTTGCGAAATCCGCGTTACCGTGCCGTTCCGATGACCAAGTACTATTATCCGGAGGACTACGGTTTGTCGGCAACCGCGGAGGATGCTTCGCAGAATGATACACAATGAAGCCGCGGCACCGCGCGGAAAGAAAACATCGGCGGTGCGTAATCCCATAACCACGAAGGGAGTATATTGCTTTTTGCAATCAAATAACAAATCAAACATGAAAACAAAAAAATTATTTTCGATGCGGGGAATCGCCGTTGCATTGCTGTTGGTTACTCTGCTTTCCGTTTTGACGGGATGCGGAAGCAGCTCCAAATCATCCACCAAATTGACCGTGAACGAGCACGTTGTCGGCGACAATTGGCAGGAAGAGGGATATTCCATGGGCGACGGAGCGCTGAACAAAATCGCAAGCATGATGGCATCCGTCAATGCAACCGATTTTCAGGTTCAGGAAATGCTGGTTGCGGCAAAACGCGGCTATGACATTACCCCCGACGGAACGGATATTACCAAAACCGGGGAGCTTCCCGACATCGGACCGAACCTTGAGGCTGCAAAAAAGCTGATTCGATTGGCAAACGAAAAGGCTGCCGACACGGACAAAATCGACTTGGGCCTTTTGGACACCTTCAATGAAAAGGATTTGTCCGCACTGGTCAGTGCCTTTGCCGTTGATGCGCAGGTGGATGCAAAATCCGGAGGATTGGACACCGTTCTTTGCTGGATCGGTATTGCCTTGAACTGGATTACCGAGACTCTGGGCGGCGGATTTTATATCATCGGTATTTGTATTTTTGCCGTTTTGACAGAGATTGTGATGTTGCCCTTTGCCATCAAACAGCAAAAAAATTCCATCCGTCAGGCAAAGCTGCGCCCGAAGGAGATGGCTATTAAGAACAAGTACCGCGGACGGAACGACCAGGTGACGATGCAGAAGATGCAAAAGGAAATTCAGGACCTTTACATGCGGGAAAATTTCAGCCCGTACAGCGGATGTCTGCCCCTTTTGGTGCAGTTGCCCATTTTGATGGCGCTGTATCCCATCGTATTGGACCCCTTGCATTACGGTCTCGGACAATCCTCAACCATGGCCGGATATTTGACCACTTACTTCACCGCACACCCTGCGGCGGGCGGCTTGGGAATGTCGTTGGCGTCCGGCAGCTCTTCCATTGAGGTTCTTTCCGCCATCGGCAAGAACCCCGGGGTTCTTGACGGGTTGAAGGATTTCGCTTTCTTCTCCAACGGAGGAGCCGTATTTGAAAAAATCAGCGGAATTGTTTCCAACATCCCCAATTTCAATATCGGCAATGTCAACTTCGGCTTGACGCCCAGCTTCGATCGCTTTGACGTACTGCTGCTGGTTCCCGTTATTACCTTTGCCGCATATTTCTTCAGTTCCAAGCTGACGCGCAAATTTACCGTGCAGCCTGTGACCAACGAGGGAATCGATGCCCGCCAAGCGGCTTGCTCCAACACGATGATGGATGTGACCATGCCGCTGATGTCTACCTTCTTCACCTTTATGGTGCCCGCGATGATCGGTGTGTATTGGGTATTCCGCAGCTTTGTCGGCTTGGCAAAGACCTATATCATGTCCAAGGTGATGCCGTTACCCGTGTTCACCGAGGAGGATTACAAGGCGGCCGAGAAAGAGATGAAGTCGAATAAGCATGTGGTGAAAAAATCCGAAAACGTCGGAAAGGTTCGTTCCCTGCATCACATCGACGATGAGGACTACGAGGATACGCGCGAGCGTGCCTTGGCGCGAAAGGCGGCCATTGAGGAGCAGGAACGTCTGGAACGGGAAGCAAAGGAGAAAAGCACTCCCGTGAGCGGTGCTCCCAGGAAGAAGAGCAAGCAAGAGGAGCAACAAGAAAACAAAAAGGATTCTGAAAACAAATAACAGATGGAGTTATGAACATGAAGAAAGAATTGACTGTAACAGCAAAAACAGTGGACGAGGCGCGCCAAAAGGCGGCCGAGCAGCTGAAGATTTCGGTGGACGAGCTGAAATATACCGTTTTGGAGGAGGGCAAGAGAGGCTTCCTCGGCATCGGCGCCAGTGACGCGAAGATTTCGGTGACCGTTTCCGTCGGCGGTGCAGAGCTTGCTTTGGAGTTTGTACGCAAGATTGTTGCGGACATGGAGCTGAATTTGACCGTCGGAATGAAGAACGGCGAAAACGGCGATGTTGTCATTACCGTTGACGGCGAGGGTGCGGGCGTGTTAATCGGCCACCACGGCGAAACTCTGGATTCTCTCCAATACCTTGCCAACCTTGCGGCAAACAAAAAGGAGAAGGGCGAAAAGTCCGAATATGTCAAGGTGACCGTCGACGTGGAGGGGTACCGTGCAAAGCGGGAAGAGGCCCTGCGCGCCTTGGCAAGACGGATGGCTTCCAAGGTAATCAAGTATAAAAAGAGCGTTATGCTGGAGCCTATGAATCCCTATGAGAGAAGAATCATTCACTCCGAGGTTCAAAACATTGAAGGCGTTTCCACCAATTCCATCGGCTCGGAGAACAATCGCCGCGTGGTGATGTTCCTCGACGACAGCAAGGGAACCGACGAGGCTGAAAGCGCAGAATAAGGATGCAGAACAAAAGGGTGACTTCGCAAGGGGCCACCCTTGTCTGCTTTTTCGACAATTTGCGCATTTGAAAGGAGTTTGCTCATGATTGGAGACACCATTGCGGCTGTCAGTACCCCTTACGGGAAGGGCGGCGTTGCATTGCTGCGCATTTCCGGAGAGGATGCCATTGATGTTGCGGAGAGGGTTTTCCTTCCGAGAAGCGGCAAGAAACTTTCCGAAACGGCTCCGCGTACGGCAATTTACGGTTCGATTCTCTCCTTGGAGGCGGACGGCGGCAGCTTTGCGCTGGATGACGGAATTGCGACGGTGTTTCGTGCACCGCATTCCTTTACGGGAGAGAATACGGTTGAACTTTGCTGCCACGGCGGTATTTTGCTGACGCAGTCGGTATTGACCTCTGTTCTCGCGGCGGGCGCGCGTGCCGCCGAGGCGGGAGAGTTTACCAAGCGTGCGTTCTTAAACGGGAAAATCGGTCTTGCCGCGGCGGAGTCTCTGGGCAATATGCTGGAGGCGCAAACCAAGGAGCAGTTGATTTTGGCACACAGCGCGATGGGAGGCCGTATTGAGGCAGAATGCAAGACGCTTTACGGTACGCTTTGTGCGGTTTTGGCCGGCATTTACGCCGCCATTGACTATCCGGATGAGGATTTGACGGATTTGAGCTGCGAGGAGATGGAGGATGCTCTTTCCGCGGTGCTTATCTCCCTGGAAAAGCTGTGTGCAACCTATCAAACCGGACATGCCATTGCAGAGGGAATTCCGACGGTTATTTGCGGTCGCCCCAATGTCGGCAAAAGCTCTCTGTACAATCGCTTGGTCGGCAGGGATGCCGCCATTGTGACGGATATTGAGGGAACCACCCGAGATGTATTGACCGAGGTCGCATCCGTCGGTCGTGTAACGGTTCGGCTGTTCGACACCGCGGGCTTGCGCGAGGCCGCGGACCCGGTAGAACAAATCGGCGTGCAACGCGCCAAGGAGGCATTGGACGAGGCCGAGCTTGTTTTGGCGGTTTTCGACGGAGCGTCTTTACCCTCTGCGGAGGATGCGGAGCTGATTGCACGGTTGAAGCAATCCTCCGCTGTCAAAATCGCATTGCTGAACAAAGCGGACCTTGCCCCGTCAAGCGCCGCAAACGAGTTCTACCGTGCACAATTCGACCGGGTGATTGCCGTATCTGCGGCTACGGGGGAAGGCTTGGATGCCTTGCGCACGACGGTGGAGCAGCTGTTTATTGACGGAAAATTGGATACGGGAACCGACGCGGTGCTCATCAATGCCCGTCAGCATGCCTCGGTGTTGAACGCTGTCGGTGCGGTTCGCCGTGCATTGGACATTTTGCGGCAGGGACTGCCCATTGAGCTTGCCTGCAGTGACACCGAGGCCGCGATGGAGGCATTGGCTCAGGTGGATGGCAGAGCGGTTTCGGAGGACGTTGTCTCACACATTTTTTCACATTTTTGTGTGGGAAAGTAAGTTGACGTAATAAAAACCGTTGCAACGCAGTTCTCGTTCGAATAAGATGTTGTTAAAAACCGATGGCTGAGTCCGCCCGAAAATCGCAAAACGGCTTTTGGAGCGGGACTTGCCCGATATGAACCGAAACCCTGTAAAAAGGAGTGATGCAAATGATGATTTATGAATATGCCCCGTGCTCTAAAAAGAAAAGAGAGAAAATCACGCTGGCGCTTTGTCTTTGCCTGAGTGCGGCGGGCTTTGCTTTGGCAGAGCTTTTCCATGTGTTCTTTTCCATTCTGTTTCAGCTGTTCGGAATTGCAATGCTGTTTGTTGCGCTGTTGATTTTTATGAGATGCCTGATGCGTCGGTATGTCTATCATGTCGAAAAGCGGGAGGACTCCGCGGAGGAGACACCGTACGATTTTGTCATCACCGAATTTTACGGCAGCCACCGTTCGGTGGTTTGTCGCATCTCCGTCGACGAAATCATGGGAGCGACGCGCATCACCCGACAAACCGAAAAGGAGTTTTCTTCCAGGCGTCGCGGCAAGCGCGTTTACACCTACACCGACCTGCTGGTGCCCGAAAACGGATATGTGCTGGAGGTTTGCCATGAGGATGAGCAATTTTTTGTCCGCATTTTGGCAGACGGTCGGCTTTTGGAGCTTCTTTTATCCCGTGAAAAGCAATATTTGTCTTGAATGTAACCATTTGTGTCTTGAAAAGAAACCGTGTTTTTTCTATAATGGTGTTGAGAACGGGTTGTTCTCAATTTAAAAAGAAGGGAACATGAAAAAATGTCTTTTCCTGTTGCGATTCAGTTGTATTCTCTCAGAGATGATGCAAGCGCAAATTTGTATGCAACTCTGAAAAAAGTAAAGGCTCTGGGGTACGATGGCGTCGAATTTGCAGGCCTGTATCACCACACCCCCGAGGAAATTCGGGATATGTGTGCGGATTTAGGGCTTGTTCCGATTTCCGCTCATGTGCCGTACTTGGATATGGTAGCCGACCCCGAGGGTGTTCTCTCGCAGTACGCAACCATCGGCTGTAAATATGTTGCGGTTCCTTATTTGACTCCCGAGTACCGTCCCGACACCGAGAAGTTCCCGGAGGTTGTAAAGAATATCGAGATGCTGGGCAGCGTTGCCAAGAAGCTCGGCATGACGCTGTTGTATCACAACCATGACTTTGAGTTCATGAAGCTGGACGGAAAGTATGCATTGGATGTTTTGTATGACAGTGTGCCCGCAGAGCTGCTTCAAACCGAGTTGGATATGTGCTGGGTGAATGTGGGCGGCGAGGTTCCTGCCGACTATCTGCTCAAATACAGCGGCCGTTCTCCCGTTGTTCATCTCAAGGATTTCTACGGCGAAAAGTCCGAGGATATGTACGAGCTGATAGGCATTGAGAAAAAGGCTCCCAAGCGTCCCGCAAACTTTGAGTTCCGTCCCGTTGGCTCCGGAAAGCAGGATTTTCCCTCCATTTTGGAAGCGGCGAAAAAAGCAGGCAGCAAATGGGTGGTTGTCGAACAGGACAATCCCTCTATGGGCTTGACACCCGCAGAGTGCGCCGAAAAGAGTCGCGCTTATTTGAAGTCTATCGGAAACTGAATTTGAAAAGCATCCGACCGCCTTGAACGCGTCGGAACGAAATTTATAACATAAATTATTATCGAATTGAGGAGGTATTTACCATGGGATTGGATGATTTCAAGGAAAACCAAGAGAAAAAAGTAATTGATGCCAACAAAAAGGTCAGAATCGGCTTCATCGGCTGCGGTTGGATTGCAGGCTCTCACATTCGTGCGCTGCTGCACCAGCCCGATGTCGAAATTGTTGCGGGCTGCGATTTGATTCCCGGCAAGGCAAAGGCATTTTTTGAGAAGCACGGTGTGGAGAACGTAAAAACCGATTATGCTTCCCACGTGGAAATGCTGGCCGACAAGAGCCTGAATTTGGATGCCGTTACCATTTGTACCTATAACCGTCAGCATGCGGAGCCCGCCATCGCTGCTTTGAAGGCAGGCCTGAATGTTTTGCTGGAGAAGCCCTTCACGGTTACGCTGGACGAGGCTGTTGAGGTGATGAGAGCGGAAAAGGAAAGCGGAAAAATTCTTTCCATCGGCTTCCAACCCAGAATGGATGCAAACATGAAGATGATTAAGAAGGTGGTCGATTCCGGCGCCCTTGGTCAGATTTACTACATTCAAACCGGCGGCGGACGCCGTCGCGGAATTCCCACGCCCTTCGGAACCACCTTTATCGAGGATAAAACTGCGGGCATCGGCGCATTGGGTGACATCGGTTGCTATTCCTTGGACATGGTCCTCAATGCAATTGGCTATCCCAAGCCCCTGACGGTTTCCGGCTATAAGTCTGCGTTCTTCGGCACCGACCCCAATTACAGCAACTATGTAAAAACCGGCCACCCCGAATATGCGGGCCTGTTTGGAGTTGATGATTTTGCTGCTGCGTTCATTCGCTTGGAGGGCGGCATCGTTCTGGACTTCCGTATTGCATGGGCGATGAATCTGGACACTCCCGGTGATACCATTATTATGGGTACCAAGGGTAGTTTGCGCATTCCTTCCACCGAATGCTGGAACGGAACCGTCGGCGGTCCCATGGTTCTGTATCATGAGGTTTGCGGTGAGCAGACTCAAACCGAGATTCCGATTATCAAGATGAAGGAAGACCTGTTTGACCTGAAGATTCGCACCTTCTTGGATGCCATCAAGGAGAACGGTACGGCTCCCGTTCCTTCCTCTCAAATTTTGTACAACCAGGCAATCATCGACGGCATCGCAAAGTCTGCTGCTTGCGGCCATGAGATTGAGGTTGTCATTCCCGAAATTTAATCGCTTTTTGCTGATAAAAAGGAAAGGGGCACGTCGCTCCTTTCCTTTTTGCAAAAAACGAAGAAATAAAATGAAAAATGTGAAAAAAACTCCAAAATCCTCTTGACAACTTGTCCATAAAGTAGTATAATACTAAAGCACCGCGGGAAGCGG
>CAZWXE010000007.1:18369-27846 GCA_964638045.1 uncultured Ruminococcus sp. | reverse complement strand
ACCAAATGCAAATTTGGGAAGGGCTGAACGGTTCAATATCACATATAAAAGATGTCCTGCTCAGAACCGATATGCAAAGTAGCCAAAACGTACATGAAGTAAAATGCAGGAAGTCGTAGGTTAGCGAACTAAGAGCAGAAGCGTTGAAGCAATATGAGATAGAGAGCCGAACCGCCGTGTGCCGAACGGCACGCACGGTGGTGTGAGAGGGCGAGTAATTTCGCCCTACTCGATTTCCCCGGCAATATCCACGCAATTTCAATCATTAGGCAAAAAAGAAGATACGGAGGCTTTTTGAAATGATTCAGACAAGAAATCGCAGGCTGTTTTCGGTGCTCGCCATCCTTTTGGTATTTTCGGCTGTTTTTATCGGCATTTGGTACGGCCGTAAAAAACAAGCGGTCGTTGTAAATCCGGAGGAAATCCGTGACGACAAATTGAGCGAATTGGAGCTTCGAGCGGGGGAGTATGACGAATACTCAATTGTCCTGTCCGACACGTCGCTTTCCGAAGCAACGGCATTGGCCAAAATGCTGGATGCCAAGCTTCGCATTACATCCGACGGGTCTTTTGCCACGTTGACCTTGACCGATGGCAGGACAATCAAAGATATTTACGACGACGATGCCTATTTGCAGTACATCGATTCGCTGTCCACCGACTGGCAGGCCACGGTCAGCGGTAAGCATGACGGTGGCGGCAACGACAGGGTGCCGAGCGCACCTACGGATTGGAAAAGCCATGAGGCGGAGCTGCAAGAGTATTTGGATTATCTGAATCTCTCCACCGTGTGGAACAATACAACCGGCTCCGGCATTACCGTTGCCGTCATCGACACCGGTATCGATACGGATCACTCCGAGTTTTCCGGCCGTATCAGCGAATATTCATACAATGCAACCGAGGACAAAATTGTAAAGGATTACACTCTTGCCGACGGTTCCTATGACTGGTCGCTGATTGAGGACGAGGTTGGACACGGTACTGCCGTTGCAGGTGCTTTTGCCGCGTCTATGGACGGCTCCGGTATGGTCGGTGTCGCACCGCAGGTGACCGTTATCGTGATTAAGGCGGAGTGTGATGCAAACGGAAGCTTTGCGCGCACCTCCGATTTGGTGTTCGGACTTTATTATGCAATCGAACGTGATGTTTCGGTTGTCAACATGTCGTTCGGCACTTACGGGTTCAATCCTTTTTCCGAAGCAACACAGCTGGCGTATGACAGCGATGTTCTTTGCGTTGCCGCAGCAGGCAACGACGGCACCGCGGCGCTTTGCTACCCGGCCGCCGACGAGCACGTCATCGGTGTCGGTGCACTTTCGGACGGCTCATGGGAATTGGCTGCTTATTCCAACTACGGCGAAAACGTGGATGTGGTTGCGCCCGGAACCGTTTACACCGCTGCCATGGGCGGTGGATATTCCATCGAGACCGGTACGTCATTGGCTTCTCCGCTTGTGGCAGGTGTCATTTCGTTGCTGTCGCAAACGGAGCCCTATATTACATTTGACGAGGTTTATGAGCTGCTCGTTGCGTCCTCGTACGACCTTGGCGACCTCGGCCATGACTATTACTACGGCTACGGTGCAATCGATGCCTCGGCGTTGCTCCTTGAGAAGCGCGGGACCATTACATACGACATGATGACAAACGAGCTGGACGATACGGAAGGCTTGTTTATCGTCGGACACACGTTGCAGGAGGTGCTTGAGCCGGAGCGGCTTTATGCTGTTTTTGACGGTTGGTACTATGACCCTTACTACACCGAAGAATACGTTTGGTACGAGGATGCGATTGATACCGACATTACGGTTTATGCAAAATGGGAAAACGAGGAGGACGGCATTCCGTATACCTATGTTGAATTGGATGACGGTACGATTGAGATTCGCTCTTATACGGGGCACAGAAGGTATATCACCGTTCCGGAATACATCGACGGCAAGCCTGTTACGTCTATCGGTGATTTTGCATTCGACGGGCAGAGCAAACTGCGCGAAATCGGTCTTCCTTCGGGGTTGCGGCATATCGGCCTTTATGCATTCCGTAATTGCTCGAATTTGCTCAATATCTCTATTCCCTCCGGCGTAACGAAAATTGAAGAAGGCGCATTTTACGGAAGCGTCAGACTTTCCGCCGTTGCCTTTGCGGGTACGCCGCAGCTCAAGACAATCGGCAGCTTTGCATTTGCGTCTTGTTCCGGCATTTCCCGCATTGAGATTCCTGCAAGCGTGACGGCAATCGGAACGGGTGCTTTCCGCGGAGACATCTCGTTGACGGAAATCGCCGTTCAGCGCGGAAATATGCATTTTGTCGGCGTAAACGGAGTCCTTTTCAATGCCACCAAGAGCACACTGCTTGCGTATCCCGCGGCGCGGACGGTGGATTATACCGTTCCGAACGGAACCACTGCAATTGCCGACTACTCGTTTGCATATGCGCACCTCGGCAAGGTTGATTTCAATCAAACCACGGTCATCGGGGACTATGCATTTGAATGCTCCTATCTTGCGTCTGTTTTCATTACGGATTTTGTGACGTCGATGGGCGAAGGCACCTTCAGCGGATGTGCGCGGCTTTCCGATGTGACCTTCGGAGAGAACAGCAGGCTGACGCGTATCGGCGGGAGCGCTTTTTTCGGTTGCTCGTCCTTGCGGACAATGGCAATTCCGAACTCTGTGACGCAAATCGACGGAGCCGCTTTTCAATACTCGGCGCTTTGCGATGTCACCTTCGGTGAAAGCAGCACACTGACAAGCATTGGCGCAAGTGCTTTTGCTTGCACGCCGCTTCGAAGCATTGCATTGCCCAAATCGCTCAATACCGTCGGCAGTTCTGCATTTTACTATTGTTTATCTCTTTCCGATGTGACCTTTGGGGAAGACAGCAATCTGAATATCATCGGCTCGTATGCGTTTGCAATTACCGCTTCGCTTACCGATATTACGTTTCCGAGCCGCTTGACACAGCTGGGCGACTTTGCATTCCTTTCCTCCGCATTGGACGGCGACGTGACGATTCCGGCATCGTTGACCTACTTCGGTGCAGGCGCGTTTGCAAGCTGCCGGAGCCTTGAAAACATTTTCGTTTGTGCGGAGAACACCGGTTACTGCGACCGTGACGGCGTCGTCTACACCAAGGACGGTAAAAAGGCGGTTGCGTACCCTGCGGGAAACAGCAGAACATCCTACCAAATTACGCAAGGCGTCGAAACGGTTGGCGCCGCGGCGTTCTACGGGGCCGCGCATTTGGAGTCGGTCGCCCTCCCCGAAAGCCTTGTCTACATTGAGGAATATGCGTTTGCCTATGTGACCGCGCTGAATTTCATGGCACTTCCAAGCGGTGTGATGCAAATCGGTCGCTATGCGTTCCTCTGCGACATGTCGATGTCGACAGTCACATTCGGTGAAAACTGCGTGCTGCCGCGTATCGGCTACGGCGCGTTCGCATATTGCGGCATTACCTCTATCACCGTTCCAAAGAGCGTTTCCACCATTGCACAGGGCGCGTTTGAGGGCTGTACAAAGCTGACAAGCGTGATCTTTGCCGCAAACAGCAAGCTGGAATCCGTCAGCGCATATATGTTTGATGGCGCGACCAACCTGCAAACCGTCAAATTTGAAAACGGCTCTGCGTTGACCGCCATCCAAGCGCATGGCTTTGAGGGCATGACCAAGCTGACCTCCGTTGATTTCGGCGACGCGAAGCTGACGGAAATCGACAACTTTGCCTGCCGCTTCTGCGAGAGTCTGACCTCCTTCACCGTTCCGAACGGTGTGAAGAACATTGGCAGATATGCATTCTACGGTTGCTACGGCCTGACATCCGTTACTGTTCCCGAAAGCACGGAGCACATCGGCTCCTATGCATTCTTGCAAACAAGCGGACGGTTGGAAGTGTACTTTGCCGCCGAGACTCTGCCGCTCTATCTTGACGAGGATTGGGACAGAGGCATCAAGGGCTACTATCTCGGCGTGACAAGCGTTGCCACAAGCGGCGACTATCGCTACGCAAAGCTGACAAGCGGCGACATCGCCATTCTCGAATACCTCGGAACGGCTACGGAGCTCGACCTTTCCGCCGTGGAGCTTGGCGGCAACATCACCACCATCGGCGGCAGTGCGTTTGCCTATGCAACGGTGGAGCGCATCACTCTGCCCGAAACGCTGGTCACCATTCAAAGAAGCGGGTTCTACCATTCCGCGCTGACAAGCATTGCCATTCCCGCCTCGGTGGAGTTTATCGGCACGGAGGCGTTTGCCGATACGCCCATCACGTCCGTCACGTTTGCGGGCGGCTCCCACCTGACCGTGGTGGAGCAATCGGCGTTTGAGGGAACCAAACACCTCACCGCGGCGGTTACCGTTCCCGCGTCCGTCACCACGTTGGGGCGTGCCATCTTCCGCAACAGCGCCGTGACGACCGTTGCGTTTGAAAGCGGGACAACGGTGACGGAAATTCCAATTGAGATGTTCCACGGCGCGGCCCTGACGTCCTTTGCCGTACCGAACAGCGTGACCAAAATTTGCGACGGTGCATTTGAGGGCACTGCCGACCTTACAAGCGTTACTTACGGCGAAAATCTGACATGGCTCGGCGCGCGTGCATTTTATCAATCCGGGCTGGAGTCCTTCCACATCCGCAAAACCTTGACGGTGCTGGAGGAGTTTTCGCTGGTCTCGTTGGAAAGCTTGACGGCGTTTACCGTTGATGCCGACCACCCGTATTATCTGGTGGAAAACGGCTTGCTGCTCTCCAAGGATGGCTCCAAGCTGGTGGTGGTTCCCGCGGGCAAGACGGGCGTCCTCACGGTTCCCGTCAGCGTGGAGAAAATCGGCTACGGCGCGTTTGAGGCAACGGCGCTGAGCGCGGTGCTGTTTGACGAACGCTGCAACCTGCTGTCCATCGGTTATCGCGCATTCTTCGGCGCGGAGGAAATTACCGAAATCACCGTGCCGTCCTCGGTGGTTGCCATCGACTATTACGCGTTTGCCTATGCAAAGAATCTCCGAAAGGTGACGTTTGCGGACGGCTCACAGCTCAAGGGCATTTACGAGGGCGCGTTCTATGGGTGTATCAATCTCTCGGACATCACGGTGCCGGACAGCATTGTGGAAATTTCGGATTACGCCTTCTACGGTTGCACCAATTTGAAAAAGCTGCCCGTTTCCGAGACAAGCGAAATCAAGGGCTTTTATACCTACGCCTTTGCCTACACGGGCATGACCGAGCTGACCGTGCCAGAAAGCGTCATCGACATCGACGATTACGCCTTCCTCGGCTCGGCACTTGTCAAGGTGACCATCCCGGATACCAACGCAAAGGAGCTCATCATCGGCCTTGGCGCGTTTGAGGATTGCGCATCTTTGGAGGAAATCACCCTGCCGTTCATCGGCGCGTCCTATGAGGACGATGAAATCACTTGGTTCGGCTACATTTTCGGAGCAGGCGGTTGGCAGGCAAATTCCACCTATGTGCCGGAATCGCTGAAAAAGGTTACCGTCAATAGTAATATTACCGTTGTATACAGTTACGCATTTTATCAGCTGGCGGACATCGAAGAAATCGTCGTACCGGATAGCGTAACGGATATTTACTATGGCGCTTTTTACGAAACAACGGCAGTTTATGACTTGACAAATGAAATTAGGTTGTTCGATTGGGAGGGAGAAAGGGTAACCCAAATTGGTAAGATTTACTTTTTCCTTGGAATAGGTTTTAAAACATTAAACATTGCAGAAGGAGTGACAAGAATTGGAGAGGAGGCTTTTTCTCTTGCTACAGAAGCAGATATTTCAATTAGCCGCATTTCTATTACAAGTATTACCATTCCCAAAAGTGTGACATCTATTGACCAAGGTGCATTCTTCGGTTGCTATCAACTTCGGACGATATA
This sequence comes from uncultured Ruminococcus sp., assembly GCA_964638045.1. Lineage (GTDB taxonomy): Bacteria > Bacillota > Clostridia > Oscillospirales > CAG-272 > UMGS1865. Next base: position 21,950 of record CAZWXE010000007.1, on the reverse strand, counting down.
CAATAACAGCGACATTGAACTGACCATTGGATCAAGCGATAACGGCGAAATTGCGTATTATGCAAAAGTGATTGTCGATAAAAATGGCAATGTGATGTACGCAGAAGATGGAATGACCTATATCAAAACAGAAGATGATTTCTTGTTTGTCTGCGAAAGCGGCACCTATAAGCTGATTGAATATTTTGGAACCCAGGGTGTGGTGACTTTACCGACAGACATCAATGGTAACTCCTATGAAATTTATGAAATGACCGGTGTTAGGCATGTTATTGTTCCCGATACAGTTACGGAAATCGGTAATCATGCATTCCGTGGATGTAGCAGACTTAGGAGTGTGATGTTACAGAACAGTGTAACATCAATTGGACGGGGTGCATTTTCCTCGTGCGTGGACCTGAAGAGCATCACCATCCCAGACAGCGTGACGTCGATTGGTAATTATGCGTTCTCCGGATGCAGTAGCCTGACGAGTATTATCATCCCGGAGGGCGTGACGACGATTGGCGATTCTGCGTTCTCCGGTTGCGAGAGCCTTAAGAGTATTACAATTCCAAATGGTGTGACATCGATTGGCGAGAGTGCGTTTCGCAATTGCAACAGCCTTACGAGCATCACCATTCCAGACAACGTGACATTTATTGGCAGTTATGCGTTTTCTGGTTGCGAGAGCTTTAAGAGCATCACAATTCCAGACGGTGTGACGTCGATTGGTTGTGCTGTGTTTTCCAGTTGCAGTAGCCTTGAATCGCTTGTTGTAGCGGAAGAAAATATCGTATATCACGGCAAAGACAATTGCATCATTCAAACAGCAACAAACACTTTGATTGCTGGTTGTAAAAACAGTGTAATTCCTGCGTATGTGACAACGGTTGGTAGGGGTGCATTCTCTGGTTGCAGTAGCCTGACAAGTATCACGCTTCCGAGCAGTGTGACAACGATTGGCTGGGAGTCGTTCCGTGGTTGCGGTAGCCTGGCGAGCATCACACTGCCGGACAGTGTGACATCAATCGGTTGGGCTGCATTTTCGGAATGCAGTAGTCTTACAAGCATCACAATCCCGGCCAGTGTGACATCAATTGATGATTTTGCATTTGGAAGTTGTAGGAGCCTCTATGCAATATACAACAAAAGTGCTTTCCAATTGACTGTTGGTTCAGGCAATAACGGCGAAATTGCGTATTATGCAAAATTAATTGTTGATAAAGATGGCAATGTGACGTACGCAGAAGATGGTACGACCTACATCAAAACAGAAGATGATTTCTTATTTTCCTACCAAAACGGCACATATACGCTGATGGCATATATTGGTGTGCAAAATACGGTAACATTGCCGAAATATATCAATGGGAATACCTATAAGATTAGTTATATGAGAGGTGTTCAAAATGTTATTATCCCAGATTGTGTAACATCGATTGACTATTGTGCGTTCTACGATTGCAGTAGCTTGACAAGCATCACTATTCCAGATAGCGTGACAATGATTGACTATTTTGCTTTCTCTTTTTGTACTAACTTGACGAGCATTACCATACCGGACAGTGTGACTTCAATTGGTTCCTATGCATTCCAGGGCACCGCCTATTACAATGATTCAAGCAATTGGACGGATGGTAGCCTTTATGCTGGAAATTGTTTGATTGGCGTTGATACTTCTGCTAAAATTTTTGCGGTGCGCGAAGGTACCACGGCGATTGCCGGAGATGCGTTCTCCGGATGCTACAAACTCAAGCACCTGACCATTGGAGGCAACGCCTACGGTTTTTTATCCAAGGATGACTTGACCAACCTTGTGACGTTGGTGCTCACCGAAATGCCGACAAGTCATACCGCTTTGGGATATTTTGGGTGGAGTGCAGATAGCATTCCCTCTACGTTGACCAACATTGTCCTTGCCGAAGGCGTGCGGATGTGCGACGATGCGTTTCAGGGCATCGAAGGTGTTACCATCTATGTCTCCGAAAGCGAGAAGGATGTCCGTTGGGACGCGAACTACCCCGGTTGGGCCAACGGCAACAAGGTGGTCTACGGGGACGATTGGATTACAGCTAATTTCTACAATGCGGACGGCAGCCTGTATTCCTCCGAACTCTTTTATACCTCACAGGTCATTCGCGTTCCAACCATTGTTCTTGAAGAAGGTGAGCACGACTACTATGTGCTCAAGGGTTGGGATTTGGACGGAGACGGCATGCCGGACCCGTTCCCTGCAACCTCTTCGGTGGACATCTCGGCACAGCTTCTTGTTGAAAAGGTGACAAAGCAGTATACCGTTTCGTTTGTGGAGCGTGACGGCACCGTCATTTCCTCCCAAACGCAGGATTACGGCACAACAATCGTTGCGCCCGCCGCGCCCGAAAAGCTCGGCTACACCTTTGGCGGCTGGCAGGGCTTTACCGAGGGCATGACCGTCACCGGTGACCGACGCTTTGTTGCCAAGTGGACGCATGATGGTGACGGACACGCCTACGGCGCGCCTGTGTGGGTGGACGCCACCTGCACCGAAGGGGGCTATTATAAGCACACCTGCACCGTTTGCGGCGAGTGGTACGGCACGGACTATACCGATGCGCTGGGGCACTCTTACAGCACCGTTACGGTTGCGCCTACTTGCGAAAAGGACGGCTACGACCTGCACACCTGTGCTTGCGGTCATTCCTATCAGGATAACATTGTCAAAGCCAAAGGGCATACCTGCGGCGAATGGGTGGAAGATGTGGACGCCACCTGTACCACGAACGGCTCTCGGCACCGTGATTGCGCGTGCGGCCACACCGAGTACGAGGTTCTTGAGGCAACAGGGCATGAATACACCTCCGCGGTGACCAAAGCCGCAACCTGTACCTCTGCGGGCGAGGTGACTTACATTTGCGCGTGTGGTCATGCGGTGATTGAGGAAATCCCCGCAACCGAGCATAACTATGTAAAGGTTTATGCGGACGAGGACTTTGTACAATGGCTTATTCGACTGATTCTGAACATTTTCTTCGGCTATGACAACGGGCAACCGTACTATATCAAGTGTGCCGACTGTGGGCACATTGCAACCTCGGGCGAGGTCAGCGTGGTTTATTCCGCAACGGCTTCGACCATGAGTACCTGCGAGCATACGCTTGGCGATTGGACGGTTGTCTCCGCGGCCACCTGTACAACCTCCGAAATGGAAGGGCGGATTTGCTCCAAGTGCAACAAGACGGTGGAGTATCGTGAATCTGCCCCTGCCACCGGTATTCATATTTATACCGCGGTTGTAACCGCGCCCACGTGCACCGAATGCGGCTACACCACCCATACGTGTGACTGCGGTCACAGCTACGTCGGTGACTACGTTTCGGCAACGGGGCACAGTTATACGTCGGTTGTAACGGAACCTACCTGTACAGTGAGCGGGTTCACCACACACACGTGTGACTGTGGAGATAGCTATATTGATACGTATGTTTCCGCAACCGGTCATGCATACGGCGAATGGCTTACGGTAACGAAAGCAACGTGCACGAAAGACGGAGAAAAGCGCCGTGATTGCAAGAACTGCGAGCATTACGAAACGGAAGCAATCAAGGCAACGGGGCACA
>CAZWXE010000007.1:0-18269 GCA_964638045.1 uncultured Ruminococcus sp. | reverse complement strand
GATTGCAAGAACTGCGAGCATTACGAAACGGAAGCAATCAAGGCAACGGGGCACAACTACACGTCCGTTGTAACAGCACCTACTTGCACTGCACAAGGTTATACCACCTACACTTGCACTTGTGGACACAGCTACGTCGGTGACTACGTCTCCGCAACCGGTCATGAATACGACGAGTGGAGTACGGTAACGAAAGCAACCTGCGCGAAAGACGGAGTCAAACGCCGCGATTGCAAGAACTGCAACCATTACGAAACGGAAGCAATCAAAGCAACGGGGCACAATTACACATCTGTCGTAACGGAGCCGACTTGCACTGCACAGGGTTACACAACCTATACTTGCGCTTGTGGACACAGCTACGTCGGTGGCTATGTTTCGGCAACGGGACACAGTTACACATCCGTTGTAACGGAACCGACATGCACTGTACGAGGCTACACCACACACACGTGTGACTGTGGAGATAGCTATATTGATACGTACGTTTCGGCAACCGGTCATGAATACGGCGAGTGGAGTACGGTAACGAAAGCAACGTGCACGAAAGACGGAGTCAAACGTCGCGATTGCAAGAACTGCGAGCATTACGAAACGGAAGCAATCAAAGCAACGGGGCACCATTACACAGCGGTTGTAACGGAACCTACCTGTACAGTGAGTGGGTACACGACATATACTTGCACTTGCGGACACAGCTATGTTGGTGATTACGTTTCTCCAAAGGGGCATGACTATAAGTCGGTTGTAACAGCTCCTACCTGTACCGAAAAGGGCTCCACGACGCACACCTGCTCTTGCGGCGACTCCTACAAAGACAATTTTGTCAAAGCCAAGGGGCACACCTACGGTGAATGGGTTGTGGATGTCGCTGCCACCTGTACCGAGGACGGTTCCAAGCTTCGTGCCTGTGCATGCGGTCACACCGAACACAAGGTGGTTGAGGCAACGGGACATTCGTACAAGCGCGTGGTTACCAAAGAGGCAACCGCGTCGGAATTCGGCATTGTCTCGTATACGTGTCAATGCGGTCACAGCTACACCGAGCGTGTTGAAAAGCTTGCGCCGAAAATCATCGGCGGTTCCGAGGTTACGTGGAATCAAAAGTCGAAAGCTTCACTGACGTTCCGTTCCGATGCCGCGATTGAGGACTTTATTGAGGTCCGAATCAACGGAATCGTTCTCGAACCGGACTGCTATTCGGTGAGAGAGGGGAGCACGATTGTGGAAATCACGGCAGAATACTTGGATACTCTGGCCGTCGGCGAATACTTCGTTTCCATTGTTTCCACCACGGGCGTTGCGCAGGAGCGGTTCCATGTTGCAGGTGCACATCGCAACACGGTAGTCTATGTTGTCATCGGAGCGGTTGCGGCAGCCGCGGCAATCGGTGGTTGCGCGGTTGTTCTAATGCGTCGGAAACACAAAAAAACGGATTGCACCGTTGATTGAATTCTTCTTCGGTTCGGCGGTCCTGCGGGGAGCTTTACGGCTCCCCGCTCGTTTTGTATTGCAAAAAGCACACGCTCATTGTGCGAAGCGCATGTAGACGAATTTCGGCAGCTTGATTAAAGCTTTTGCGGAATGAACAAAATTCATTTGTTCACTAATTTTCCCGTTTTTCGAAATTTAGTCTTGAAAAAAAGGCGAATACATGATAGAATAAAGCGTTATGTATTTAAAGGAAAGGGCATTGGACGGGGACATGTAGACAAAAGGCGAACGGAAGCATACAGGAATTTGATTTGAACACGGAAAGGAATAGACAAATGAATCAACTGGAACAACAAATCAACCGTCGTCGGACGTTTGCGATTATCTCTCACCCGGACGCCGGTAAAACCACGCTCACCGAAAAGTTTCTTTTGTACGGCGGTGCCATTCAAACAGCCGGCTCCGTCAAGGGCAAGGCTGCCGACCGTCACGCCGTTTCCGACTGGATGGAGATGGAAAAGAAAAGAGGTATTTCCATTACCTCCTCGGTGATGCAATTTGAATACGAAGGATATTGCATCAATATTTTGGATACCCCCGGGCATCAGGACTTTTCCGAGGATACCTACCGCACGTTGATGGCTGCGGACAGCGCAGTAATGGTCATCGACGCGGCAAAGGGAATCGAGCCGCAAACGAGAAAGCTGTTTAAGGTTTGCGCAATGCGTCACATCCCGATTTTTACCTTTATCAACAAGCTGGACCACGAGGCAAGGGACCCCTTTGACCTTTTGGATGAGCTGGAGCGGGAATTCGGCATCGGCACTTACCCCATGAACTGGCCCATCGGTTGCGGAGTCGGATTTAAGGGGGTATATGACCGTGAAGGGAAAAGAATTCTCTCTTTTGCCGATGCGCACCGCGGACGCGACCGTCTTGCTTCCATTGACTGCTCACTTGACGACACCGCGCGGTTGGACGAGTTAATCGGCTCCTATGCGCGTGAGGAGTTGACCGAGCAAATAGAGCTGCTGGACGGTGCCTGCTTTGATTTTGACATGGAAAAGGTGCGTACGGGACAGTTGAGCCCGGTGTTCTTCGGCTCCGCGTTGAACAACTTCGGTGTGGAGTTCTTTTTGGAGCATTTCCTCAAAATGACCTCGGCACCCTTGGCACGAAAGACTGCGGACGGTGCGGTGTCGCCCTTTGACCCTCATTTTTCCGCCTTTGTGTTTAAGATTCAGGCGAACATGAATAAGGCACATCGGGACCGCATTGCATTTATGCGCATTGTTTCGGGCAAGTTTGAGCATACACAGGAATATTTCCACGTGCGCGAAGGGAAGAGCATGCGCCTTTCACAGCCTCAACAGATGATGGCGCAGGAGCGCTCTGTGATTCAGGAGGCTTATGCGGGGGACATCATCGGTGTGTTTGACCCGGGTATTTTCGCCATCGGAGATACGGTTTGCGACAAGCAATGCAGGGTACAATTTGAGGGTATTCCCACCTTTGCTCCCGAATGCTTTGCATTGGTGGAGCAGGTAGACAGCATGAAGCGAAAGCAATTTGCAAAGGGTATGAATCAAATTGCGCAGGAGGGTGCGATTCGTATTTTTATTGAGCCAAACAGCGGCTTGGAGCGTGTATATGTGGGGGTAGTCGGCATGCTGCAATATGATGTGCTGGAGTCCAGAATGAAGGCGGAGTACGGCGTCACCTACAAGCAATATCCGTTGCCGTATCAATATATTCGCCGTGTAAAGGGCGGCAGGAATCCCGCTACGCTGCATTTGTTTGATGTAAAGTGGGTGCAGGATTTTCACGGGAACGACTATTTGCTGTTCAACAGCGAATGGCACATCCGTCACACGCTGGAAAACAACGAGGGCTTGGAGCTTGCCGAGTTCGGAGAAGCGGAATAAAATAAAAAAAGGCGGAGCCGCCCCGGCTTGGGGCGGCTCCGTTGCGTATCGGATGGTCGATTATGCTTCCTTGAAAATGGAAAGTGCGTTGTTGCTGACGGTCAGAATCAGGCAGTTGCCGTTAATCCAACCGTTTTCCTTTGCCTTGTCATACGCAGAAGTGTCTTCTTTTCCGTCCTTGTCCTCGGTCACAAAAAATTCTTTGATGTCCTTGGAAGAGGGAAACTTGATGACCAGCGCAACGTTGACGCTTTTGGTGCAAACCAAGAGCTCATACTCCGCTGCTTCTTTTCTCTGCTCCTCGGTCAGGTTGAGAAGAGAGAAAATGGTTTTTACCGTGGAATTTTCCGCATCGACGGTTGTAACCGTGTACTCTTCCTTCTCGAAAGCCTTCTTGATTGCGCCGGATTTGTCGCCACAGGAAACCAGGGCAGCTGCCAGCAAAACCAATGCCAAGGAAAGGGAAATCAGTTTCAGTACTCTTTTCATAAACTTGCTCCTCCGGAGATGTATTATCGGGTTTTGCTCCCGACACCATTATTATAGCAAGCGCGTTTCTCTTTGTCAAGAGTTTCGATTTGATTTTTTGCAATTTTTTCATCCTTCTTTTTGGGTATTGATGTTTGGACCAAATGCATCAAAATGAGAAAAGGAAAATAAATAAATATGTACAATTTTACCATTGACAATTGAACGGTTTTTTAGTAAAATAAAGACAATTCATGAAGGGAGCGGTGTACATGATGAAACGGCGCGACAGTGAAAGAAATCAGAATACCATGACACCGTCCTGTAATGCGGCGTCTTGTTTCGGTGCCGCTATGCCTGCATGCAACAGAATGATGAATGTCTCGGACACTGCTTTTGCGGTGTCCCTTTTTGTACGCTTTTGCCTGTTTTGCTTCCGATTGTCGTTTTTTCTGCTGCTCGGATTGCTATTTTGCATTTCTGTTCCGGTTCGAATTTTTCCCTTTCGATGTCTTAAGCGGACGGCGCTTCCATAAACGGGTGAGGTCTTGAATATCTCGGACTGCACGCGACGGTAAACGGCTCTGCTTTCGGCAGGGCTTTCTTTATTCTGTTCGATTTTCTTGTCGGATACGACATCAAAATAAAAAACCAAAAAAGAGGTGTACTACAATGAAAACAATGTTGAAGGTTCTTTGCTTGGCGATGGCTTTGACGCTTTGCGCCGTCGGCATGGTATCCTGTCAAAAAACCAACTATGCTGCCGATAATACCGAATTTATCATCGGCCTTTCCGCCCCCCTGACGGGTGACGCATCCGTTTACGGCAATGCCGTAAAGAATTCGGCGCAAATGGCAGTGGATGAAATCAACGCTGCGGGCGGTTTGAACGGTATGAAGTTCAAGCTGGTTGTCACGGACGATGTCAATGACCCCACCCGCATCGCCACCAACTACGCGTCTCTCTATGAGGGCGGCATGCAGGCTTCTCTCGGTACGGTGACGACCAAGCCGGCACTGGAATTCAAGAACCTGTCTGTGGACGACAATGTGTTCTTCCTGACGCCTTCCGCCACCGGCGACGACGTTCCGGCCAATCCCAACGGATATCAAATGTGCTTTGCGGACGGAAACCAAGGCAGCGTTGCGGCGGATTATGTAAACCAAACCTGCGCAAACTCTACCATCGGTGTGTTTTACATGTCCGACGACCCGTACTCCAAGGGAATTTACGATCAGTTCAAGGCGAATTTGAACGCCAATGTGACGGTTGTGGAGACCTCCTTTACCAAGAACAACCAAACCGACTTCAGCTCACAAATCGACACGCTGAAGAATTGCTCCTTCATCTTTATGCCCATTTATTATACGCCTGCGTCTCTGTTTATGACACAGGCAAAGGATATCATCGCTCCGACCGCCATCTATTACGGTTGCGACGGCTTGGACGGCATCGATTCCATTCCGGGCTTTGACGTCACCTCCATTCCGCAGGAAATTTCCATGCTCTCCCATTTCAGTTCCAAGGCAACCGAAGGGAAGGCAAAGGAGTTCATCGACAAATACACCGCAAAGCACGGCACCGACACCTTGAATCAGTTCGGTGCGTCCGCGTACGACTGTGTTTATGCGATTTTCGGCGCCATGAAGGCTGCTTACGAGAAGAACCCCGACAGCATCTCCGTCAACATGAGCGCAAGCGATTTGTGCGAGGTTTTGAAGGGTGAATTCGACAACGGCTACACCTTCTCGGGCTGCACCGGAGACAACATCACCTGGGGCAATTCCGGCTACGTCAACAAAACCGCAATCAAGTACGTGATTAAAGAAGCAAACCGATAACGAATACCGTGTGACCGCAGGGAAGGGGGCTTGCAGCGGCGAGCCCCTTCCCTTGCACAATCACCGGAAAAACAGGAAGAGAACATGGATTTTATCACGACCTTTATCAACGGCTTAAGTCTCGGCGGCATTTATGCCATGATTGCCTTAGGCTACACAATGGTATACGGCATTGCAAAAATGCTGAATTTTGCCCACGGAGATATCATCATGGTGGGCGGCTACATGATATATGTTTTGATTTTGCTTTCCTCCAACTCATGGGTGGCAGTGCTGGGTGCAGTTGTTTTTTGCGCTTTGTTGGGGATGCTGATTGAAAAAATCGCATACAAGCCTCTGCGCGGTGCCTCTCCGCTGGCAGTGCTGATTACAGCCATCGGCATCAGCTATTTTTTGCAAAGCATGGCACAGCTGATTTTCGGAGTCGCTCCCAAAATGGTGACGGTGGCAGAGCTCGGTACGGTGACCGTCGGAAAGCTGACCGTTCAGGGCTACACCCTGTTGACGTTGAGCTGCACCGTTGCGGTGATGGTGGCGCTGAGCCTGTTTATCAAAAAGACCAAAACGGGGCGTGCCATGCTGGCGGTGTCCGAGGATAGAGGCGCGGCGGAATTGATGGGCATCAATGTCAACAGCATTATCACCACCACCTTTGCCATCGGCTCGGCGTTGGCGGCATTGGCGGGGTTGTTCTATTTGCTGAAGGCGCCGAGCCTGACCAACACCTTCGGCTCCATGCCCGGAATCAAGGCATTTACGGCCGCGGTCATCGGCGGCATCGGCTCTATTCCGGGTGCGATGCTCGGCGGCATTTTGTTGGGACTGGTGGAAACCTTCTGCAACAAGGTTTCCGTGTTGGCTCCCTACACCGACGCCATTGAATTCTCCATTTTGATTTTGATTTTGCTGGTGAGACCTTCCGGAATTCTCGGCAAAAAACGGAGGGAGAAGGTATGATGCAAAAAATGAAAAAAATCAAGTGGAAGCATTTTATCAACTACATTGTCATTGCGCTCTTTACGGCGGTGTTTGCTTCCATGAGTCTGGCGGGCGGTGTTCCCGCCTCCACACTGTATCTTTTGGAAAAGATGGCCATCAGCATCATCTTGGCTGTTTCCCTCAGCTTGGTTGTCGGCTTCCTCGGCGAATTGAGCTTGGGCCATGCGGGCTTTATGTGTGTGGGGGCCTACATCGGGGGCAAGGTTTCGGTGTTGCTTGCGGAAAGCATCGGAAACAACCCGCTTTCGATGCTGCTCTCCTTGGCGGTTGGAGGACTTGCCGCCGCCGCGTGCGGTGCCGTTATCGGTCTGCCCGCACTGCGCTTGAAGGGAGACTATCTTGCCATCGTGACGCTGGCATTCGGTGAAATTGTGCGCTCGCTGTTTCTCAATTCCGACAGCGAGAGCTTTGGCGGAGCCATGGGTATGAGCACCGCGAGATATGACAAAAACGTGTTGTTTATTTATGCGTTCATTGCCGTTCTGATTACCTTGGCGGTGATTCAAAATTTGATTCGCAGTCGGCACGGTCGTGCCATCACGGCCATCCGCGACAGTGAAATTGCCGCAAAGGCAACCGGCATCAACGTGACCAAATACAAAATGCTTGCATTTATTCTGTCTGCGTTTTTTGCGGGCATCGCCGGCGTTTTTTACAGTTACAGCAACTATACCGTGCAAAGCTCCACCTTTGACTACAATTATTCCATTCAGATTTTGGTGATGGTGGTGTTGGGCGGTATGGGCAGCATCAACGGTGCCATTGTGGCGGCAACCCTGATTACCTTCCTCAATGCCAAGCTTCCCGCCGTGCTCACGGGCAACCTTGCGGTGCTTCAGAATTTGATTTACGCGCTGATTTTGATTGTCATTGTCATTTACAACAATGCGCCCGCCCTCAAGGGCTTCCGCGAAAAATACAATCTGCGACGCCTGTTTGAAAAGCTGGTTCCGCCGTCGAAGGACCCCGCAGCCAGAAAGGACGATGAGGCAAGCTGGGAGCGCGTTCCGACCAAAATCAACATGGATGAGCTGCTCTCCATGGACATTCGCCGTACATCCGACAGCGCAGAGGAGCGTGCGGATGAGAACAGGGGGGAAAAGTAAATGTCGGAGTATTTATTGGAAACAAAAAATCTGGGCATCTCCTTTGGCGGCTTGAAGGCGGCTCAGCAGGTGAATCTTTCGATTCGGAGAAAAGAAATTTACGGCTTAATCGGCCCCAACGGCGCAGGCAAGACAACGGTGTTCAATTTGCTGACGGGTGTGTATACGCCAACCGAGGGGGAAATTGAGCTGGACGGCGAAAGACTCAACGGAATGGGGCAGGAAAAAATCAATCACAAGGGGATTGCCCGCACCTTTCAGAACATTCGTCTGTTTAACAACATGTCGGTGGTTCACAACGTGATGGTCGGCTTGCACAACCATCCCGATTATCAAAGCAGTGTTTTGCAAACGGTGCTTCGTTTGCCGAAGCACTTTGATACCGAAAAGCGGATGCGTGAGCATGCCAAGGAGATTTTGCGCATTTTCGGCTTGGAGGAGGAGCGCAATCTGCTTGCCTTTAACCTCCCGTACGGAAAGCAGCGGAAGCTGGAAATCGCCCGCGCGCTGGCAACCGGCCCCAAGCTGCTGCTGTTGGACGAGCCGGCTGCGGGCATGAACCCGCAGGAGACCGCGGAGCTGATGGAGACCATTCGCTTTGTCCGAGACCGCTTTGACATGACCGTGTTGCTGATTGAGCATGACATGAACCTTGTTTCGGGTGTTTGCGACCGGCTGACCGTGTTGAATTTCGGTACGGTTTTGGCACAGGGCGAAACGAATGAGGTTTTAAAGAGGCCCGAGGTTGTTCGCGCTTATCTCGGAGATTGAGGAGGAGAACCGATGGCTTTACTGAACGTTGAAAATTTACAGGTATCCTATGGCTTGATTCAGGCCATTAAGGGTGTGTCATTTCATGTGGAGCAGGGAGAAATCGTTGCCCTCATCGGCGCAAACGGTGCGGGAAAAACCACCATTATGCATGCGATTTCCTGCCTGATTCCGAAGCGCGGAGGCACCGTGACGTTTGACGGCAAAAACATTACCAATACGCCTGCCCACAAGCTGGTTCCTATGGGAATCGCACAGGTGCCGGAGGGGCGCCGCATTTTTCAGGAGCTGACCGTTGCGGAGAACCTGCGCCTGGGTGCTTATACGCAGAACGACAAGCAACGCAACGAGGAGACGCTGGAAAGAATGTTTGAACGCTTTCCCATTTTGAAGGAGCGCTCCCGTCAGATTGCGGGCACGCTGTCGGGCGGAGAGCAGCAAATGCTTGCCATAAGCCGCGCATTGATGTCACATCCGAAGCTGCTTTTGCTGGATGAGCCCGGCATGGGGCTTTCGCCGTTGTATGTCAACACCATCTTCGAAATGCTCCAAAAGGTCAACGAGGAGGGAACCACGGTGCTGCTGGTGGAGCAGAACGCGAAAAAGGCGCTTTCCATTGCAAGCCGTGCCTATGTTCTGGAAATCGGCTCGCTTCAAAAAACGGGAACGGGGGCCGAGCTGTTGGCGGACGACAGCATTCGCAAGGCGTATTTGGGGGGCTGAACCCGACGGCGATTGCAAAAATATGCAAAAAAAGCTTGACAGTTTCCCGGAACCGTGCTATAATTTTTTCAATAAATAAAGGCGTTGACCGAAAAACAGTAACCCGTGAAAAACCGTACAGAGAGTTGCCGCTTGGTGCAAGGCAATCGGGGAACCGGTGTGAATTCGTTTCGGAAGCCGCATACTGAACGAGGTTCTTCCTTCAGTAGGATTGTCGGGTGCGACCGTTATATCGCAGGGCATTCACCGAGATGCCCGCAGAGGTTCTTCCCGCAAGGGCGGAACGAAACAGAGTGGTACCGCGATTTTGTCGTCTCTGTATCCGAACAATGGATACAGGGGCGCTTTTTGGTTTTCTGTATCATCAAAAAAGGAGAAAAAACTATGAAGAAAACGAAAATGATGTCTTTCATTCTTGCCGTTCTGATGACGGTGCCGTTGCTGTCGCTTGCTTCCTGCTCCGCGCAGAAGAAGTATACCATCGGTATTTGCCAGCTGGTGACGCACGATGCCTTGGATGCGGCCACCAACGGCTTCCGTGACGCGGTGATTGCGCAGCTGGGCGAGGAGAATGTTACTTTTGATTTCCAAAATGCCGGAAATTCCGCCGACACCTGCGGAACCATTGTAAACAGCTTTGTTTCCAAAAACGTAGACCTGATTTTGGCAAACGCAACACCCGCGTTGCAGGCTGCCGCCAACTATACGGAGAGCATTCCGATTTTGGGCACTTCCATCACCGAGTACGGTGTGGCACTGGACATTACAAATTTCAACGGCACCGTCGGCGGCAATATTTCCGGAACCTCCGACCTGGCTCCTTTGGACCAACAGGCGCAGATGTTGTTGGATTTGGTTCCAGAAGCAAAGACTGTCGGCGTGCTCTATTGCTCTGCGGAAGCAAACTCCGCTTACCAGGTTCGGGTGGTGCAGGAATATTTAACCGCAAGGGGAATCACCTGCAAGGAGTATAAGTTTGCGGACTCCAACGATGTTTCCACCGTTACCGCAAAGGCTTCCACCGAGTGCGATGCGCTGTATATTCCAACCGATAACACTGCGGCATCCTGCGCGGAAACCATCTACCATGCGATGGTCAAAAAAATCCCGATTGTTACGGGAGAGGAAAACACCGCGAAGGGGTGCGGAATCGCATCGTTGACCATTGACTATTACGAAATCGGTTATGCGACGGGGTTGATGGCGGCAAAGATTCTCAAGGGCGAGGCGAAAATTTCCGAAATGCCCATCGAGTATGCGGCTACGTTTACCAAAAAATACAATCCCACCATCGCCGGGGAGTTGGGCATTCAAATTCCCGCCGATTATGTGGCAATTGCGACAGAATAACAGTGCGGCTGCGAGGAGCCGAAGAAGGATAGAATTTTTATGCAATTTTTGAATTATTTGAACACCCTGCCGGGTGCGGTTGCTCAAGGACTGCTTTGGGGAATCATGGCGATGGGTGTATATATCACCTATAAAATTTTGGATGTTGCCGACCTCACCGTGGACGGCTCCATTACAACGGGTGCCGCCGTTTGCGCGGTAATGGTGACCTCGGGCTGCAACCTGTGGCTTGCCATGCTGGCGGCGACGCTGGCCGGCATGCTGGCGGGGCTGCTGACGGGAGTTTTTCACACCTTCATGGGAATCCCGGCAATTTTGTCCGGCATTTTGACGCAACTGATTTTATGGTCGGTGAATCTGAAGATTATGGGCAAGGCCAACATTTCCCTGCCGGCAAAAAAATACGATGTTTTGGTTGCAATGCTGAACAAGGAAAAAACCATTCTGGTTCTTTTGGGCTTCATTGCAGTGCTGATTGCGGTGCTGTATTGGTTTTTCGGCACCGAACTCGGTTGCTCCATCCGTGCAACCGGTGCCAATCGGCAAATGAGCCGTGCGCAGGGAATTAACACCAATGTGACAACGGTGCTCGGTCTGGTACTTTCCAACGGAATCGTTGCCTTTGCCGGTGCACTGCGCGCACAGTATCTGGGCGTTTCCGACATCAACATGGGGCGCGGTGCCATTGTCATCGGGCTTGCGGCCGTGGTGATCGGCGAGGCGTTGTTCTCGCGCATTTCCAAAAACTTTGCGTTTAAGCTGCTCAGCGTGGTGTTCGGCGGAATCATTTACTACATTGTGTATCAAAGTGTGATTTTTATCGGCTTGGATACGGATTTGCTGAATATGCTGTCCGCGCTGGTGGTTGCAATCTTTTTGGCAGTACCCTATTGGAAGAAAAAGTATTTTTCCAAGGCCCGCAAGGAGGAACCGAAAAATGTTGAAAATTGAAAGCATTTCCAAAACCTTCAACCCGGGTACCGTGAATGCAAAGCAGGCCCTGAACGGCTTGAGCTTGCACCTGAACGAAGGCGATTTTGTGACGGTCATCGGCGGAAACGGAGCGGGAAAATCCACCATGCTCAATGCCGTTGCGGGGGTGTATTCCGTGGATTGCGGGCGCATTCTCATCGGCGATGTAGACGTAACCGCCATGCCCGAGCATAAGCGTGCAAAGTATTTGGGAAGGGTATTTCAGGACTCGATGGTCGGCAGTGCGGCAAGCATGCAAATTGAGGAGAACCTTGCACTGGCCTTCCGTCGCGGCAAGCACAGGACGCTTCGTTGGGGCATTTCCAAAGCGGAGCGGAAGCTGTTTCGAGAGCGTCTTGCAGCATTGGATTTGGGCTTGGAGGACCGTATGACCTCCCGTGTCGGTTTGCTTTCCGGAGGTCAAAGACAGGCGCTGACGTTGCTGATGGCAAGTCTTCAAAAGCCGAAACTGCTGCTGCTGGACGAGCATACCGCCGCGCTGGACCCGAAAACCGCGGCAAAGGTACTGGAATTGACGGATCAAATCATTGCGGAAAACCACCTGACGGCCATGATGGTAACCCACAATATGAGGGATGCCATTGCGCACGGAAACCGTTTGATTATGATGAACAACGGAAAGGTGATTTTGGATATTTCAGGGGAAGAAAAGAAGCAGCTGACCGTGGAGTCGTTGCTTGAAAAATTCTCTCAGACCGGCGGCGGGCAGTTTGCAAGCGACCGAACGCTGTTGAGCTGATTTTTCCGGCCGGCATCCATCACATCAAATTTTTTTGGAGGAAACGTTATGTTTGAAAAATTAGGCGTTCAACTGTATTCCGTTCGCGATTATTTACACGATGCGGAAATGGCCGACATGGCATTCGGCAAATTGGCTGCGCTCGGTTACACCGAAGCACACACTGCGGGAAACAGCTTTGATGCGAAGCTGTTCGGGGAACTGCTTGCAAAGCACGGCATTTCGATTTGCGGCACGCACTACGATTTCGATAAGATTCTCAATGCGCCCGAGGAAACGATGGAATTGCACAGGATGTGGAACACCGCCAACATCGGAATCGGCGGTATGCCCGGACCTGCCAGAAAAGACCTCGGTGAATTGAAGCGCTTTATCGCGGATTTCAACAAGGCCGCCGAGCTCTATGCGAAGCACGGCTTTCGCCTGACCTATCATAATCATCAATTTGAGTTTCTTCGTATTGACGGCTATAAAACACTGATGGATTATTTGTATGAGGGCTTGGACCCCGCGACAACCTCCTTCGTACTGGACACCTGCTGGGTTTCCGCAGGCGGCGGAGATGTGGTGGATTGGATGTACAAGCTCAAGGGAAGAATTGACATTCTGCATTTGAAGGACATGATTTTGCGTTATGACAATGCAAAGTCCGCGTATGTGGCACATTATGCAGAGGTCGGTTGCGGCAATCTCGCGTGGGAGCCCATTATGAAGGCTGCTGAGGATATCGGCGTCAAGCATTACGTTGTCGAGCAGGACGGCTCCTGGACGAACGGGGCTTTCAACAGCCTTAAAATGAGTGCCGATTTCTTAGCAAAATACAAACGGTAAAAACGGAAAAACAGATGAGCGTGGGAGGCAAATCATTTGCGATTTGCCTCCCACGCTCATCGTCCGATTGCAAACAAAGCAATGAAGCTTGTCGGTTGACCGAAGGCTTTCGTCCGCCTTTTCGGAAGCGATGCGGACGGGAAATGCCTTCGGACGGTTCGCTTTTTTTAATGCTTTGTATGCTTGGAAAGGTCGTGTCTTAACAGCAGGAAATACAGCGGAACCAGCACTGCCAGCGTGCAGAAAATGGATTTTCCGAGGAGCCGACCTCCGATGACGGCAGAGGTGGCGGCACCGAGCATGAAAAACAGGATGATGGCCAGATGACGGAAGGAATTTTTCAGTGCGCTTTTATCTCCCTTTACCCCCATAATCAGCAGGGAAAAGGTTTGAGAAAGATGGTTGGAGCAGAAGGTGGTGGCCATGGCCTGTCCCTTCAGTGCATGAAAGGAATTATACTGAACGGCGGAGATAAAGTTGATTGAAATTTGCGTAATTTGAAAGGGGGCGGATTCCGGCAAGCAGCCCAAAAAAACGACAACGAAAATTTCCAGCAGGATGAGCCATGTTCGACGTGAGCACCCCCAAATGGAACGGTGCTGCTTCGGCAGTGCCTCCGCAAAGACGGTTCCCGACGCAAACGCCAGAATGGGAATGAGATAGGTGGCGGCAACCGAGGGCTTTCCCCGTACCAGGTTGACGGCACACAACAGCATATTTACGGTTTGCGCGCTGCAAAAAACGCCGCCGCGCAGCAAATATGTAAAAGCCCCGAAATAACCGCCCACAAACATCAGCGCCAAAAAGGTGGCAAATTGCTGATGCGGGGCGGTGTTTTGTTGTTTGAAAAGCGTGTTCAGACGGTTTAGCATGTCGACATCCTTCCTCGGTCCGATTTCTGCGATTTTAAAGTGCTCTGACGAATCCATTTGTTTATTGTAGCACACACAACCGTTTTTTGCAACCTCTTTGAAGAAAGTAATGCGACTTTTGCGAAAAATGCGCGATTTGCCCAAAACGTCGTGCGAATGCGATTTCATTTACTGTTGCTTTTCGGAAAAGGCGGAAATGTATTGACGAACCCGAAATTATGTGGTAAAATAATATAATGTCCGTTGAAATGATGCGGCAGAGAGTGAGAGGCGTTTGAGGTACATATGAAAATTTTGTTTTTTGACATGGAATTTGCCAACGGTCAGGTGCCGGGCTCCATTTATTCCGTTGGATATTTGATGACCGATTCTCGGTTCCGTACGGTGGTTCCGCAAACCGATTTGCTGGTGAATCCCGAGTGCCGTTGGAATTGGTATGTGCGCAAGAACATTCTTGCGTATCCGCTTCGGGAGGTGGAGACGGCTCCGAGCTTTCCGCAGATTTACAAAAAAATTCGAAAGCTGTTTAAGAAAGCGGATGTTGCCGTCGGCTTTGCGGTGGGCAATGATGTAAATGCATTGAATAAAGCCTGTGATAGGTACAGCCTTCCTCGACTGAGTTACTCTTATTTCGATGTAGAGAAGCTGTGCAAAAGCATGCCCGAGCATTCCGATGCCCACGGCTTGAACGGGTGCGTCAAGGCGTGGTGCTCCGAGGTTCCGACCGAATGGCACCGCAGTGACGTGGACGCCTATGCAACGATGCTGCTGTTCCGAGCGGTGTGTGAGGCAAAGCATGTTCCGCCCGAATTTTTACTGCAAGCTTATGAAAACTGCGGCGGACGGGTGACGGCTCCCTGTGTCAAAAGAAGCTTGTGGGAGCGCCTTTTCGGCAAAAAACAAAAGCCGGCCGTTGCTCGGGAGCAGCACGGAGAAGGCGACGGAGAACAGCCGAACCGAAAGGTACCGGAGCGTAAGAGCGCCGTTCGCAAGCCGAATCCGAACGGACGGAAAAATGTTTATGTTCAGCAAAGGGCACCGAAAAGCGCGGTAAAAAAGAACATTCGGAATACCGAACGAAAATCCGTTTGAACTGTTGCCGTCGGCGATTTTACCAAAAAACGGAATTTTGCTTGACAAATTGTGTAAAATGTGATATGCTAACCATGTAGTTAAGCGATACAATGATTTCTGTGGAATGAAAGGAGTATTGACTATGCGAACTTTGCTGTTTGGAGGAATCGCAATCTACCTGTTGGTTTGTCTGGCATGCGGCATGCTGAGAGGATTGAGCAAGGTGAGAGTTCGCTGCATTACCATACTGGTCAGTGCAGTCGGTGCCGTCTTGACGGTGATGCTCGTCAAGGACGCAGTGGTTTTGGACGATGCAACGCTGGCGGCGCTGGAAAATGCATTGAGGAACGTGGAAAACAACGAGGTAATCAGGGAGCTGATTCACATGTCTCCCACTCTGGTAGAGACACTTTTGCACTACGCAACCGCGTTGCTGGCGCCTGTGCTTTGTCTGGTCTTCTTTTTGCTGTACTGCTTTGTTACCTGGCTCATTTACCTGATTATTTCCCTGTGCTGTCGTAAGACCTTTCGCAGGCACAATGAAAACGCACGCTTTCGCTTGCTTCGGACGGTTGCGCTGTCCGTGGTGCAGGGCTTGCTCGCGGTGGCAATCGTATTGATTCCGGTGGCTGTTTATTCCGACATCGCGGCCGATGCGCTGGATGTTGTAATGAATTCGGATGCATTGACCGAAGAGGAAAAAAATGTGCTGGAGGCAAATGCCGAGTCTCCCGTTGCGGAGTTGAATCGAAGCGCTACCTTAAAGGTTTACCGCTTTTTGGGCGGCAAGGCGCTGACCGGAGCCGTTACAAGCTTTGAGGTGGGGGACAAAACCTTGGATTTGTATGAGGAGACCTCCGCCGTTGTAAAGTTCGGCATCGGGATTACCGGCGTTGCCGGCTCAAAGCTGGAAAATTACGGGCCGAGAGAGGCTGCGGCCTTCCTCGTGATTGCGGATTCTTTTGAAAACTCGGAGGTGCTGCCGTCCATTGCGGGTGAATTTGTTTACCATGTCACCGAGGCTTGGCTGGAGGATGAACAGTTCCTCGGCATAGAGCCTCCCGAATTGGAAGGGGATGCGACAATCCTGAATCCTACCCTGACGGCCATTTTTGAAATTTTCAATACCGACGCCAAGGATACCGAGGCGTTGCGCGCGGATTTGTGCACCGTTTCCGAAATGGTGTCTCTGTTGGCCGAAAAGGGTGTGTTCTCTTCGCTGGCTGCCACGGATGATGCGTCCGACTTGCTGTCGTCCTTGGGCGAGAGCGGTGTGGTCGGAGAGTTGGTCACCATGCTCGGCAGCAATGAAAAGGGCTCGATGAAGCGCCTGATTACGGAAATCAATATGCTTGGTATGCGTGCGATTGCACAGGCTTTGGAGCTGCCGGAAAACAAAGCCGAGGTTCGCGAGCAATTCCTTGCCGATGTTGCCGACACGCTCAATACCCTGAAGGCGGAGAACGGGGAAGTTACGGTAACGGAGCTTTCCGAGGAGCTCCAAACCGTTTTTGACGAAGCGGGCCTGCAAATCGATACTCAAATTTTGGATTGCTATTCCGCCAGCCTGATTGAGGATTTGGTGAACGGCAACGACCGTGACGTTACTCCGGAGGACGTCGGAGCATTCTTTACCAATGTTGCTTTGAATGTGGAAATGGAGCGCGCTTTGGCATCGGCCGGGAATTCCACCGCTCCCATTGCACTCCGCTTGGTTCGTCCCGACTTGTTCCGCGGCACGGTTTACGAGCGTATGGATGAAGAACAGCTTGCCAACAGCGGTGCCGCAGCTCTGGCGCGGGTTTGCTATCGGCTGTCGGCCATGACGCAGGAGGAATTGCTGGAGCAGGCAACGGCAATGATTCTTGATGCTTATCGCGACGTGGTGAGTGATACGACGCCCTTGGAGAGCATTGTGGTGACCGCACAGCTGAAGGAAAATTCTTTGACGATTACCACCAGTATCGCGTCTGCGGACAGCATTATGACCGTGCGCGTGACGCTGGAGGACCTGACTGTGGACACCGAGGAAGCCACGGGTAAAATCAACAGCTCCAATTTGGATGCCGAGGCGGCTGCGGTGGAAGCCTTATTCCGCTCGGCAAGCGCGTTGCTTTCCGTTACGTCCGGGGACAGTATGAATTTGAGCGATGTTGCAGGCTCCGTCGGAAATGTGTTAAACTCCTTGAGCTCTGCGGCGTCCTTCGGCTCCGAAAGGACCGCAAATGTGTTCACTGCGGTGTTGCAATCCGAAACGGTTCGCAAAACCGCGAATATCGATATGGAAACCGCAACACAATTGGCGCAAAAGGGAACTTCCGGCGAAAACGTAGATTACGAAAAAACCATGAATTCCGTTGCCGCCGGCATTGACGTGATGACCTCGTTCGGCGCGGACGGTGAGGAAATCGACGAGGCGAAGCTGACCGAACTGATTGAAAACATCAACCCGCAAACCGCCGCGATGCTGGGCATCTATGTGACTGCCGACCGTATGGTCGGTTACGGCATTCCCGCCGAAAAGGCTCCGCTTTCCGCAAGTCTGCTTGCCGATACCTTTACGCACATGGCCATGGACAATGAAAAGGACTTCCAAAAGGATGCAAAAGCTGTGAATCAGCTTTTGAAAATCGCACAGGCCGCAAAGGAAACTGCGCCCGAATCGAAAAAGCTGTTCGGAGACGCTGTTCCGCCGGCATATGAGTGTGTCAATGCGATTATGGGCTCGCCCTCGGTTTTGGCTTCCTTCAAGGAGAATCTGACAGACGGAGAGCAGGTCACTGTGACGGACCCGTTCGGACTCGGCGCGTACCTTGACAGCGATTCCGCAAGAGGAACGGATATTTTGGAATTCGAAAGTGCGATGAACGCTTATCTGGTGGCAAATCCCGGCACGGATTTGCTTGCGGCACGCGCGGTTTGCGCGATTTTCGGAATTTCGGATATGTTCCTGAATGCAAGATGATTGCCGTAAAAAGAAGAAATCGATTCGATTTCTTCAAAAAAAGAAAAAATATTTTAAAAAGTACTTGCAAAGTGCAACAGAATATGGTATAATTCCCCTGTTGCGCGTATGCGTAAAATTTTAGGGTGGTCCGCTGCAATGCTCGCATGAACATCCGTAATATCATAGGAGGACTCA
>CAZWXE010000006.1:0-30163 GCA_964638045.1 uncultured Ruminococcus sp. | reverse complement strand
AGGGCCTGTTGCTGCTTGCGGTTGAAATACTGGATTTCATCCAAATAGAGCAAAATTCCGCCCGAGCCGAAGATGTTGCCGGTTTCGTGAAGAATTTCCTTTACATCGTTTAGGGACGCAGAGGTGGCGTTGAGACGGCGGAAGGTCATGCCCGATTGCTTTGCAATAATGGAGGCCGCGGTGGTTTTTCCCGTGCCCGGGGGACCGTAAAAAATCATATTGGTGATTCTGCCGCAGGCAAGCATTCGGCGCACCACACCGTGCGTGCCGAACAAATGCTCCTGTCCCACCAATTCCTCAAAGGAGGAGGGACGCAAAAGGTCCGCAAGCTGCGCATTTTTCATATCGGGTTTCCTTTCTGTTGCTGTTGCTTTTCTGTCCTATTATATATCACTTCCATCGCATTTTCAAGGTCTTTTTCCGCTTTTTTTCGCAGTTCCTCCGCACATGACGGAAGTGTGGCGCAAAATTGGCGGCGATTTTTCAGCAACCGTTCCATTTTTTCAACCAAAGCGACCACATTCAGCTGCCCCGGGGGAATATATTCCTGCCCGGTCTTTTTGGCAAACTCCTGCATTGCTTTCTCGGTTGCCGGGAGCGGAATGCCGATGCAGGGGGTGTGTGCCATGGTTGCAAACAGCAGCCCGTGCGGGTGCATGGAAACGGCAAACAGGCTTCGTCGCATCAGTGCCACGGCGTCGGATGGCTCCCCGAGCGGAACGCGCTTTCCGCCGAGCATGGCTTGAACCGTTTCCGTGAGCCTGCAATCTCGAAGGGGCTCCGCTTCCAGCAAAAGCGGTGTTGCTTTGTATTGCTTGCAAAAAATGCGCAGTGCCGTGGCGAGTAGCCGTGCGGTGCCGTTCTGCCGTGTTCCGTCCGCACGGAGAAAGACACACAGATAGGCGCTTTTGCGATTCAGACCGTTTTTTTGCAACAAAAACAGGGTGCGGGATGACGGTGGCGGGGGAAGCAAAAAGGATAAATCCTCGGTTAGGTGAAGTCGGTTGCGGTCGATGCCGAGTGCATCCGCGTAATCGAAGGAGCTTTGTCCGCGCAAACCGATATAGGGTATCCTTTGCAGGGTGCTTGCGACAATGCTTGTTGTAAGGGCTCCTTTTGACGGACCGATGTCGGCCGAAAGCAGAAGAACCGCGGAGGAAAAACGGCTTGCAAGACGAAGCAACAGAATGTCATACATCGAAAAGCGGTTGCCGTATGTGCTTTGCGACAAAGAGGTGCCTGTGCATAAAACCGCATCCGAACGGGCAAAAGCGCAAATGACGGAGAACAGCTGCAAGCGGTGCACGCAATGTACGCCCGATTGTCTCCGTGTGCGAAAGGGCCCGTCGCTGAGAACGGTGAGGTGGGCGGAGAAGCCTTTTTTGCGCAATTCGCCGACCAGCCCTTGCAGAATGCCGTCGGCTCCCATGTCGCCGCGGCCGAAGCGTCCGTCCAGTGTCAGTGTCGGCGAGCAAGGGGATGCTTGATATTGTCGGTACAGCGCCAGTGTTTCCGAGGTCATTTGCTCTGCGTCAAAACGTTCGGCAAGTAATCGGCGTACCCGTTTGGCCTGTTGCGCCGTACGGGCGACGGAATCGCTCGGCGCGAATACCGCGGTATCGACACCGTTCGGAATGACGGTGATGCGTTCGTAAGGAATGCCGAAGGCTTCGGCGGTTGACGCACGCAGAGCCTCGCTGACGGTGACGGTGTGCATTCCGAAATAAGAAAACAGCCGTTTCGGGCCGTGAGGTGTGCGGGCTTCATGGACGGTGACCGTCTCCAAGCCTCCTTTTTTAACCAGCCCCCGCATCAATTCCGCCGGAATGCGGGCATGGGCGTGCAGCACATCGAATTGCTCTTGACGGCACCATTTCCCGAGTTGACGGCGCAACCGCAACAGACGGGAAAGGCTGCGCGTACAAAACGGAAATTGCCGATGCGCAATTCCGTTTTGTGTCAGCAAACGAATCAAATTGCCGCCGTCGGAGGCTACGGTTACTTCTTCGCCTCTTTGCCGCAATCGAATTGCCAATTGCAGAACGTGTTTTGCGACGTCTCCGCCGTCCATGCGGTCGGTTAAAAGCAAAATCTTCATGGTAATGCTCCTTTTGATGCTTTTTCGCAGATGAAAACGCACGGTTTCGTTCTTGCGAACAACCGTTGTAATAATGCACATTTTTCTTCCGAATCCATCGGAGAATTTGGCAAAATGTTTCCTTGACAGAAGGTCGAAAAAAGTCTATAATGATGTGCGGTTATAAAAATGTAAGTAAAAAGGACGGACTCCTTATGGAAATTTCAAATGTGCTGTATACCTTGGCGCTCGGTTTGTTTGCGGGACTGTTTTTGTCTCGTGTCATCAAGCCGCTGAAAATGCCCGCCGTGACGGGATACCTGATTGCGGGCTTGCTCATCGGTCCTTATTGCCTGGGGGCATTGGGTATTACGGGAATGTTTTCCGAAATGGAACAGGTGGAAGCTTTTTCGCCGCTGATTAAAGAGACTGCATTGGGCTTTATTGCCTTTGCCATCGGTACCGAATTCGAGCTTGCCTCACTCAAGCGCATCGGTAAGCAGGCAACGGTGGTCGGGTGTGTGCAGGCATTGGTGGCAATGCTGTTTGTTGATGTGGCTCTCATCGGCTTGCACTTTGTTTTGGGAGAGGACAAATTGCCGCTGTCGGTTGCCGTTACCTTGGGTGCAATCGCCACGGCGACCGCGCCCGCCGCAACCTTGATGGTGGTCAAGCAATACAAGGCAAAGGGACCGGTTACCGACATTCTTTTGCCCGTGGTTGCATTGGACGACGCGGTCGGCCTTGCTTGCTTTGCGATTTTCATTGGTGTGGCGCAGGCAATTGAGGGTGGCTCGGTGACGCTGGTCAACGTGCTGATTAATCCCTTGTTGGAGGTGTTCCTGTCCTTGGTGCTGGGAGCTGCCGTCGGTTTGGTGTTCAGTTTTGTGGAAAAAATGTTCCTCTCCAACAGCAAACGTCTGTGTGTGTCCATTACGTTTGTCTTGCTCGGTATTGCGGCTTCGAAAATGGAGTTTACATTTGATAACGGTGTCAAAATTGCCTTTTCTTCCTTGTTGGTTTGCATGATGCTGGGAACCCTGTTCTGCAATGTTTGCAAGCATGCGGATGAGCTGATGGCCAAAACCGACAAATGGACCATGCCCCTGCTTGTATTGTTCTTTGTCACCAGCGGTGCGGAGTTGGAGTTGAGCGTGTTCCAAAATCCCACGGCGCTTTTAATCGGCGTTGTGTATATTTTGTTCCGTTGCCTCGGAAAGTATTTCGGTGCATCCTGGAGTGCAAGGGCAACCAAGTGCTCGCCTACCGTGGTGAAGTATTTGGGCATCACTCTGTTTCCTCAGGCCGGTGTTGCATTGGGAATGTGCTATACCGCAAGTCAGGTATTGGGTGCGGAAAACGGAGCGTTGGTGCGCAACATCGTACTGTTCTCGGTTTTGATTTACGAATTGGTCGGTCCGATGCTGACCAAGCTTGCACTGACCAAGGCTGGGGATATCATTCCGAAGCCTCCCAAGAAGGAGACGTTGGCCGAGGCGTTTGCCGACGAAATGGATGAGGACGACCTCAAGTAACCGATTTTGTACGGTGTATCTTGAAGAATGAACGGGGAAAGAACCTGCCGCGGAGCGGGTTCTTTCCTTTTTTTATAAAAAAATTAAAAAAACTATTGATAATATTTCCCATTTGTGATATGATATATACCGTATGAGTTGAAAAGTCTACTATAACGGAAAGGATTTGAAAACGATGAATTACAACAAAAAATCAATTGAAGATGTTGAAATCAAAGCAGGTCAAAAGGTATTTGTTCGCTGTGATTTTAACGTCCCCATGAAGGATGGCGTCATTACCTCCGACAAGAGAATTGTCGGCGCTTTGCCTACCATCAAATATTTAATGGAGAAGGGCGCCAAGGTCATCCTTTCTTCTCACATGGGTAAGCCCCATGCCATCTTTACTCCCGGCTTTAAGCTGGACAAAAAGGAGCAGAAGAAAATTGACGAACTGCCGGAGGCAGAGCGCGAGGCGGCTGCCGCACAGCTGAAGGAAAAGGCTTTGGCAGAGGACCCCAAAAAGTTTACCTTGAAGCCCGTTGCCGACCGCTTGAACGAGTATTTGGGCGGGAAGGTTACCTTTGCCTGCGACATCATCGGCGATTGTGCAAAATCCAAGATTGATGCGATGGAAAACGGCACCTGCGTACTGCTCGAAAATGTTCGTTTTGATGCGCGTGAAACCAAAAACGACGCAACCTTTGCAAAGGCTTTGGCTGACCTTGCAGGGGAGGACGGTCTGTTTGTCAACGATGCGTTTGGCACCGCGCACCGCGCACATGCTTCCACCGCAGGCGTTGCGGATTATCTGCCTGCCGTTTGCGGCTACCTGATTGAGAAGGAAATCGGCGTTATGGGCAAGGCTTTGGCCGACCCCGCACGTCCCTTTGTTGCCATTTTGGGCGGCGCAAAGGTTTCCGACAAAATCGGTGTCATCAACAACTTGATTGAAAAGTGCGATACCCTGATTATCGGCGGCGGCATGGCTTACACGTTCTTTGCCGCAAAGGGCTACTCTGTCGGAACCTCTCTGTGTGAGAAGGACAAGATTGAGCTTGCAAAGGAAATGATGGACAAGGCTGCTGCCAAGGGCGTCAAGTTCCTGCTGCCCGTAGATAACCGCATCGGCAAGGAATACGATGAAAACACCGAGCACAAGGTGGTGGATTCCGACAACATTCCCGACGGCTGGATGGGACTGGATATCGGCGATAAGACCTGCAACCTGTTCTCCGAGGCGATTCGGGGAGCCGGCACGGTTGTTTGGAACGGCCCGATGGGTGTTTCCGAGTGGAAGAACTTTGCAAAGGGGACCGAGAGCGTTGCGGCTGCGGTTGCAAACTCCGGTGCAATCTCCATCATCGGCGGCGGAGACTCCGCAGAGGCGGTTGAAAGATTGGGCTTCGGTCCGAAGATGACACACATTTCCACCGGCGGCGGTGCTTCCTTGGAATTCCTGGAAGGTTTGGAGCTTCCCGGCATTGCCTGCTTGCTGGACAAATAATCAAAAGAGGGTATTGAAAAGATGAATCCTACAAAGAGAAGAACCGTCATTGCGGGCAACTGGAAAATGAATTTTACGCCCGCGCAGGCAACTGCGTTTATCAACGAGGTAAAGCCCTTGGTTGCGGGGAAGGATGATTGCGATGTGATTTTCTGCGCTCCTTATGTGACCATTGCGGCGGCACAGGAGGCTGCAAAGGGCTCCAACATCAAAATCGGCGCCGAGAATGTTCATTTCGCGCAAAAGGGCGCATACACCGGCGAGGTCTCCGCGGAGATGCTGACCGCTTGCGGCGTTGAATACGTCATCATCGGTCACTCCGAGCGCCGTCAGTATTTCGGCGAAACCGATGAAACCGTAAACCTGCGCACAAAGGCCGCTTTGGCTGCGGGAATGAAGGTCATCCTTTGCCTGGGTGAGGTGAAGGAGCAAAGACTTTCCGGTATTACAAACGAGGTTGTTGCAATGCAAACCAAGCTGGACCTGAAGGATGTAACCGCGGAAGAATTGAAGAATGTGATTATCGCATATGAGCCTGTATGGGCAATCGGAACCGGCTTGACCGCAACTCCCGAGCAGGCAGAGGAAACCTGTGGCACCATCCGCGGGGTTTTGGCAGAGTTGTACGGTGCCGAGGTTGCGGAGACCGTTACCATCCAGTACGGCGGCTCCATGAACGAAAAGAATGCCGCGGAGCTGTTGGCAAAGCCCAATGTGGACGGCGGACTGATCGGAGGCGCCTCCTTGGTAGCTGAAAAGTTCCAAGCAATTGTTGACGCCGCACAAGCAAAATAAGCGGATGCAAATGAAAAAGGGAAGGCGTCGGCGGCAAACCACCGACGCCTTCCTTTCGGCTGTGCGTCTGTTTCAAGCTTGAATTTTGAAGGAATTTACGGCAAATTCCGAAAAAGCAAATTAGAACCGAGGGAACCCCATGCGTATATTGACATTGGGGGATGTGGTCGGCACATCCACCATTCATTTTTTACAAAAAGAGCTTTGGAATTTTCGCAAGCGCGAGAAAATCGACTTTGTGATTGCAAACGGCGAGAATGCCACCGAAATTCGCGGACTGTCCGCGTGCGATGCCCAAGCTCTGCTGGATACGGGTGTGGATTTGCTCACGCTGGGCGACCATACCTTCCGAATTCGAGATATTGTTCCTTTTTTGGAAAGCAACAGCAACATTATTCGTCCCGCAAATTTTCCGGTGCAAACACCCGGCAACGGGTACACCGTTTGTCACGTCGGCGGTTGGCGATTGCTTTGTATCAACATTCTCGGACGTGTCTTTTTGGATGCTTACGAGAACCCGTTTGATACAGTGGACCGCATTCTTGCAAGGGAAAAGGGAAATTACGACCTTGCCGTGATGGACATTCACGCGGAGGCAACCAGTGAAAAGGTGGCGCTTTCCTATTATTTTGACGGACGCATTCAGGTGATGTTCGGTACGCACACCCATGTGCAAACCGCGGACGAACGTATTCTTCCAAACGGCTCCGGGTACATTACGGATGTCGGAATGTGCGGTCCCGAAAACGGTGTTTTGGGAACCGACGCGGGTGTTGTTCTGCAAAAATTTCAAACCATGATGCCGGTTCGCTTTCATGTGGCGGACGGTGCTCCGGTTGCGCATGGTGCTGTTTTTACGGTGGACGAAGGCTTCAAGCGGGTGACGGAGGTTACAAGGGTTTCCTTCTGACATTTTTCGGAGCTTTGAACAAAAAAATATCGTTCCTTTTTTTGTAAAAAATGCCTATTACATTCTTTTCGGAAATATGGTATAATAGACACAGAAAGCCTTGCGTTGCAAGGCTTTGGGCTTCGCCCTGCGCGTGCTTTGCACGCCTGCGTCATTGACGGTTTCGCAAAAATGTCTGTGCAAGCACACATTTAGGCACAAAGAAAAAGCTTGGCAAAAAGAAAGCGCCAATGGCGAATTTCGCCGCCTGCGGGCGACGACGAGGGCTACGCGCCCTCGACTGCGCCGCCTTTTGAAAAAGGCGGGCGAAAACTTCCATCAGACTGATTTTGCTTTGTCTGCACGCAAGTGTGCATGGCAAGGTTGTAATACGGTGGTTGTTTGCTTTTTAACCTGCGTTCTGTCGCATTGCTCTGTGTGAAACAGCATTTTTTGAAGGGGAGGGTATTCATGTTTGCCATCAATGATTACGTGTTTTATGAGTCGGAAGGAATTTGCAAAATCGATGCAATTTTGACTTCACCTCTTCCCGGTATGCCCGCCGAACAACAGTATTACGTGGTACGCTCCGTGCACGACGAAAACGGGCTCATGTATGTGCCTGTGGACAACGACAAAATTTATTTGCGCCCCGTGTTGAATCGCCGAGAGGCGGAGCAAATCATGTCTCAAATTCCGGAAGCCGTTCCGTTTGAGGAAGAAAACGCCAAGCAGCTGCGCAACCGTTTCATTGAAGCCATGCACACCCATGAGCCGATGGATTGGGTACGGGTGATTGTAACCGTTCGCCGACGTATGAACAAGAAGGGAAAGGGCAGTCGCCGCATTTCCGAAACCGAGCGCTCCTTTTACGATTCCGCAAAGCGCTATTTGCTCACCGAGCTCTCCATGGCGCTTGACGTAACCGGAAATGAGGTGGAGGAATATTTGCTGTCACACATAGATGATGCAAGCTGATTTCCTCTTTTTTTGCAAAAAACATATCAATCGAAAAAGAACCGAGCGTCCCTTGAACGGAGTCGGTTCTTTTTGAATTGTTTTACCGATTTAGATGAATGATGCGTTTTTTTCAAAAAAGAAAATAAAATTTTTAAAAAAACTTGACAAAACCGAAAAAGTATGCTATAATTGTAAAGCATTTTGCTTTACACCTTGATTCGGAGTGTGAACAATGTTTGAAAAGAATTTGAGAATCGGTTTTTTGCTCGATTTTTACGGAGAGCTGTTGACCGAACGCAAAAGAACGGTGTTGGATTATTACTACAACGACGACCTTTCCTTGGCGGAAATTGCGGATGAAATCGGAATTTCAAGGCAGGGCGTTCGTGAATTGATTAAAAAGTCCGGCGATGAACTGGAATTTTACGAGGAAAAGCTCGGTATGGCAAAGCGATTTTCCGCGGCACGCGAAAAAAGCGCGGAGCTGTTGCGGTTGTTGGAGGACGCGGGAATCGAAGGTGAAATCCACGCGCTGGCCGAGTCCTTGGCGGTTACGGTCGATTCGTGATTGAGAAAGGAGGATTGGACATGTTTGAAAGTCTTGGCGAAAAGTTAAACAATGCCTTTGGCAAGTTTCGCAACAAGGGAAAGCTGACCGAGGCGGATGTCAAGGCCGGAATGCGGGAAATTAAGTTAGCACTTCTGGAGGCAGACGTCAACTTTAAAGTGGTTCGTGATTTTATCAAAATCGTTTCGGAGCGTGCGGTTGGTGCCGAGGTATTGGAATCCTTGCTTCCGGCGCAGCAAATTGTGAAAATTGTCAACGAGGAACTGACGCGGTTGATGGGAGGCTCACAATCAAAGCTAACCATTGCATCTCAGCCCCCGACGGTCATTATGATGGTTGGTTTACAGGGCGCCGGTAAAACAACGCATGCGGGTAAGCTGGCCGGCCTTTACCGCAAGCAGGGGAAAAAGCCCTTGCTGGTTGCCTGCGACGTGTATCGCCCTGCCGCAATCAAGCAGCTGCAGGTGGTGGGTGAAAAGCTTGAAATTCCCGTGTTTTCCATGGGAGACAAGGTCAGTCCCGTTAAAATTGCCGAGGAGGGCGTCAAGTACGCCGTCCAAAAGGGCTACGATATGGTGTTCATCGACACAGCCGGACGGTTACAGATTGACGAGCTGTTGATGGATGAGCTGAAAAACATCAAAGCGGCGGTGAATCCGTCCGAAATCCTTTTGACGGTGGATGCGATGATCGGTCAGGAATCGGTGAATGTGGCACAAACCTTCAACGATTTGCTGGATATTACCGGTGTTATTTTGACCAAGCTGGACGGCGACACCCGCGGCGGTGCGGCTCTGTCCATCCGCTATGTGACGGGAAAGCCCATTAAATTTGTCGGTACCGGCGAAAAGCTGGATACCATCGAGCCCTTTTATCCCGACCGAATGGCGTCGAGAATTTTGGGAATGGGCGACGTGTTGACCTTAATTGACAAGGCGCAGGCAGCCTACGATGAAAAGCAGGCGGCTCAGCTGGAGCAAAAGCTACGTCAACAGGCCTTTACCCTGGACGATTACCTGGATCAGCTGGCACAGCTGAAAAAAATGGGAAATTGGGATCAGCTGGTTGGAATGATGCCCGGTGTTAAGCCGGGAGCCCTGAAGGATGTGAAGGTGGATGAAAAAATGATGGCACACACCGAGGCCATTATCAAATCCATGACCAAGCGTGAGCGCGAAAAGCCCGACATCATCAATTCCTCACGCAAAAAGCGCATTGCGACAGGCTCGGGCACCTCGGTGGAAGAGGTCAACAAGCTGCTGAAGCAGTTTGATCAAATGACCAAAATGATGAAGCAGTTCTCCGATATGGGAAGGACTAAGCAAGGTAAGAAAATGCTCGGCAGAATGAAGTTGCCCTTCTGACAATGCCGTTCATTCATAGAAAAACATTTTTATTTTTTGGAGGAAACAAATCATGGCAGTAAAAATGAGATTGAGAAGAATCGGAGCAAAGAAGGCTCCCTTCTACCGCGTCATCGTTGCGGACAGCCGCTCTCCCAGAGACGGTCGCTTCATCGAGGAACTGGGCTATTACAACCCCTTGACCGAGCCCGCGGAAATTAAGATTGACGCCGAAAAGGCAAAGAAGTGGCTCGACAACGGTGCACAACCCACCGAAACCGTAAAGTCCCTGTTGAAAAAGAGCGGCATCGTGGACTGATCCGAACCAACAGTGAGGAATGAAAATGGTGAATTTACAGGAAACTCTGAAAGACATTGCCTCGGCAATCGTGGATTCTCCCGATGCGGTTCAGGTGACAATGGAAGAGGACAAAAACGTCATTACGCTGACATTGACCGTTGCTCCGGATGACATGGGCATGGTCATTGGCAGACACGGCCGAATTGCAAAGGCAATTCGCACCGTTATGAAGGCTGCCGCTGTCAACAGCGGTAAAAAAGTGAATGTGGATATTCGTTGAAGCTCCCACGAAATCGGAAAACCCCGACAGACGGTCAAAATCTGTCGGGGTTTAATTTTTTCTTCGTCATACTGTGACAAATTTTACAAAGAGAATCTGGTAGAATATAAAAAAAGACAGGCAGGAGGGAAAAAGCAAGGATGTTGGGGCATGATGAAAAGGTGCGCTATGAGGTTCAGGGGGATACAACGGTGGTTCGTGTGTCCGGCGAAATCGACCATCACAGCGCCGTTTCGGTACGCGCGGGGATTGACCGTTATTTAATGGAGGAACGGCCGAAAAAGGTACTGCTGGAGCTTTCCGGGGTGGATTTTATGGACAGCTCGGGGCTTGGACTGATGATGGGACGGCTTGCGCTGGTGAAGCAGTACGGCGGGAGCCTTTCCGTTTTGGACCCGAGTCCGGCGGTGCTGAAAATTATGAAGCTTGCCGGCATGGAGCGCATGGTTACCGTATTCCGTACCAAGAAAAAATAAGGAGGCTTGAATATGAAAAACAAATTGGAATTTACCGCAGAGGTTGAAAATGAAATGAGGCTGTGTCTGCCCTCGCTTTCGGTGAACGAGGGCATGGCACGGGCGGCGGTGGCTGCTTTTTGCGCACAGCTGAATCCCACCGCTGTGGAGCTGGCGGACATCAAATGTGCGGTTTCCGAAGCGGTTACCAACTGCATTGTGCACGCGTATCGCGGCACGGTGGGGGAAATCCGCATTACGGTACAGCTGTGTGAAGGGCGCTTTGTTCAAATCGAGGTGAAGGATAAGGGATGCGGCATTGCCGACATCAAGCAGGCAAGAGAGCCTCTGTTTACCACCGATGCGGAAAGCGAACGCAGCGGAATGGGCTTTACCGTGATGGAAAGCTTTTGCGACGGGCTGCGCGTCAGCAGCCGTGTCGGAAGGGGGACTACGGTTACGCTGCTCAAGAGATTACATAAGTAAGCGGTTGCTTGCAAGGCTCCCGGAAGAGGTGAAACATGGAAGCATCAATCTATGAACGGAATACGGCGTTGTTGGAGCGCTTTCAAGCGGGAGATGCCGAGGCAGAGTCCCTTTTGGTAGAAGAAAATTTGGGATTGGTCCGCCGCATTGCAAGGCGTTTTTCCGACAGGGGAACCGAATATGAGGACCTGGTTCAAATCGGTACCATCGGTATGATTAAAGCCATTCGTTCCTTTTCTCTGGAACGCGGAACGGCTTTTTCCACCTATGCCGTCCCGCTGATTGTAGGGGAAATTCGACGGCACCTGCGGGATGACGGGCCCATGAAGGTCAGCCGTATTTACAAGCGGCAGGGGCTTGCCCTCATTCACGAAAAGAATCGCATTCAACAGGAGGAGGGGCGGGAAGCCGGAATTGCCGAGCTTGCGGAGCGATGCGGCGTCAGTGTCGAGGATGCCGCCGTTTCCTTGGATGCGATTTCGCCGGTTGCCTCTCTTTCGGATTTCGTTTACGGTGAGGATACGGTGACCTACGAGAATGTCATTGCCGACGAGGACTCTCAAAACGAGGGAGAGCGCATTTGCGACCGCATTGCGCTGGCACAGTGCATTGCTCGCCTGCCTCCGCTGTGGAAGAAAATTGTATTGCTTCGCTATTACCGCAATATGACGCAACAGCAAACAGCGGCTCTGTTGGGATTGACGCAGGTAAAGGTTTCCAGAGAGGAAAAAAAGATTTTAAACGAGCTGCGTACGCAGCTGGTATGAAGGCACCGCTACGGGGAAGCAACCGTCAGCAGTGCGGGAAACAGCTTGCAAAGCAGGAGCATCAGCAATGCGCAAAGTATGCCCTGTGCCGCTTTTACCAGCAGATAGGGCTTGAGTGAAAGCTTGCTTTCTTCGCAAACCGAAAAAATCTGACCGTGCACACAGCAGCCGGACCATCCTGCCGCAAGAGCCGTAACTGCTGCGGATAACCAAGGAGAAGAAAGCCTTCGTGCGGCGGCACTTCCGCCTGACAGCTCCAAAAATGCCGCAATCAATGCAATCCATTCCTGCGGAAGCCCGAAACGGGTTGCAACCACCTCCGCACATCCTGTAACGGCCGTAAAAAACAGGATGTACGCACAAACCGTCAGCATTCCCTGTGCCGCTTTTTTAATTGCATCTCCAAACAGTCTCCACCCGCTTTTCGGTGCGATTCGGGGAGAGGAGCACAGGACGAATGCTTCCTTTGGATTGCTGCGCCTTGCCAAAAGGAATGCAAACAGCAAGGAGAGTACTCCGAGGCAAGCAAACAGCATCCATCCGAAGCTGCGGTTTCCGCGCATGGAAATGCCGACTGCGCCCAAAAGGAATGCGGGAGAGGGATTTGAAGAAACCGCAACGGCGCGTTCCGCTTCTTCCTTTGTCAGCTGTCCGCTTTCGTAGGCTTCGACGGCACAGCGTGCGCCGATGGGAAAGCCGCAGAGCAACCCGAGCGCGATGAGCAGCAGGCCCTTTGGTGGAAGTGACAGCAGCTTGCGGCAGGGGGCTTCCAAATAAGAGCACTTGGTACTGTCGGTTGTGCAGGCAAGCAGAATTTCGGACAGTACCATAAACGGGAATACCGACGGAATGACCGTGTACGCACAAACGGCCATTCCTTTTCGAATATATTCCATGGAAAGCGCCGTATTTTTCAGCAACAGAAGTAACAGAAACAGAGCCGACGCGCCGAGAAGAAGGGAGCTGCCGCTTACGGCAGTCCTTTTTTTCTTTTGTGCTTCGTAATTGATACGGAATGTCATGGCAGGCTTTCCTTTTGCATAAAATGATTTGCGGGTTTGTTAAAAAATACTCCCCGTTTGTTTGGTTTATACCAACGGCATTGAATTTTTTGAGTTGAAAAAAGGAGAACCGCAAATGGAACAGGCATCGGCATCGGAAAAGCGGCAAAGTAAAATCAAAAAATCGTTTCTTCATCGGGTAACCGATGAGCGCAGATTGCTCCAGCTTTACGGAGAGCATTCCGTCATCGCTTACGGCTGTCGGCGTATTTTGCTCTATACGCAGGAGGAAATCCAATTGCTGAGAGAAAAGGATGCCGTGCTGCGTATTTTGGGCGACGGGCTTTGCTGTACCTGCTTTTCCGCAGGTGCCGTGACCGTGCAAGGGTGTATTCGCGGCGTGCTTTTTGAAAGTGCCATGACGAAAAAGAAAGCGTCGGACAGAAACGAGGCAAAGCAATGAGACTGAGCTTGTTGTTGCTGGGCGGACGGAAATTCCTTGTTCCGAAGGAGCACGCAACCGCTGTTATGAATTTGCTGTTGGAAAAAGGATATTTCTATGAGCGGATGTGCTTTACGCAGGAGCAGGCAATCTCCTTTGTTTGCACGCTTGCGTCGGCAAAAGCGCTGTCGGCGGATTGTGCCGCTCGGGGGCTCTCCGTTACGGCGGAGGGTGATGTCGGACTTCCGTCGTTGCTGCTTCGGTATCGAAAGCGCTTCGGCTTACTGTTGGGAGGTTTGCTTTCTTTGATGCTGCTGTTCCTTTCCGAGCAGTTTGTTTGGGATGTGCGCATCAGCTGCAATGTACATATGAGTGAGGAGGAGGTGCTGGAGGAGCTGGAGGCCTGCGGCCTTTCGGTGGGCAGTTATATTCCCGGCTTGCACACGGTGTCCCTCGAAAATCGCGTCCTGATGCATTCGGAACGCATTTCATGGCTTTCCGTTTGCTTGGACGGGACGGTTGCACAGGTACAGGTCATCGAGCATGTTCCGCCGACGGCCGGGGAGGAGAACCACGGTTCTCCGGCCAATGTAGTGGCAACCTGCGACGGCCAAATCGAATGGATTGAGCTGTACCGTGGGAACTGTGCGGTAAAAATTGGGCAAGCTGTGCGTTGCGGTGACCTGTTAATCAGCGGTGTTTACGACAGCGCAACACAGGGCTCCCGTTATACGCGGGCAGCAGGCAGAGTGCTTGCACGTACCGAACGGGAGTTTCGCATTGAGATTCCGCTGTCCTGTGAAACAAAATGCTGCGGCGATGTTCAATTGTCTGCTCTTTCCGTGAATTTTTTCGATTTTTTCTTTAATTTTTACAAAAAGGGTGGAAATGGAGATGAAATGTATGATATAATAAAAGAAGAAATCAATTTTTCATGGTTCGGCCCCTATGCGTTGCCCTTCTCGCTGACGGCGGAGCGTGCGGTTTTTTATGAAATGCAGCCGTACCGACGCACCGCGCAGGAAGCAAGCGATTTGGCGTATGCAGCCTTAGAGCATGCACTTGCCAATCTTTCCGACGATGCACAGCTTTTGCGAAAAAGCATTGTTCCCACTCTGACGGAGGACGCCTTCGTTTTGGAGTGTACCGTGGTTTGTATCGAGGACATTGCCAAGCAGCTGGACTTTGAAATGATACAACAGCCCTGAAAGGATTTTTTATGGAGCGAAAAATCATTCGGATGGAGCATCTCGGCGCCACCGCGAAAATCTTCGGCCCTTTTGACCGCAACGCACATTTGATTGAGGAGCGCTTTTCCGTGCGCCTTTATAATCGGGAGAACGAGTCGGGTGAAGAATCCGTTGTAGTTGAGGGGGATGAGAACGCGGTTTCGATGGCGGCTCAGTGCATTTCTTATTTGCATGATTTGGTCCCCAAGGTCGATACCGTCAGCGAGCAGGCAGTGCAGTATGCCATGGATATGCTCGACGGCGGAGAGGGAAGCGCGCTTTCCGACCTGGGAGATGAGTGCATTTGTGTTACCGTCAAGGGAAAGCCGGTTAAGGCCAAGACGGTTGGACAAAAGCGATATGTGGAATCCATTCGCAAAAACACCGTGGTC
Source organism: uncultured Ruminococcus sp. (assembly GCA_964638045.1). Lineage (GTDB taxonomy): Bacteria > Bacillota > Clostridia > Oscillospirales > CAG-272 > UMGS1865. The sequence continues at coordinate 15,157 of CAZWXE010000006.1, read as the reverse complement.
ATGGGCGTCGGTCCCGCAGGCACGGGAAAAACCTTTTTGGCGGTGGCAATGGCGGTGCAGGCGTTGCGTAGCAAGCAGGTCAATCGCATTATTTTGACAAGACCTGCCATTGAGGCGGGAGAGAAGCTCGGCTTTTTGCCGGGAGATTTGCAAAGCAAAATCGACCCTTATCTGCGCCCGCTGTACGACGCGCTGTTTGAGATGATGGGAGCGGAGAATTACCACAAGGCGGTGGAAAAGGGTGTTATCGAAATTGCTCCGCTTGCCTATATGCGAGGCAGAACCTTGGACGATTCTTTTATCATTCTGGATGAGGCGCAAAATGCCACACCCGAGCAGATGAAGATGTTTTTAACGCGTTTGGGCTTCGGCTCCAAGGCCGTCATTACGGGAGATTTGACGCAAACCGACCTTCCGACAGGACAAAAAAGCGGACTTTCGTTGGCGGTTAAAATTCTTGCCGACATTGACGATATCGGCATCCACTATTTTACCGATGCGGATGTGGTGCGTCACCGTCTGGTGCAAAAAATCATTCGCGCCTACGAAAAATACGACCGTGAGGTTGCGCGCCGCAACGAGGAGCGTCGCAATGCACAAAGGCTTCGCGCGGAAAAAAGCACGGAACGGTGGACCGAAAAGAAAAGCAACAAATGAAAGATGAGGACAGAAGTAATGAAACACAAGAGAATATTGAAAATCGATTTTGAAAACGGACAGGAAAAGCTTCCCTTGACATACAAGGTGAAAATGCTGGTGCGCGCAGCCGTAGAGTCTACTTTGGACTATGAGCAGTACGAAAACGATGTTGAGGTTTCGGTAACGTTTACCGACAACGAGCAAATTCGGGAGCTGAACCGTCAGTTCCGCGGAATTGACCGTTCCACCGATGTGCTTTCCTTCCCGTTGTTTGATTTTGAAGGAGAGAGCGAGGAGCCCTTGACCGACGAGCTGCAAGGGATGCTGGGTGACATTGTGCTTTCCCTGGAGCAGGCAAAAGTGCAAGCCGACGAGTACGGTCACAGCTTTGAGCGGGAGGTTGCTTTCCTTTGTGTGCATTCCATGCTGCATCTTTTGGGCTATGACCACGAAACGGGAGAAGAGGATGAGCTGGAGATGCGCCGCCGCCAAAGTGCCATTATGGAGCGCTTGGGCTTGGCAGTGACGGAATGAGGCTGTTATGAAGCATCAAAAATCCGATTCGACGAAGGGAAGCTCTACGGAAACCTTTGTTACCGCTCATGTGCGTCTGCTCACGTTTTTGATTTGTATGGCTGTTTTTCTCGCTCTTGCGGGACCGTGGAGCTTCTTTCGCATTCGGGACGCCGTTTTGGAGCACCGCGAAAGCAAACGCGCTTCCATGACGGTGCAGGATGTCATTGCATTATCCTCATCCGCAAGGACGCCGGAGCTGTCGGATGTGGACAAGTACCGCGGGGAGCGTTCCGAGTGGGGCAACGAAGTTCATTACACCGCGGAAATCGAGGACGAGTATCTTTTATATGCCGTGGCGAATTCCGACACGCAAAAAATTATTTACATGACACTGACGCATTTGCATTGCGAAACGTCGAACGAGAGCGATGCAAGAATGGCAGATGTTTTAAAGGACGACATTGCCGCTTTTATTCGGCAACACAACAACGAAAAAGGACAGTAAAGCATACATGAAAAGAACAGGTTACTTTGCCATTGTCGGCAGACCGAATGTAGGAAAATCCTCCTTGCTCAATTCTATTTTGGGCGAAAAAATTGCCATTGTTTCCTCCAAGCCGCAAACCACACGCAATCGCATTGCCGGAATTCACCTGCGCGGAGAGGACCAATTCGTCTTTTTGGATACGCCCGGTATTTTTAAACCACAAAATTCGCTTGGCGATTTTATGGTCAAAACCGCAAACAGCTCCATGCAGGACGGCGATGCGGTGCTCCTGGTTGCCGACGCCGGTTTTGCTCCCGGGGATACCGAAAAGAGCATTCTTGCCAAGCTGAAGCAAGCGCAGATGCCCGTTGTGCTTGCTTTGAACAAGGTGGACCTCTACCGTCGGGAGCGCATTGCGGAAACCATTGCCGCCTATGCGGAGGTGTACGATTTTGCGGCGGTGGTCCCCGTTTGTGCAAAGAACGGAAAATACGTGGACGAGCTGTTGGATGAATGTGCAAAGTTTCTGCACGAGGGAGACTGGTTCTATGATGAGGATATGATTACCGATCAGCCCCAAATGCAGATGGCGGCGGAAATCATCCGTGAAAAAATTTTGCGTACGGTGGACAAGGAAATTCCGCACGGCGTTGCCGTGGTGATTGAGGAATATACCGCGGAGCCCGGGTTGGTGCGCATTCGTGCGGAAATCTTTTGCGAAAAGGCCTCCCACAAGGGAATCCTTGTTGGTAAAAACGGCGAAACCTTAAAGCGCATCGGCAGCTACGCAAGAGCCGATTTGGAAAATTTGTTGGATGCCAAGGTTTACCTCAACCTCTGGGTTAAGGTAAAGGAAAATTGGCGTGACAGCAGCAGAGGCCTGTCGGACTTCGGGTATACCGAGGAATAAGGACGCCGGAGGGACACGATGCAGCACGAAGCCATTGACGGAATTGTCGTTCGTGTCCGTGATACGGGCGACCATGACCGTTATTTGTCGGTTCTCACTGCCGAAAAAGGGAGAATTTCCATGCTTTCCAAGGGCGGACGCTCCATGCGGAGCACGCAAATGGCGGTCAGTCAGCTGTACACCTACGGCAATTTTGAGTTTTACCGCAGGGGAGATTTTTACATTCTCAAGGGCGGAGCGCCCATTCAACCGTTTTATGCGTTGAGCATGGACATCGACCGGTTGAATTTGGCGGCTTATTTGTGTGACCTTGCCTGTGAGCTTTCGGACGAGGGGGAGGAAGCGGGGGAGCTTTTGCGATTGCTGCTCAACTCTCTGTACGCCGTCAGCAAGGATTTGTATCCGCAGGAGCTGGTGAAGGGCGCTTTTGAAATCCGCGCCGCGGCTTTGTCCGGCTATGCTCCCGAATTGGACGGGTGCGGTGCTTGCGGCTGTACGGACGCGGAGCATTACTATTTGGACGTCATGAACGGGATGCTGCTGTGTCCGGAATGCTTGGGCAGGCGTTCGGCCGCCGCCAAGCGCCCGGATGATTACGGGGAGCTGCGAGAGGCGGAAACCTTGTGCCCGGTTTCACCGTCGGTGTGTGCTGCCATGCGATACTGTACCGTGGCGCCGACGGAACGCTTGTTTTCCTTTTTGCTCAAGGAGCCGGAAGAAATGCGGAATTTTGCCAAAACGGCACAAACCTATTTGCTTTCCCATCTCGGGCGAAGCTTTGATTCTTTGAATTTTTACTATTCGATGCGAACCGATTCCCGATAGCGGGTGAACGGTGCGCCTCTCAAAGGTCTTGAGGACCGAAGGATGAACCATGAATTTTTCTGAAAAAACCTGTACCGTACTTGAATTTGACAAGGTACGACAAATGCTGGCCGACTGTGCCGTTACGGAGGGGGCAAGAGCCAAGGCTCTGTGCCTGACACCGGTGGGAGACATCGGCGAGGTATTGCGCCGTCAACGGCGCACCACCGATGCAAGGCGCTTGCTGGACGTGAAGGGAATGCCGCCCTTCGGAACGGTTACGGATGTTTCCGAGTCCTGTGAGCGGGCCGTGAAGGGTGCAGCACTGAACACCGGTGAGCTGCTGGAGGTTGCAAGGGTACTGCGCTCCGCACGGTCCCTTGTGGATTATATTAAAAACAACCGACCGTTTGAAACCTCCCTGGATGAAATTTTTCTCCGTCTGTTGCCCAATCGGTATTTGGAGGACCGCATTGTTCGTGCCATCCCGGCGGAGGATATGATTGCCGACGAGGCAAGCCGTGAGCTTGGAGAAATTCGCCGCAAGATTCGCGAAACCAACAATCGCATCAAGGATACGCTGCAAAGGTACATCGGCGGCTCTTACTCCAAGGTGTTGCAGGATAACCTTGTCACCATGCGAAACGGGCGGTATGTTCTCCCCGTGAAGGCCGAATTTAAAAACGAGCTGAAGGGCTTGATTCACGATACCTCTTCCTCCGGTGCAACTATTTTTGTCGAGCCGATGGCAGTTGTCGATGCCAACAATGAGCTGAGAATGCTGCAATCGAAGGAAGCGCATGAAATCGAGAAGATTCTGTACGCCTTCTCCGCTGAGGTCAGCGCCGCATCCGAAAGTCTGCGGCTGAATTATCTCAACATTACCGAGTTGGCCTTTTATTTTGCCTGTGCCGAGCTTTCGGCACGGATGAAGGCTACCGAGCCGACCGTTTCCGGTGACCGTTCTCTTCGCTTTTGCCGTGCAAGGCACCCGCTGATTGACGCCAAAAGGGTTGTGCCCACCGATATTTCTCTCGGGGGGGACTACGATACGCTGATTATTACGGGACCTAACACGGGCGGCAAAACCGTTACGCTCAAAACCATCGGGCTGTTTGCGTTGATGACGCAGGCGGGCTTGCACATTCCCGCGGAGCCCGGAAGCTCCGTTTGCATATTCAATAAAATATTGGTGGACCTCGGAGACGAGCAAAGCATTGAGCAGTCACTCTCCACCTTCTCCTCTCATATGACCAACATCGTTTCCATTATGCAGCAGGTGGATGAACGCTCGCTGTGCCTGTTTGACGAGTTGGGCGCGGGGACCGACCCGGTGGAGGGCGCGGCTTTGGCTGTGGCAGTTATTGAGTCGGTGCGGCAAAAAGGCGCAATGTGTGCAGCGACAACGCACTATACCGAGTTGAAAACGTATGCGCTGGATACGCCCGGCGTTCAAAATGCATCCTGCGAATTCGATGTGTCCACCTTGCGTCCGACCTACCGTCTGATGCTGGGAACACCCGGAAAATCCAATGCTTTTGCCATTTCCGAAAAGCTCGGGTTGCCCGCTTCCGTCATCGAATTGGCAAAGAAAAATGTGAATCAGGAGCATCGCCGCTTTGAAAATGTAATTGAACAACTGGAGGCGGCAAGGTTGGAGGCGGACCGCAACCGTGAGGAAGCCATCAAGCTGAAAAACGAATACGAGCGTCTGAAAAAAGATGCCGAAAAGCAAATCAAGGAAAAGTTCTTTGAGGCGGAGCGCGCCGTGGAGCAAAATCAAAAAAAGGCACAGCAAATGCTGGAGAGTGCGCGTGCGTCCAGTAATTTCATTTTTGCGCAATTGGAAAAAGCAAAAAAGGCGGAGGAAGAGGGCAGACTCTCCGAGGAGCTGGAGCAGGCGCGGCGTGCCGTGCGACTTGCCATTCGCGCAGCCGACGACAAGGTCAACCCCGTAGAGGAGAAGAGCAACGAAAAATACGTGCTTCCGCGGGACTTGAAAAAAGGGGACCGTGTGTATATTGTCAACATTGATAAGGAAGGCGTTCTGCTGGACACGCCCGACCGCAACGGGACGGTGCAGGTGCAGGCGGGAATTCTCAAAACGAGAACCAAGCTTTCCAACTTGCGGTTAATCGAAGAACAGGTGCAGGTCATCGGCAGTCGCGGCAAGCAGGCGGCGTCCGCATACCATGCACAGGTAGACCGCAACTTCCGAGACGAGATTGACCTGCGCGGACTGCTTGGCGATGAGGCGTGGCAAGAGGTGGACAAGTATTTGGACGAGGCTGTCATCGCCAACTTCTCCCGCGTACGGCTGATTCACGGTAAGGGAACCGGTGCACTCAAAGCGGCTTTGTGGCAGAGATTGAAAAAGGATAAACGGGTAGCCTCCTACCGAATTGCCGCCTACGGCGAGGGAGACGGCGGCGTGACAGTGGTGGAATTGAAATAAAAATTATTTTTAAGGAGAACAATAAAATGAACAAGCTTCGTGTTGTAATTTGGAATGAATTCCGTCATGAAAAGACCAATGAAAAGGTACATGCACTGTATCCGGACGGTATTCACGGATTTTTGAAAAAGGTGTTGGACGTGAACGAGGACATGGAGGTGTCCCTTGCGGCGTTGGATGACCCGGAGCAGGGCTTACCAGACGAGCGTTTGGAGCAGACGGATGTGCTGGTTTGGTGGGGACACATGGCGCACGGCGAGGTGAATGACGAGCTGGTTGCGAAGATTCAAAAAAGAGTTTATCTCGGCAAAATGGGCTTTGTCGCACTGCACTCCGCCCATCATTCCAAGCCGTTCCGTGCCATTGTGGGTACCAACGGAAATTTGTCGTGGGGCAGGAATCAAAAGGAAATTGTATGGAACTTGTTGCCCGCGCACCCCATTGCGGCGGGAATTCCGGACCACTTTGTTTTGGACAAAGAGGAAATGTACGGCGAGCCCTTCTACATCCCGCAACCCGATGCGCTGGTGTTCGGCAGCTGGTTTGAGGACGGCAACATCATGCGTTCCGGCGCTTGCTTCCTTCGCGGAGCGGGAAAGGTCTTTTACTTCCAGCCCGGTCACGAAAGCTGTCGCTCCTTCTACAATCCTTACGTTCAGCGCATCATTGCAAACGGCATTCGCTGGGCAAAACCGAACACCTTCGGATATGAAGTCGACGAAGGTGCTCCTCAAATTACGCACTGCATCAAGGATGAAGTCGCAGCCGAGGAAAAGTTGCCCCAATAAAAACAAATTGCGTCACCCCGCCATGCGGCGAGGTGACGCAATTTGTTGATATTTTGCAAGGGGAGCCAAAGTCGAAACCGTTTGTTGGCGTTTACGCGCCCGCTTCGCCGAGAGAACTTCCCACGTATTCCTCAAAGGGCATGCCGAACTCTTGCTCAAAATATTCCGAGAAGGTCATGCCGTATTCCTCCATAAAAGCTTTGTCCAGCTGCTCCAGTACGAGGTCGGCATTGTTGGTCAAAAAGATTTCGCCGACCAGCAGAAACAGGAAGATGACCAAGCCGATGATGGCAAGAACCAAACCGGCAACCGCCATGCCCGACATGGAGCCGCCGTTGTCTCGCTTGGAGAGACAAGCCATGACGATGGCGATGACGGAGAGGACGGGAATGATATAATACAGGCAGCAACAGCAGCAGACCACCGCAACGGATGCAATGCCGAGGCTGAGTGCGGCAATTGCATAGCCCTTTGCGTGTTTTTTCTTCTCGGGTGGCGGCGTTTGGGTGCCGTTCATAAAGGCTTCGTAGCTTGTTCCGGGAGTGTAGTCAAAATGATTCATACCTTTTCTCCTTGTTACATAATAATTGGACTTCATTGTGCAATGAAGAAATATGCAGGGCTTTCTGCGTCTATTACACCATGAAGCGAAAATGCTTGCTTGCAAGGGCATTTTTGCGAAGCCGTCAAAGGTGCAGGCGTGCCGGGCACGCGTAGGGCGAAGCCCAAAGACTTGCAACGCAAGGCTTTCTGCGTCTATTATACCACTTTTTTGAAAGAAAGCAAGAACCTTCTTGAAAAAAATCATATTTTATGCTAAAATGAAAGGGAAGAACGGCAGGGAGGTTTCATACATGCATCCGTCGGCAAAAAAACAATTTATCACGCTCCACCTTTGCGCGGTTGCGGTAATCCTGCTGTTTCCGCTCTATCTTTACCTCATGCAAAAAATTCATCCCGCTCTGACAGGCTGTGCCATGCACGACATCTTGTTTTTGTATTGTCCTCTTTGCGGAGGAACACGGGCGGTGAAGGCCTTGCTGCAATTGGATTTTGCGTCTGCGATGGCATACAACCCGTTTGTGCTTTTGCTGGTGGCACTGTTCGTTGTATTGGATGTACTTGCGTTTCTGAGGCTGCGGAGAGGAGAGCAAAAGGTGTTTGTTTTTCCGCGTTCGTTATGGCTCTCTTTTTGCGCACTGTTTGTGCTGTGGGGAATTTTGCGAAATGTTTTGATGATTGCTTTCGGCATTGATTCCACGGGAGACCTCGTGCTGTTTTGGAACGCCGTGATGGGCAGGGGCGTGTAGTGCCTAAATGCCGAGGAACGCCTCGCCTGCGGTGAGGGGACCGCGCCTCGATTCCGCCGTGTCACCCTGAGTGCAGGGTCGAGCCCGCAGTCGAACCCGCAGGGCGATGCGCAGCATCGGGGTTTACTGCCGGCTGTTCGCCCGAGCTCCTACTCGGTTGACACCTCGCACTGCTCCGCACGAAAATTAAAAAACAGGTTGCACCCGAGGACCGGGGCAACCTGTTTTATTTACTTTGAAAATACCTTTCGGTAGATTTGTTGCTTGGCAACGGCATCCTGCTCGTTTTCCGCCAAAAGCAGGTAGTAGAATTTTACCTTTGGCTCGGTCCCAGAGGGGCGTACCACAATGACGTCTCCGTTTTGCAGCTTGAAATACAAGACGTCCGAGGTGGGAAGTCCGGTGGCTCTTTCGACACCGTTTTCGGTGATGATGCCCTTGAGGTAATCGCCGAGCAGTACCACCGGCTGCTCTCCGACGGTTGTCGGAGGCTCGGTGCGCAAACGGTTCATCAAGGCGGCTCTGCGCTCGTTGCCGTCCGCACCTTCCATATAAACTTCTTCTGTCTTTTCGTAGCAATAGCCGTAGCGCTCCCACAATGCGTGCAGGGCGTCGGAGAGCGTCATGTTTTTTGCCTTGTAGTAGGCGGTCATTTCGCAAATCAGCATGGTGGCAACCACCGCGTCCTTGTCTCTTGCGTAGGTGCCTTTTAAATAGCCGTAGCTTTCCTCAAAGCCGAACAGGAAGGTGCCGTTTCCTGCTTTTTCGTAATTCTTGATGACCTCGCCGATAAATTTAAAGCCGGTTAACACGTTGTGCATCAATACGCCGTTTTCCGCACAGATTTTAGCCGAAAGCTCCGAGGTTACAATGGTTTTTACGGCATAAGGCTCCTTCGGCATGGTGCCGGTTTGACGGTATGCGGTGATGATATAATCCATTAAAAGTGCACCCATTTGGTTGCCGGTGATGGTGGTAAAGGTGCCGTCGGAGGTTCTGGTCATCACGCCTACACGGTCGGCATCGGGGTCGGTGGCAACAATCAGGTCGGAACCGACCTTGTTTGCCAGCTCGATTCCCAAGGCAAATGCCTCCGAATATTCGGGGTTCGGCTTTTCCACGGTGGGGAAGTTGCCGTCGTTGACCATTTGCTGTTCTACGGTGTAGAGATGCTTCAAGCCGATGCGCCGCATGATTTGCGGAACCAAGCGGCACCCCGCGCCGTGCAGGGGAGTGTAGACAATGCTCAATGAATCGGCTACCTGCGCTACGGCGTTGGGATTGACCGCCTGTGCTTGAACGGCCGCAAGATATTTTTCGTCCATTTCTTTGCCAAGCAGTCGGATGTTGCCGTTTTGAACGGCAGTATCATAATCGGTGATTTTGACGCCGGAGAAAATGTCCGTTTTCAATATTTCCGCGGAGACGGTTTCGGCATGCTCGGGCGGGAGCTGTGCGCCGTCATCCCAATAGGCCTTGTAGCCGTTGTATTGCTTCGGATTGTGGGACGCGGTGATGTTGATGCCCGCAATGCAATGCAATTCCCGCAACGCGAAGGAAAGCTCCGGGGTGGGACGAAGGTCATCAAACAAATAAACCGGAATGTTGTTTGCGGCCAATACGCAGGCGGCAACCTGTGCGAAAAGCTTGGAATTGTTGCGGCAGTCGTATGCGATGACAACGCCGTCCGCTGCGCGACCTTCCTTCAAAATCAAGGACGCGAGCCCCTGCGTGGCATGCGCGACAGTGTGACGGTTCATGGCGTTCATGCCTGTTTTCATGGTGCTTCTCAAGCCGCCGGTGCCAAAGCTCATATAGTCCGAAAAGCGGATTTTCTTCTCTTCTTCGTTGTTCGAAATAGAGAGCAGCTCCTCCTTTTCTTCCGGGGACAGTGCGGGCGATTGCAGCCAACGTTCATAGTTCTTTTGGTAATTGCGGGTCATATGGTTGATGCTCCTTCGTAATTGGGTTTTAAATCGTTTTTCAATAGGATATGTCAGTTGTTTGCCAAGTATTCTTTCAGTGCAGTGGCAAGCTGGTCGGGGCAGGATGTGGGCTTTGTGCCGCACCGAATGCCGGAAAGGCGCTCAACAGCCTCCTCCACCTTCATACCCTGTACCAGTGCGGCGACGCCCTGCGTATTGCCGGAGCAGCCTCCGTGGTAGGTTACCTTTTGTACGGTTCCGTCTTCAATTTGGATGTCGATGGCTCTGGAGCAGACACCCTTGGTTTGATAAGTAAAGCTTTTCATTTTTCGATTCCTTTCATTGAGCTGTTTCCGATGAAATCAGCTGATATAATCCGATGGGGACAAATTGAGGTGCCTCCATGGAAAGATAAAGTAAAAACACTGCCGTTTGCTCTTGCGTTGCCGTAAAAACCGCGTGCAGTATGTGCGTATTCTCGCTTTCCTGAGCGGCGACGGTGTGGACGCGCTCCACCTGTAAGCCGCACAGCTGTGCGGCCGACAGCAGGTCGGACACGGACGGTGCATCTTGCAAGGCCACGGAAATTTCCAAGAAGTGCGGCTGCCCTTTTTCAATCAAAAGCGGAGACAGCCGCTTGCGCAGCAGGGCAAATCGCGTGGTTTTGCTTCCGTCGGCAGAGGAAATGTCGCACACGGAGACAATTTTCAATTCGTACCGTGCAATCAGCGCCGCAAAGCTGTTCAACAGCCCTTCCGCCGAATTTTCAATCGGCAGGATGCAATATTCGCTGATGCCGTTGTAAACGTCCTGACACACCGATGTCACGTTTTGCGCATAAGCGGCGCGACAGCCCTTCAGAAGCGAAGCAAATCGCAAATATGCCGAGTCGGTGTAGGAGCTTTTCTGGTAGAGCACTCTGTTTGTTGCTGCCTCCGAAAGGGAGCCCTCCTCCGAATCCTGAAACCAAAAATCGGGATGCGGAATTTTTTCCGTCGGCACCGTTGACAGCTGTTGATAAAGTGCGCGGCACAGAAACACGTTTTGACAAATGCTGTGCGTGTGCATCATGGCGGAAATACTTTCACGGTGCACGGGAAGCACGTCGTCCAACGGAGGAGTGGGCGCCTGACGCTCGGAAAGCAGCTCGGAGTAGGCCATGTCCTCCTGTATTTCGGAAAGCATTTCACAGGCAAGCTCTCGCAGATGTGCCAGCTCCTGCTCTCCCAACCGAATATACCGATTCTCCAGCTCCCGAAGATTGGAGGTGATGACCTCCTCCGCGGAGTAAACCCGAAACTGCTTCATTGTCGGTCTGCCCGGTCTGCCGAGGGCTCCTCAAGGACTTCCTTCTTTGCCGCTTCGATGTCACTGTCCGTCGTTTGTGTCGGTTGCAAAGGCGTTTCACCGTCGGCAGTGCGGGACGAATGCAAGCGGCGGAAGCGAGAGAGGTCCTCCATGCTGATTTCCTTCGGAAGTGTGTATGCGGGCGCGGGCTCCTCGGTTTGCGCGGGCGACTGCGCCGCCGCTTCCGCGGCTTGCCCGGAGGGATTCCAGATTTGTCCGCTGTGCTCACTGTCCAGATAAACCTCCGTATTGGAGGATATTCCCTTTTTGGCAAGGCGGCTGTCCAAAAAGATGTTCCAAAGCTCGATGACGGTGGCAAACAGAGGGACGCCGATGACCATTCCGAACAATCCCCACAGGGAGCCCATAATCAGGATGGCAATCATGATACACAGGGAGCTGACGCCGGTATGCTCACCGAGAATTTTCGGGGCGATGATATTGCCGTCGATTTGTTGTACCACCAGGATAATCAACAAAAACGGAATGACCTTGCGTGGGTCGGTCAGCAGAATAATCACCGCGGACGGTATGACGCCGATGAAGGGACCGATGACGGGGATGACATCCGTAATCGCAACAAAGGTTGCAATCAGCAATGCATACGGAACGTTGAAAACGGAAATGATGAGAAATACCAAAATTCCGACCATGGAGGAATCCAACAGCTTACCCTTGATGTAACCGCCGAAGGAGCGGTCGGCAATGGTGCAAACACGGGTGATGTGTCGGTTTACCTTGTCGGAGAACACCGCGCGGCGAAATCTCATGACATTCGCATAATAAAATTCCTTGCGATTGAGCAGGTAAACGGAAATGAACAGGCCGACGATGATATCCGCAATAACCGCGACGGTTTCGCGTGCGGTTTCAAACAGAACGGCGAGATATTTCGGCGTCAGGAACCGCATCAGCGTTTCCGCGTCCAGATGAATGGACTTTACAAAGGCGGAAATGCGATTTTCCAGCTCGTCGGCATTCAGCAGGGGAATATTGACATTTTCCGTCAGGTTGCCGTTGAGCCATGTAATCAACTCGTTGATATCCGCCGTCAGCGTGTGCAAATACACCTTGTAATTGTTTGCAAAATTGAGAATGCTGTTGATCAATTGGGGCACAATCAAAATGATTAAAACGGCAAAAATCAAAAGCACTGCGAGATAGGTGCAAAGCAATGCCAAAAAGCGGCGGAATCCGGCTTGTTCGATTTTTCCGAACAGACGCCCTTCGAAGAAGCGCATCATGGGAAGGCAAAGGTAGGCAATGACGAGACCGATGATGATGGGAGAGAACATGCCGAGGAAGAGATGAATCCAGCCGTTGAACTCGGTCAGGTGTCCGATGAGGAAAATGACAAACACCAGCGAAAAATAGGAAACGGCCGCAATGGCGAATTTTTTACGGTTGGTCACGGTTCCGTTTCTCCTTTCTCGGCAATTGCCGCTTTTTCTTCAAACAGCGCTTCCGCATGCTCTGCGGCTTCCTTTTTTACGCATTCGGCGGAAAAGGCGGTTACCGTCTCGTCCGAAAGCGCGGAAATCAGGTTTTTTTGCCTTGCAAACAGATAAAGGCGGTCGAGAATGCGATGATAGCGGGAAATCGGCTGATTGGTTGTTTCTTTTTGCAGGTTTCGCAAATGCGTATGCTCCAAATAGAACACGATTTTGTTGCGGTGAACGTTTGCGTCGACGGCGGGATTGACGATGCTGCCTGCGGGATAATAGTTTTCCACTCCCACGGGCAAGCCCTTGTGCTGCAATTTGCCGGCGAGCCAATCCTCCAGCATGTACAGGACGGTTGCGAAAATCGGAACGCCGAGAATCATTCCGGTCAATCCGAAAACGGAGCCCATGATGCAGATGCCGATCAGTACACACAGTGCACTGATGCCGGTACGCTCTCCCAAAATCTTCGGGGAGATGATGTTGGCGTTGATTTGCTGCAAGACGAGAAACACCGCCAAAAACGGAATTACCTTGAACGGTGCCGCCAGCAAAATGATGAAAGCGGTGGGTACGGCTCCGATGTAGGCTCCGATGATGGGAACGATGTTGGTGATGGCGATGAATACCGCGGCAAGCAGGGCATAGGGGATGCCGAACAATGAAAAGAAGCAGTAAAGAAGCAGTCCCATCAGGAAGGATTCCATCAGCTTTCCGATGAGGTAACTGCCGAACGCTTCATTGACAAACGTAAGGAATTTGGTGATGTTTCGGTTCCAGTTGTTGTTAAACAGCGCATAACGCAGCTTCATAATTTGCGCATAGCGCTTTTCCTTGGTGCCGAGCAGGTAAACGGAAATAAAGAAGGCGAAAATAATGTCCGTGAGCAACGACACGGCGTCTGAAGCCACTTCTACGACGCCGTTGATGTCGATTTGCTTGAGAAGCTCTCCGAGCTTACTGACAAAACCGTTTGAGTGGCGGCCTTCCCAGCTCATCTCGCCAGGCTCCATGTGCTTCAAAAGCAGGGCTTCGCCCGTGAACCGCTCCATAAATTTGTTGACGCTGTCAATCAGTCCGTTGAAAACAGAGGTTGCTTTTTGCATGTAGCTGTCCCAGTTGGTCAGCAAAATTTTAAAGCTTTCCGCCAGATTCGGAAGAATCAGCATAATCAAAACGACAAAAAACAGCAGAATGGTGAGATAAGCGAGGATGAGGGAAAGGGCGCGTCGCAAGCCGACGGGACGCAGATGTCGGAAGCATTTGCGCTCGTAAAATTTGAAAAATGGATTGCAGATATAGGACAGTGCAAGGCCCAACAAAATGGGACGAAACAGCATCAGTACATCGCCGAACCAGCGTGACAGTGCTTTTCCGTTTGCCACTAATATGAGAAAAAGGAACAACGCCGCGTACAGAGCAATTCCGATTGTCAGCCCCTTTTTCCATCTTTTTTTGCTTTCTTCGCTCATAATGGTCCTCCAAATGTAATCTTCTTATATTTTATACCTTTTTTCTCTTTTCGTCAATAGATTTCTTTGGAATAATCGTTGAATTTTTGTTGAATTTGTGATAGAATAATACAAAAGACAAACGAGACGACGGATTTGAAGCGAAGGAGAACGAAGCCATGAGAACAGAGCGCGCCAATGCAAAAATCAATCTTTTTTTGGATGTGACCGCGAAACGGGAAAACGGGTACCATGAGATTGTCAGCATCATGCAAACGGTGTCCCTTTGTGATTTGGTGACGGTTGATTTTCGCCCGCATTTGCACACCTCCGTTCACTTGAATGCCTCCGGAAACGACCGCATGCCGACGGATTGCCGTAATTTGGCATGGCGTGCGGCGGAGCTGTTTTTGAGTGAGGTCGGCCGCACCGGCGAGGTGTTCATCGGCATTGAAAAGCACATTCCCATGGCGGCGGGACTTGCCGGGGGCAGTGCGGACGCAGCCGCGGTGTTGCGCGGACTCAATGCACTGTGCGACGCTCCGTTGCACATGGATGCGCTTTGCGAGCTCGGCAGCCGACTGGGAGCGGATGTTCCGTTTTGTATTGTCGGCGGAACCTGCCTGGCACAGGGCATCGGCGAGCAATTGAAGGAGTGCCCGTCGGCCCCGGATGTTCCCATGGTGGTGGCGTGCAAGGGAGAAGGCGTTTCCACTCCGTGGGCTTACGGCAGGCTGGATGAGCGTTACCGTCAATTTGTCGACGGCGGCTCTCATGCGCCGCTTCGTCCGTTGCTTTCCGCTTTGGAGACGCAGGCGCATGCGGAAACGGCAAAATATTTATACAACATCTTTGAGGAAGTGGTTCCGGCAGTCCACGGGGATATCGAGCCGCTCAAGCAGGTGATGCGGGAGGAGGGCGCTGCGGTCAGCATGATGAGCGGAAGCGGTCCCTCGGTTTTCGGCATGTTTGAGGAGCATGAGGCGGCTGCACGCGCATGCAAGCGTCTCCGAGAAATGGGGGCGGCGGCATTTGTTTGCCATCCGCAGGGAAAATATCAAATGTAATCGGATATTCTTTGCG
>CAZWXE010000005.1:0-31730 GCA_964638045.1 uncultured Ruminococcus sp. | reverse complement strand
AAAGAGGTTCACGACCGTTACCGTGTGGATTATACGGGAAAGGGCAGCTGGGAGCGGATTGTTCCCAAGTTCCAAAAGCTGGTACAGGCCAGAGGCGGAAAGAATTACTACATGCGCGGCACCTTCACGCATCAAAATCCGGATTTTCTGGAGGACATCAAAACGATGCTGGGGCTGGGCTTCCGCGAATTGAGCATGGAGCCCGTGGTTTGCGCGCCGAACGACCCCTCCGCGCTGACGCCGGCCGATATCGAAATCGTTAAGGAGCAGTACGAGCAACTGGCCCGGTTGATGCTGCAAGAGCACCGTGCGGGTAAGCCATTTGTGTTCTACCATTACATGCTCGACCTGACGGGAGGTCCCTGTATCTACAAGCGCATTTCCGGTTGCGGCTCCGGGACCGAGTACATGGCGGTTACCCCGTGGGGCGACCTTTACCCCTGCCACCAGTTTGTCGGAGACGAGCACTTCAAGCTCGGCAATATTTGGGACGGTGTCACCAATCATGCCGTGCAGGAGGAGTTCCGGCATTGCAACGTCTACGCGCATTCGGAATGCACCGATTGCTGGGCAAAGCTTTATTGCTCGGGCGGATGTGCCGCAAACGCATATCATGCAACGGGTAGCATTCGCGGTGTGTATGCGCCCGGATGTGAGCTGTTCAAAAAGAGAATGGAATGTGCCATCTTCCTTGAAATCGCCAAAAAGATGGCAACCGAAGAGCCGTGTGTATGAATACACCCATCTGTGACTTTGTCGAGCGGTACTGTCGGCGAGATGCCGTTCGACTGCACATGCCCGGTCACAAGGGAAGCGGCACGCTCGGAGTCGAGGAGCGGGACATCACCGAAATAGGCGGCGCGGATGTGCTGTATGACGCCAAGGGCATTATTCGCAGCAGCGAGGACAATGCCGCAAAGTTGTTCGGCGCGGCCCGCACGGTGTATTCGACCGAGGGCTCGTCGCTTTGCATCCGTGCCATGGTTGCTCTTGCGGTTCTCTATGCAAAGGAGCGGGGCGTCCGACCGCTGTTGTTCGCCGCGCGCAACGCACATAAAACCTTCCTCACCGCGGCGGCGTTGCTGGATGCGGAGGTGGAGTTTTTCGGCGTACAGCAGGAAAATGCACTTTCCTGCTCTTTGCCGACGGAGCAGCTGGAGGAAGAACTGCGTCAAAAAAGGCCTGTGGCACTGTATGTCACAAGCCCCGATTATTTGGGAAATATGGCTCCGCTGGAGGAGCTTTCCGCACTTTGCCACCGCTACGGTGTGCTTTTGATGGTGGATAACGCGCACGGCGCGTATCTCAAATGGCTTTCTCCGTCCATGCATCCCTTGGACAAGGGCGTGGATGTCTGCTGCGATTCCGCCCACAAAACCCTTCCGGTGCTGACGGGAGGCGCTTATTTGCATTTCTCAAGGACGGCACCGCAGTTCCTGCTGCAACAGGCCGAAACCGCCATGTCATGGTTTGCTTCCACCAGTCCGTCTTATTTGCTCTTGCAGTCCTTGGACAGGGCAAACCTCATCCTTGCGCAGGATTTTGCTTGCCGCATCTCGTCGCTGTGTCGACAGACGGCGGCTTTGAAGGCGCGTTTGGAACAAAGGGGATATGTCTTTCTCGGGAACGAGCCGCTCAAGCTTTGCCTGGCGGCAAAGGAATACGGCTACACGGGGACGCAAATGGCGACATATTTGGATGAACAAAACATTGTTTGTGAGTTTGCTGACCCCGATTATGTGGTGTTGATGCTTTCCTGCAATGTTGAGGAGGACGACCTGTTGCAATTGGAGGAGGCGCTGGAGCGGTTGCCCCGACGGCCCCGCATTGCGGAGCGGCCGCCCGTTCCGAATGCCGGAGAGCGGGTGCTTTCCCTGCGGCAGGCGATGCTTTCTCCAAGGGAGCTCATTCGGACGCAGGACGCTTTCGGACGGATTTTAGCGAGCCCCACGGTGCAGTGTCCTCCCGCCGTTTCGGTTGCGCTTTGCGGGGAACGTCTCGGAACACGCGCCCTGGAGTGCTTTCGGTATTATGGGATGGAATATTGTGACGTTGTCAAAGAATGACACGCGCTTTTTGAAAACGGGTATTTTTTCGGAGCCGTTTCAAACGCAAAGAGGTGTTTGAAACGGCTCCGAATTTAGATTTTCACGCTCAGTCTTCCAATTCGCCGAGGTAATATTTCTTTTTTCCGCGGCGGATGACCAGATATTTGCCGCCCAAAGCGCAGGATGCGTCAATGCTCAGGTTGATGTCCGCGATGGGCTCGCCGTTGAGGGTGAGAGATTTGTTGGAAACAAATTCTTTTGCTTCTCTCTTGGAGGAGCAAATGCCCGCCGCTACCAGCACGTCCAATACGGGACCGCCTGCGGTGGTGAAGTGAGGAACGTCCTTGAGCCCGGTCAGCAAATCGCGAATCGGAATTTCCTTGATTTTGCCCGCAAACAGCAATTCGCTGATGTGAACGGCCGATTCGTAAGCCTCTTTGCCGTGCAGGTCGGTGATAATCTCCTCCGCCAGCTTCTTTTGCGCAAGTCTCTTTTCGGGTGCGGCGTTGTGCTCAACCTCCAGTGCCTCAATCTCTTCTCTGGAGAGGAAGGTCAGACGCTTCAGGTAATCGATGACCTTGGAGTCCTCGGCATTCAGCAGGAACTGGTACAGCTCGTAGGAGCTGGTTTTGTTTTTGTCCAACCAAACCGAGTTGCCTTCGCTCTTGCCGAATTTGTTGCCGTGCGAATCGGTAACCAGGGGCATGGTGAATGCGTAAACCTCATCGCCCGTTGTTTTGCGAATCAGCTCGATGCCGGTGGTGATGTTGCCCCATTGGTCGGAGCCTGCTACCTGCAGGTCCACGCCCATGTTCTCATGGAGATATTTGAAGTCCAATCCCTGAATCAGCATGTAGGAAAACTCCGCATAGGAAATTCCGCTTTCCATTTGACGGCGAATCAAATCCTTGCTGAGCATGTAGCCGACATTGATATATTTTCCGTAATCGCGGAAAAATTCCACCACGTTGATGTCTTTTACCCAATCGTAGTTGTTGACAACGGGATAGGGGAAAAAGCTTTGCAGCTGCTTTTTCAGGCATTCGTAGTTGTGCAAAATTTCGTCACGGTTGGAAAGCTTACGCTCCACGGTTCCGCGGGGATCTCCGATCAGTCCCGTTGCCACGCCCACCAGCAAAAGAGGATGGTGGCCTGCCGCGGCAAGACGGCGGGTAATCAGGAAGGAAGAATAGTGACCCAGGTGCAGGCTGTCCGCGGTGGGGTCGGTTCCGATATAAAAGGTCAGCCCTCCGTTGTTGAGCTTGTCAATCAATGCCGGGTCGGAGATGTCCTGAATCAGGCCTCTCCATTGCAAATCCTCGTAAAGAGTCATGGTGTGTTTCCTCCAATCATCGGTTCGTTTCATCTGATATGCAGATTATACCACGAAAGTGCTTTTTCGTCAAGTCCCTGTCCGAATTTACCGTTTTGAAACTTTTTGTGGTTTTTTGACGGATTTTGCGGAATATTTCTCAAAAAAATTCGGAAAAAGACTTTTCATTTTTATTTTTTTATTGTATAATGATTGTGAATAACTGTATGGCGGTGCCGTCGGCCTGCCGTACAAACAGAGAAGCCCTTTCGCAGGCGGCTGGGGAAAGGCTTTCCTTTGAAAGAAAGGACGTTGTGAAATCATGAAACAAAAGTACAGCATTACCGTTGCGGACATGGAGCTGAACATCATCAGCGACGCTTCCCCCGATGAGGTGGAGAATATTGTCGGCATTTTGGACCGCCGTATGAGAGACATCAACCTCAAAAGCCCGCGTTGCACCAAAAACGAGGCGGCAATTCTTTGCGCGCTTTCCTATTGCTCCGAGCGCATTGCCATGCAGGAGGCATTCAAAAAAATCGAGAAGGATGCCTTCCGCTTTGCAAGCGAAAACGAGAAATTGAAAAAGGTGATTGAGGGCCTGCAAGGAGAGCTGGATACCCTGCGCAAGGACGCAGGTGTCATGCGCTCGATTTTGGACCGCGCCTCCGTTTCCGTCGCTCCCGATGCAAAATCTTCCGCACAGATGACCGAAAAGGCGGAGCCGAGCAAGCAACTTCCCGCTTCGGAGCAGGAAGCGATTCCCGCGGTGCGACAAACCGAGACACCGGCGGCTCCCGTTGACGAAAAGACGGAAGCCTCGGAAAATGCAGGGGAACACTCGGCCTTTGTTGCCAAAAAGAACAATAAGCCCGCCAATAAAAATCATGTGGGCAGTATGTTCGATTTGCTGACCTTCAGCGATATTTGACAGGACGCTCGGTGATGAATCGATTGCCGGAGCTGCTTTGTCCTGCGGGCTCTCCCGAAGCCCTTGATGCGGCAATTGAGGGAGGAGCGGATGCGGTTTACATGGGAGGAGTCGCATTCAATGCCCGTATGAACGCCAAGAATTTTTCAAACGATGCGCTTGCCGAGGCAGTGAAGCGGGCCCACCTGTACGGAGTAAAGGTGTACCTTACCCTGAATACCCTGGTTACCGACCGGGAGCTTTCCTCGTTTGTGGATGCCGCACGCCTGGCGGCGAGAGCGGGCGTGGACGCGCTGATTGTGGCGGATTTGGGCGGGGCCGCCGCCATTCACCGCGCCATTCCGTCCTTAGAGCTTCACGCCAGCACGCAAATGTCCGGACATCACAGCGATATGGGAGCGGAGCTGAAGGCGCTCGGCTTTTCCCGTATGGTGCTCGCCCGCGAGACCTCGGCAAAGAACCTTGCCGAGGTTGTCCGACGCTCCCCCATTGAAATCGAATATTTTGTCCACGGTGCGCTTTGCGTCAGCCATTCTGGGCAGTGCTTGTTTTCTTCCGTGGTTGGCGGAAGAAGCGGCAATCGCGGCGAATGCGCGCAGCCCTGCCGCTTGCCTTATGCTTGCGCAGGCTGTAAAAAGCAAAGGGAGGAATATCCTCTGTCACTGAAGGACCTCTCCTTGGCGCGGCATGTCCCGTCGCTCATTGAATGCGGTGTTTCGTCCCTGAAAATCGAGGGACGTATGAAATCTCCGGAATATGTGCGGGACGTGGCGCGCATTTGGCGGCGCCTTTTGGATGAACGTCGGGCCGCAACCGCGGAGGAGATGCAGGAGCTTTCGCGCGTGTTTTCGCGCGGCGGCTTTACCGACGGCTATTTTATCGAAAAAATCGACTCCTCCATGCTGGGGATTCGTTCCGAAACCGACAAGCAGGTCAGCCGTGCAACGGAGCCGTTCCGCGGCTTGACGAAAAAGCTGCCTCTGACGGTTTCCGCTGTGATTGCGCGGGGGGCACCCATGGAAATGACGCTTTCCTGCGGCAATCAAACGGCAACCGTCCGGGGAGCGATTCCCGAATCGGCCGTCGGCACACCGCTGCGCGAGGAAACGGCACTTCGAAATTTGACTAAGCTCGGAGGAACGCCCTTTGCGGCGGAGCATGCGTCGGCGACGGTGGAAGACGGTCTGACGGTGCCGGTTTCGGCACTCAACGCATTGCGTCGCCAGGGTGTTTCGACGCTGACCGAGCAAATGACGGCGCTTTTACCGCATGAGGAAAATGCGGATGAACGCCTTTGCCCGGCACAGCCGCGGAGAACGCTCCGCAGCGCGCGCTTTTACAAGGCAACGCAGCTCACGGACGACGCATTGGCGTATTTTGACCGCATTTATCTCCCGTTGCGGGAGTACACCTCAAAGGTCTCCGGCGTGATAGTGCCGCCCGTGTTTTTTGACAGCGATACGCCGCAGGTGCGTGCCTTGCTGAAAAAAGCCGGGGAGCAGGGAGCCGTTTACGCATTGGTCGGGAACCTCGGGCACTTGAGCTTGGTGCGGGAGTGCGGGCTCATCCCCGTCGGCGATTATCGGCTCAATCTGACCAACGGCGAAAGCGTGCGGGAATGTGAGAAGCTGGGAATACGGGAGTCGCTCCTTTCTCCCGAGCTGACATTGCCGCAAATGCGAGATATCGGGGGCAATACGGCTGCGATTGTTTACGGGCGACTGCCGCTGATGACGCTGGAAAAGTGCGTGATTCGGCAGGTTGCGGATTGCCGACAGTGCGAAGCGGGCCATGTTCGGCTCACCGACCGCAAAGGTGTTTCGTTTCCCGTTTTGCGGGAATGGACGCATCGCAACGTGATTTACAACAGCGTGCCGACCTGTATGTCCGACAGACAGGAGGAATTGAAGCGCTGCTCCGTCAACGCATGGCATTTCCTCTTTTCGGATGAAACGCCGAGAGAAATCGATGCGGTGCTCTCCGCTTTTCGCAGGGGAACCGCGTTGAACATCCCCGTTCGACGCATACAGAGTGCAAAATAGAGCGAGGCGGCAAACGGCAGCCCGCGATGCGAAAAACGGCATCACGGGCTGCTTTTTGCTGTGCGTATGTGCCTTTTTGGCTTTCGGGTCCCGCTTTCTTGCCGCAAACGGGTGAAAAAAGCTCCGTTCGGGCTTTTTTGTACGAAAAAAATTCAAAAAAGGCATTGAAAATGAAGAAATTTCTGTTGACATCGTGTTTTTTCTGTGCTATAATAGGTCAGAATGCAAATTCTATATGATAATGTTGGAAGTAATGTTATCAAAGCACGCTTGCGAATTCAAAAGGGAAAGGTTGATGATGTAATGAAAAATCAACAAACGAGAACCGCTCGAGGCCTCAAGATTGCATTGTTCTTCGTTGCTCTGACGACGCTTGTAACCATGCTCTGCTTTTTCGCTGTGCCTGTTAACGCAGACAAAACGCAGGTTACAGTGACCGAAGCAAACCTTGATTTGGCTTCAATCGGTATCACCAAGGATGCGAACGGCGTCAATGTGATGCAGTATGTCGGCCAAGACGCTTTGAAGAATCTGACGCTGGAAATGAAATCCAAGCCGGCAGGTCTGTCTCCCACGGTTTCCGTTGTGGTGAAAAGCGTTTCCTTTGCAAAATACAATGTCGGTCCCACCACGATGACCGTTGAGTTTGAGTTGGTCGGCGACACTGCCGGGCAGTACCTGACGCCGCATAAGCTGGTTGTCGGTGTCAACATTGTGCCCAAGGAGCTGACATGGAGCGATTCGCTTCGCGTTTCCGCCACCTACGACCGGTCCACCACCTACTACAAGTTTGACAGCAACAGCGTAACGTTGCCCGAGCTTGTCGGCGTGGTTCCCGGCGACCGTGTGATTCCCTCCGCGCTGATTGAGGTCAATGCGGACGGCGCGGGCAACTACACGACTCAGGCCGCCGCAACCTTGAGCAACCGCAATTACACGGTGGCTCCTCTGACGGTAAACGCGACCATCGAAAAGGTCAACATTCAGTACATCGCGTGGGAGAATGACTACACCTTTGCTTTCGGTAGCAACGGCGCCAACCTGATTAAGGTTTACGGCTACGATACTCCCGACGCTTCCGGTAATGAATACCCCCTGACTGTGATTTACCCCGACGGATACGGCTCGGTCGGTACCCATGAAATTTCCGTTGCATCTCCCGATGCGCAGAACATCAAGTTGGATTCCTCTCTTCAGGTTTCCCGCCAGGTGGTGATTACCGCAAAGAAGTATCAGGTCTCCATGGGAAATGCCACCTTCTTCGGTTCCTCCGCGGCTGACATTGTTAAGTACGGCCTCGCAGTGGAGTGTGCGGAGCTTCCCGTAGACATTCGTGAAAAGATTACCTACACCGTAAACGGTCAGCCCTTCACGGGCACCGTTGCAGTCGGCTCTTATACGGTTGTGGCAAACCTTCCCGTCAGCAACGATTACAGCTTTGTGGACGCACAGGGAAACAAGGTGGAAACTCTCCAGGCAACCCTGACCGTTCAAAACCCCTACGTTGCGGGCGGCTATGACGGCGATGAGTATCAAATCATTGTGGTCGGCCACGCAACCAACACCGGCGATGTAAAGGTGGAGGTTGCAAAGCCCGAGCTTGCACGCAAGGCGGTTCGCGGGTTCTCCTTCTACAAGGGATACACCGTAACCCTGAGCGGCGTGAATGCAGGTGACCGCTTCACGGTTCTGATTCCCATTGACGGTGCTGTCCGTCATAAGTATGCGGCATCTGTAACCGCCGAGGACCTGTATGTTTACGACGCGGCAAAGGGTAACCTTGTCAAGGCTACGGAAAGCGGCTATACGGTTTCCGTTGTGGACAATGCATACATCCAAATTGAAAATTACAGTGCGGCAGGCTCCGTAACCTTTGTGGTTGCGCCCGACGCAAGCATTCCCTTCTTTGTTACCCCGCTCGGCATTGCGTTGTTGATTATTCTGTTCCTCGCATTGCTGGTATTGCTCTTCTTCATCGGACTCCGTCTCCGCCGCATCCGCAAGGATGAATCCGTTTTGGTGGTTGTGGATACCGAGGGCGAAGCAGAGGAAACCGTTGCCGATGCTTCCGAAGATGCGGAGAATGAAGAACAGTATCTGAACGACAGCGTCGATGCAATGGTTGAGCAGCTCAACGATGAGGTCGCTCCCGAGGAAGAGCCGGAGGCAGATGTCACCGAGGAAACCGAGGAGGCCGTTCGCGAGGCTATCGATGAATTGAAGGCAGAAGCCGCAGACGAGGTTCTGGATGTCGAGGATCCCGTTGAGGAAGAGGTTGTTGAGGAGCCTGTCGAGGAAACCTTGACCGAGGAATTGGCCGAAACGGTTGCTGAGCAGCTGGAAGAAACCGTTGAGGCAGATGAAGGTGCCGAGGTTGACGAGAACGAGGTTCAGGAAACGGTTGACGAAGCCCTCCAAGAAGCACTCAATGATTCCGCAGACGCTACCGACGCGGTTGAGCTTGTGGAAGAAGATGTTGAGGAGCCCGTTGAAGAGCCTGTCGAAGAAGCCGTCGAGGCAATTGCACCCGTTGAGAGCGACGAGGACGCGGAAGAGAATGACGAGGACGATGATGACGATGATGACGACAACGGCGATGTCGATACTTCCTTCTTCGGCTTGAATGCTCTGGATTTGGACTTCATTGATGTGAAGGCAGACCCCGACGGATATGCCGCATTGCTGGAGCGTGAGCGCAACGGTGAGATTCGCATCATTACCCGCTATCGCAGAAGCTTCCAGTCCCGCATGATTCAATCCACCGGCAACGTTCAGGATTATTACAATATCATTAAGAACCTGTTGCTCTCTTACAAGGGTGTCAAGAACCGTGTAAGCTGGAACTATGAAGCGTTTAACCGCGGCAGAGTTCATGTTGCCAAGGTGAATGCAAAGACAAAGACGCTGTATCTCTATTTGGCTCTGGATACCGAAGAATTGGCCGATACGAAGTACGGCATCGTGGATGTTTCCTCTAAGAAGAAGTACGCGTCCGTGCCTGTTCTGATGAAGATTAAGGGCGAGAGAAAGTTCAAGTATGCGCTGGAGCTGATTGAAAAGGCTTGCGGTGAGGTTCTTGACTTGCCCAAGGTAAAGGATTTTGCGGAAACGGATTACCATATGCCTTATATGACCGTTGATGAAATGGTGGAAGAGGGCGTATTGAAGAAGCTGTGCGCAGGCGTTCCCGTGGAGTACTTCAACACCCCCGCAGAGGACGAGGCGGCTCCTTCCGAGGAGAAGAACGCGGAGGTTACCGCAGTTCCCGTAACCGAGAACGCAGCCGAGTTGACGCCGGTTGAGGAAACTCTCGCAGAGGATGTTCCCGCAATGGAAGAAACCGACGGTACTTCTACCGAGGTTTGAGCCTCTCAATTCCAAAAAGTAAGATAACAACCAAAGGGCATCGCGCCATGCGCGATGCCCTTAATGTTAGTGGTACTACAAACAATGCTTGGATTTTCCGAACATTTATTACAGAATCGCTAATTTGTTGCGGTTGTTTGTTTTTCAACCTTTCTGTAATTGGCCAGAAAAAGCCCCATCGTGTGAGAGGGGCTTTATCCAATTACAGATTTTCATCTGCCGAAATAAATTCGATAATATTTTTGTGAATCACTCCGTCTCGTTTTTGAAGGAGCGTATCGATTGTAAGCAGATATTTGGGGTAATTGTCACGTATCATTGTAAACGGCCTGTATTCACGTTCTTCCGTTTCCGGACTCATGATTGTCATTGCGACTTGAATATACCTGTATTCATCGCTGACGCGTGTGATAAAATCGCACTCCAACTTGCCAATCCGCCCGACGCTGATCTTGTGATTTTTCGCCGACAGGTAGGTGTATACGATGTTTTCAAGAACAGGACCGTAGTTGATGCGAGCGTCCACATTGCGAGAGAAATAGATACCGAGGTCGGCAAGATAATATTTTTGCTCGCCGCGTAAAGACTTTTTAGATTTGACATCAAAGCGTGGGCATTTGTATATGATTTTAGCATTTTCAAGTATCTGCAAATAGGTGTTGAGTGTTTCGATTCGAATGCTGATATGCTCCACCCTGTTAAAATATTCGGCAATGGCGGACAGACTCATCGTCGCACCGAAATTGTTGATGACATAGGTCATTACCTTGTCAAATACTGCGCGATTGCGGATTTTTTTGTGCTTGACAACATCCTTTTCCAGTATTTGAGTAATGACCTCCGAAATATAGGTTTCTTTGTCTTTTGGATTATCAAATTCAAGAGCCTTCGGAAATCCACCGAAACGAATATATTCGTTAAATTCCTCGGTTTTGTTTGCCTTGATTTCTTTACCGAAAAAGGCTTTCATTCCGAGATATTCACGGAAGTTCAGCGTGAACATGTCAATTTCAATATATCTTCCCGTCAGCTTGGTGGCAAGCTCGCCGCTGAGAAGGTAGGAATTTGATCCGGTAATAAAGATTGAAAAATTGCCGTCCTCACGGAACCCATTAATAACTTCTTCAAAGCCATCAACGTTCTGAACTTCATCGATAAAAAGATATTTGTAATCATTGTCCGTAATGAGTGCTTCAATCGCATTCTCAAGCGCATCCGGTGTTTTGATATTGCGATAACCGCGCTTGTCGAGGTTCAAATATATCATATCTTTTTCACCGACGCCTTGCTTTTTCAAATCCTCCATAACGGAGAGCAGAAAGCAGGATTTACCGCAGCGACGAATGCCGGTAATGACTTTAATAAGATCGCTGTTGTAGAATCCACGAATTTTATCAATATAATACTGACGTGTATAAATCTTATTTTGCATGATCATACTCATCGCTCCTTTCATCACTGTGAGTATTATACCAAAAAATCGAGTTAAAGTCAAGTTAACGAGGGTATATTTGCGTTTTTTTAAAAATAACCGCCTTAAAAAGCATCAGACCTCTATCAACCGTTCTCCAAAGCCTTCGCTTTTGCGGAGTTTGGACACCAAATCTCCTTAGCACTGTCGGTGTATCGGCGTGTTTGCTCCGTGGCTTTGTATAGAAATTCCCTTGCTTCCGGATAGAAGCAAGGGGAATGAAGCTTGTTAAGTTCCGAAGCTTTCACGGAATATTTGCCGAATAGAATCCAGCATTTCAGATTTTTCCGAAGCAAAATCGTCTGTGTTTGCCGCAATTTGTGCGAGGGCTTCAAGAACATCTAACTTTCTGTTTTCGCTCCCCGGTTTTAAATCGTCATACATTTTTTCATAAATTGAAAGCATTTTTTGATTCGTTGTTTCACGACATCTGACAACTTCGGCAATTGCCTGTGCTTTCGCTTGACCTTGAATATTGCCCGGTGTGCCTTCACCGTTTCCCATTTGTGAAAGTGTCTCTATTGCGTTGTCCAAATGTTCTGTTTGCGCTTGAATTTTTACAATCTGAGAAAGGATGTATTCGATATTGTATAAGCTTTTGGCTTTGACTTCTTCCGTCATTTCTTTATCCTCCGAATTTAAATTCGGCAGACACGCAAGGTATATTCATTTTCGTTCACAAAGCGTACTCTGCCACGTTTTACAAGACCTTTTACACGTTTGAGATGTTTTTTTTCGAATTCGTTGCCTTGTTCATCAACAACAATGATGTTTTTTATGGGGCGCACCCTTGTCGTGATATGAAATGAATTCTGCTTTTTTGTAATGGGTGCCGTTCACGATTCATTTTATCATAAAAACGAATACTTGTCAATACGAAACAAAATGCTTTTCGACCGTTGGGAGGAAAGCCTCACTTCTTCACTATTACCTATAGCCTTTCCAAAGTCCCGCCGAATAAGTGAAAAGTGAAGAGTGAAAAAGTAAAAATCCCACGCAGACCGCGTGGGATTTTTGGCTGGGGTAGCAGGATTCGGACCTACGAGTGCCAGAGTCAAAGTCTGGTGCCTTACCGCTTGGCTATACCCCACTAACTCTATCATTATACCACACGACGGACGGATTGTCAATCCCTTTTTCTCGATTTTGCCGGCATTTTACGCATTTTACACATTTTTTTGCAGGTGTTTCGGTTTATGTTGTGGCGTGCGATTGACAAAGTATTCGAAAAGGTGTATAATAAAGAGGAAATTTATCTCAGTGTCGGAATATGAAAGGATGTTCAAAAAATGAAAAAAACAATACTTCGCAAATATGCACACCTGATTGCCGCCGTCGGAGGCAATGTTCAAAAAGGACAGGATGTTGTTATTTTCGCTGAATTGGATCAGCCCGAATTTGTAAAAATGGTTGCCGAGGAGTGCTATGCCTGCGGTGCCCGTCAGGTTACCGTTGATTGGAGCTATCAGCCATTGACCAAGGTCCACCAAAAGAAGCGCTCATTGACCACCCTCTCCAAGGTAGAGGATTGGGAGGTTGAAAAATGGAAGCACCACTGCAAAACGCTTCCCGTGCGGATTTATTTGGAATCCGAGGACCCCGATGGTTTGAAGGGAGTCAACCAAGCAAAAATGTCCAAGGCGGCACAGGCACGCTACAAGGTGATTAAGCCCTTCCGCGATGAGATGGACAACAAATACCAATGGTGCATTGCCGCGGTTCCCGGTGCTGCCTGGGCAAAAAAGGTGTTCCCGAACGAGACCCGTTCCCGCGCCATCGAAAAGCTATGGGAGGCCATTCTTTACACTGCACGCGTGGATGAGGAGCCTGTCAAGGCGTGGGAGGCGCACAATGCCGACCTTACAAACCGTTGCGCATATTTGAACAGCCTCGGCATTGAGACGCTGGAATACCGTTCCTCCAACGGCACCGATTTCCGCGTCGGCTTGATTGAGGATGCACTCTTTATGGGCGGCGCCGAAACGGCACTCGGAAGCGGAATCGTTTACAACCCGAACATGCCTTCCGAGGAAGTGTTTACCTCTCCGATGAAGGGCAAGGCAGAGGGAATCGTGTATTCCTCTAAGCCGCTTTCTTATCGCGGTGAGCTGATTGAAAACTTCTCCGTTCGCTTTGAGAACGGCAAGGCCGTAGAGGTGCATGCCGAAAAGGGCGAGGCGCTGTTGAAGGAGATGATTTCCATGGATGAAACCGCCGCTTACCTCGGCGAGGTTGCGTTGGTTCCTTATGACAGCCCGATTCGCAATTCCGAAATTTTGTTCTACAACACGCTGTTTGACGAAAACGCCGCTTGCCACCTCGCTTTGGGTGCGGGCTTTACCAACGTCATCAAGGATTACGAAAAGTATTCCAACAAGGAATGCCACGAAAAGGGCGTCAACGATTCCATGATTCACGTGGATTTCATGATCGGTACGGCCGACCTTTCCATCACTGCCGTGACGCGTGACGGTAAGCGCGTTCCCATTTTTGAAAACGGCAACTGGGCGTTTTGATTGAGGGTACAAGCATGAACGTAGTCGAGCGCTTTTTGCATTATGTCGGCTTTGATACGCAATCGGACGAAAGCTCCGATTCCTGTCCCAGTACCGCAAAACAAATGGCCTTGGGGCAGGAGCTGGTGAAGGAGCTGCAGGAGCTTGGCCTTTGCGATGCACATATGGATGAGCATGGCTATGTCTATGCCACCCTGCCTGCTTCCGCAGGCTGTGAACAGCTGCCCACTCTGGGGTTGATTGCACATATGGACACCAGCCCCGATGCCGGCGGTGCCGAGGTGCATCCGCAAATTATCCGCTATTTGGGCGGAAACATCACCCTGCTCAACGGAGCTGTTTTGGATGCGTCGCTGTATCCGTTTTTGCAGGAGTGGGTTGGAAAAGACCTGATTGTCACCGACGGAAATACGTTGCTCGGTGCGGACGATAAGGCGGGAATTGCCGAAATCGTTTCCGCCTGTGCCGAGCTGGTTGCGCATCCGGAAATCCCGCACGGAGCCGTCGCCATCGGCTTTACTCCCGACGAGGAAATCGGCAGAGGGGCGGATTTGTTTGATGTGGCGCATTTCGGCGCGCAAACGGCCTATACGGTGGACGGCGGCCTGTTGGGCGAAATCGAGTATGAAAACTTCAATGCCGCGTCCGCACAGCTGGAGGTGCACGGTGTCAACATTCATCCGGGCACGGCCAAGAACCGTATGAAGAATGCCGTTTTGATGGCAAACAAGTTCATTTCTATGCTCCCCGAGGCGGAAACACCTGCACACACCGAGGGCTATGAAGGCTTTTACCATGTCAACGGCATGATGGGAGACGAAACCCTTTGCGCCGTTTCCATGCTCATTCGTGACCACTCCGCGGAACGCTTTGAACAGCGAAAGCGCTTTCTGCGTGAACTGACGGAATATCTGAACGGCGTTTTCGGTGAAGGGAGTTTTATCTTGACGGTGACCGACAGCTACTACAATATGAAGGAAAAAATTCTTCCGCACATGGAGCTGGTTTCCAACGCCGAAGCGGCAATGCGAAAGAATGGGATTACGCCCATTGTGCAGCCCATTCGCGGTGGAACCGACGGCGCAAGACTCTCCTTCATGGGGTTGCCATGCCCTAATTTGTCCACCGGTGGCGCCAACTTCCACGGCATTTTTGAAATGCTTCCGGTAGAGTCACTTCAAAAAATGGTCGATGTACTGGTGGAGCTGTGCCGCGCCGACCATGCGCTTTGATGAGATGTGACGGCTTTTGTGCGCATCGCTTTCTGCCGCAAACGGTAAAAAAAGAAATCAAACGCGGTAAGCCGCGTCAGCCCGCAAACCGAAGCAGTGAATTTTGTGGATTTGCCTAAAATTTTCGCCCGCCTGTTGAAAAAACAGGCGGGCGAAGCTTTTGCAAAAAAGATACAAAGAGGCGGTGGGGTGAAGGCGTAAAACCTTCGCTGACGTCCTCGGACGGTGCAGTGTTGGTTGGATCTTTTGTTTGCAAGTTCTTTTGCACGTTTTTTTGCCGATATTCTCAAAGGACGGCGTTTTTAGGCTTCTTCCAGTTGCTCTATTTCCTCGTACAGCTCCAAGAGTGCGTTCTCCAACGCTTCCTTTTCGGCATCCAGCTCGGCGGCGCGGACATAATCGGCTGCGGCGGAGCCGAACAGCTCCTGTTCGATGGATGCGATTTTGCCTTCAATGCGTGTACATTCCAGCCTGCATTTTTCCAGGCGTGCTTTTCTTTTGCGTTCCTCGGCGGCGGCCTGCTTTCCTTTGAGATATTGCTCCTTTCGGGTGGTCATCGCGGTAGCGGCTGCGGATGCGCCTTCCGCCTGTTCGGTTGCTTCGGCAAGTCTTGCTTCCTTGTAGGTGCGCAGCTCGGTGTAGGCGTTGCCGCTTTTTTCGACCCGATAGTCCAACAAATCGCCGCGGAAGGGGAAGCCCGGTTTGATTTCCAAAATGCGTGTTGCCAGTTTTTCGATGAGATAGCGGTCATGGGAAACGCAAATGACGGTGCCGTCAAATTGCTCCAATGCCGCTTCCAATACCTCGCGGGAGTCAATGTCCAGGTGGTTGGTCGGCTCGTCCAGCAGCAATACGTTCATTTTGGAGAGCATGAGCTTTGCCAGCGTGAGACGGGCGCGTTCCCCTCCGCTGAGAACGGAAACCGTTTTGAATACGTCCTCGCCGACAAACCGAAACAGCCCCAAGGTGTTCCGAATTTGCGTTTGACCGAGGGTGGGATAGGCGTTCCACAGCTCGTCCAAAACCGTATTTTCGGGGTTCAGATTTTGGTTTTGTTGGTCATAGTAGCCGATTTGAACGTGATAGCCCTGCCGGATGCTTCCCGCAAGGGGTGCCATTTTTCCCAAAAGCAAGCGGACCAGGGTGGATTTTCCGCATCCGTTCGGACCGATGAGCAATACGCGCTCTCCTTTTTGAATCAGGAACGAGAGCCCCGATGCCAACGGCTTCTCGGTGGAGTAGCCGAAGGAGAGGTCGTGTGCCTCCATGACGTCATTGCCCGATGCAATTGCTTCCGAAAAACGCATACGGATGGCCTTCGGCGCATCCTGCGGACGTTCCAATTTTTCCATTTTGTCCAGGAGCTTTTGTCGACTTTCCGCGGCGACGATGTTGCGCTCGCGATTCCATGCCCGCTGTTGAGCGATGTATGCTTCCTGCCTTGCAATTTCTTTTTGCTGATTTTTCCAGTGGCGTTCGGCAATTTCGCGGTCGATGCGCCTCTGCTCCATGCTTTTGGTGTAACCGCCGTTGTAAAGCTTTGCACGGCGGTGCTCAATGGCAAGTGTTTTGTTGGTGACGCGGTCTAAGAAGAAACGGTCGTGAGAGATGACCATGAAGCATTTCGGGTAATTGAGCAAAACGCTCTCCAGCCACGAAAGCGTTTGGAGGTCCAGGTGGTTGGTGGGCTCGTCCAGCATCAGGATGTCGGGCTCCCGCGCCAATTGAACCGCCAAGGCCAGCCGCGTGCGCTGTCCTCCGCTGAGCGTGGAAAGCGTTTGCTCCGTTGCCGCCCGGTCAAAGCCGAGCTTTTGCAGAATGGAAGCGCATCTGCCGCGAAACTCCAGGCCGCCGTCTCGAACGAATTTTTCATGAAGCATGGTGTATTCGCGGATGTGTTCGTCGTTGCCGCCGCTCAACAGCGGCTCCAATTCGGCAAGACGTTGCTCCGCGCGCAAAAGCTGCGGGAATGCTTGCTCCATTTCCTCCGTTACGGTACGGTTTTCGTCCGCAAAGGCAAAAGCGCCCTCCTGCGTGAGAACGCCGACGGTTTTGTTTTTGGAAAGATAGACACTGCCCTCACTTGGCTCCAGCTCTCCCAAAAGCAAACGAAACAGGGTGGACTTTCCGCATCCGTTGACTCCGATGATGCCGAGCTTGTCGTTTTCCTCCAGTGCGAAGGAAACCTGCTGCAAAATCGGAACGGAGCCAAAGGAAAAAGATAAATTGTTGATGCTGATGATTGACATGGTTGCCCTTTCTGTTCGGACAGCCCGCAGGGGCTGCCTTAAAATTTGGTCTTTGCCTCGATGGCAACACCCAAAATGCGAACGTTGCCGGTTTCAAAATCCTCGGGGCACAGGACGATTTCGGGGTAATCTTCGTTTTCCGGGGCGAGAATGATGCGGCGTCCCTCTTTGCGAAAACGCTTGACCGTAGCGCTTTCCCCGTCTACAAGACATGCAACGATGTCTCCGCTGTTTGCGTATTGCTGCTTGTGAAACAGCACGTAGGTGCCGTCCACAATGCCGCAATTTTTCATGCTGTCGCCGCAAACCTCCAAATAAAAGTATTCCTCGGTGTCGTCCACGTCGGCAAATTCCCGCCCCAGCAACGTTTCATCGGTGACAATCGGCCTGCCTGCGCGAATGACGCCGATGACAGGCACCATGCGCTTTGCACGTAGGTTTCGGTAGCTTGTTTCTTCGTTCTTTTGCCCGTTGGCGGTGCCAAGCAGGCCGTCCAAGCTCTCCGAAAAATAGTCGGCAATGCGGGTCAGCTTGTCGGCTTTCGGAGTCGAACGTCCGTTTTTCCAATCGGTGAAGGTGGAGGCGGAAATGCCCGTGGCCTTGGAAACCTGATAAACCGAGCAATGGTGGCTGGCAAGCAGCTGCTCAAAAACAGAATAATCCATGGTGGCGATTCCTTTCTTTTTATTTGTTGAAACGGTAAAAAATTCCAACAAATTTTTGTGCGATTCGACAAATAATACGAAAATCCGAAATAATAGTTGACAATACTACGGAAATGCGCTATAATCTAATCATCCGAATTTATTATATCGGATTTTCAGGACGTTGTCAACAGATTCCGCAAAAAAAACGAAATTGAGGTTCATTTTGATGTGTAAATTATGTAAAAGAATGGTATGTCCCTCGTCTTGCCCTTCCGTAAAGGCGCAAAACGAAGACTTCGCGGTCGCCCGCGCTCCGAGGTGCGTGTTATGCGGAGAGAGACCTGACGCGAAAACGCGCTTCTACGATGCACATGGATTTCCGTATTGTGAAGCGTGTCTGATGCAAACGGAATTGGGCTCTCTAATACGGATTTGTGAAATAAACAGTGTGGGGGCTTTGCGATTGTTGGGCTTTACAACGGATTTGCCGCGAGGAGGTTGAGCTTATGACGGACTTAGAGCGAGAAGAACAAATTCGTCGGGTGCAGGATTTTTTCTGCGGCTATCAGCTGTGCCTGGACATGCTTTCCCTGCGCAAATACGAGCGCAAGCGGGCAAAGCAATTTGACGAGGAATGCTCCTGCGAGGACGTGTTGGCGGGGAGCGAGGCTTATTGGAGGGCTCGAATGTATCAGGTTGCCGACCTGATAGGCTCTATGAAAAACGGCAGAGAAAAGTTGATTTTGTACTATCACTACGTGCGCGGGGAGAGCATTGAGCGTGCCGCGGATTTACTGGGAGTGTCGCGGCGAACGGGCTACCGCATTCACAAAAAGGGCTTGCTGCTTGCATCCTTTTTGTACGAGCGAACCTATGCGAAAAAGCCTTGATTTTTCCGTTTGCGATGCATAAAGCGGTTGCTTTGAGACACAATAGTTGTAAACTAAGCAAAGGAGAAAGCCAATGAATCGCAAAACCAAATGGGCGGCGGTGTTGGGCGCAGCGGGGGGCGTTGCTCTGCTGGGAATCGGCGCTGCCATGCTGTGGAACAGCAAGCAGCTTCGCGCGGCAAGAGCGTGCAAAAGGGCAGGGCGCATCCTGTATTCCGTCGGAACGGCGTTGCGCAATGTGTCCGGTGTTGCCGAGGGAATGATGTAATTCAAATGTGAGAAGGGCTGTTGCATTCGGCGTTGTGCAACGGCCCTTCCCAATTTTTGTCGGAAACTTCTTGTGATGCTTGCGCGACGGCCCGGTTCCTTCAAAAAAGCAAATCCGTGTTGACAAAAAAGGGGAAGCGTGATATAATGTAAAACGGTGAGGAATGGGAACCTGCGATTAAAACAGATGAAACGGACAAGCAGCTCCCGAAAAGATTCTGTAATTGCGGAAATGCAAATTACAAATGACGACAGAGAGGATTTATTCGCTTTGAAAAAGAAAAAGCTTTTGACATGGACGGCGGCCGCCTTGTGCCTGCTGTTCAGTGTTGCAATCAGCGTGGTGTATTTCAGTATGCCCACCCTTCAAAACCGCATGGAGCGGCGTCCGACCTCTTATTTTGACGTGGACGGAATCGAATGGAAGGACTGGGAGGAGCAGAAGCAGTACTGGATTTCTTCCACCGTAGACGCTCAATTGATTTTGACCATGGAGGAGCCCCTGTATGTGAGCAATCTGCGCGTGGACGGAACCTGGAGCGAGATGGGGAGCACGGTAAAGGTGTACTATACCTCGGCACAGGGAGAGGAATTCTCCGAGGCCGACAGCTTTTATGCGCCGCTATCCCGAAAGAATGACAATTTGTACGTTGACATTGACCGTACCGTTGCCAAGCTGCGTATTGACATCAGCGAATCGACGGGTACCGTGTTGGAGCTGGATGGCGTCTGTGTGAACCCGACCAACATCAATGTCAATTTTCTGTGGTTGCTACTTTGCTTTGCCTTCCCCATGCTGGTATGCCTGCTTTTGTTGGAGCTGCTTTGCGACAAAGAAGCGGTGAAGAAGGAGCTGCATTCCGTCAAGACCTACAAATACCTGCTGTACGATTTGGTTGTGCGCGATTTGAAAACCAAGTATCGCCGCTCGGTGTTGGGCATTTTGTGGAGCGTGCTCAATCCGCTTTTGATGATGCTGGTGCTGACTGCCATCTTCTCTCAAATTTTCCGCTTTGAAATCGACGATTTCCCGGTGTATTATCTGACCGGCTATTTGATTTTCAACTTTGTATCCGAGGCCACCAACCTATCCATGACCTCGGTTATCAATGCCGGCGGTTTGATTAAAAAGGTGTATATTTCGAAGTTTGTGTTCCCGTTGGAAAAATGCACGTTTTCTTTGGTGAACATGATGTTCTCCCTGATTGCCGCGGTGATTGTGTTTGTCATTGTCGGAGTGAAGCCGCATGCCACCATGCTGCTGTTCTTTGTGCCCATTCTGTATACGTTCCTGTTCAATTTCGGATTTAGCATGATTTTGACGGCAATGAACACCTTCTTCCGTGACGTGGGCTATCTTTACAACGTGTTTATCACGCTGTGGATGTACCTGACGCCGATTATTTACCCCATCAGCGCACTTCCCTCATGGCTTGCGGGATTGATTCGCTTCAACCCCCTGTATCACTATGTGAAGTATTTCCGCAATGTCACCTTGTACGGAACGCTTCCTTCCCTGGAGGACAACTTGATTTGCATTGCCTTCTCATTGATTTTCGTGATGCTCGGCGTGTTGGTATTCCGCCGCAAGCAGAATCAATTTATCTTTTACGTTTAATTGGAGGTTGCCGTGGAACAAAATGTTGCGGTTTCGCTGGACCGTATTACCATGAAATTCAATATGCCCAAGGAAAAGGTGGACAACATCAAGGAGTATTTGATTAAGCTGTTCAAGCATCAGTTGCGCTATGAGGAATTTGTGGCGCTGTCGGATGTAAGCTTTGATGTCTATCGGGGGGATGTGTTCGGCATCGTCGGGTTAAACGGCTCCGGCAAAAGCACCTTACTCAAGGTGATTTCCGGAATCTTTCAGCCCAGCTCGGGCAAGGTGGAATGCTGCGGAAGCATTTCGCCGCTGATTGAGCTCGGGGCAGGATTCGACTTTGAACTGACCACTAAGGAAAATATTTTTTTGAACTGCTCGGTGTTGGGCTTTGACCGGTCGTTCGTTCGTGAAAAATACGATGAAATTTTGGATTTTGCCGACCTGAGGGATTTTGAAAACGTCGCGATTAAGAACTTTTCCTCCGGTATGGTCGCGCGCCTCGGCTTTTCCATTGCCACGCTGGTCAAACCGCAAATTTTGATTGTGGACGAAATTTTGGCAGTGGGTGACTTTTTGTTCCAGCAAAAATGCGAAAAAAGAATCAACGAGCTGATGGGCGGCGGAACCACCGTGTTAATCGTTTCCCACTCCATCGAACAAATCGAGCGCCTTTGTAACCGTGTTGCCTGGTTGGAGCACGGCAAGCTGAAAATGCTTGGAGACACCGCAACCGTTTGCGGCGAATACAAGCGACTGGAGAGATGAGCATGTCGGATTTGAAAAAGCGGGGAATCGAGCCCGAGGAAATGCTTCGGCCTGAGCTTGAGCAGCTCCGCAAGGAATTAGAGGTGGCCAAGGATGACATCGCGTGCCTGTCGGAGGAGCTGCGGCTGGCACGGGAAACGAATACGGCCTCCGAGCAGCAGCTGGCTCAAACGGAGGAAGCGTTGGAGCTTTACCGTCGCATGTATGACGATATGCTGCTCCAAAGGAACCATTTGCAGGAGCTGTTGGCGATTTCCAAAGCGGAGTTTGCCACCGTCACCGATTCCACTGCGTGGAAGATGACAAAGCCTGTGCGCCTTTTGGCGGATGCAACCAAAAAAATCTTGAAAAAGAACCGTGTGACCTATCGTATGCTGCGAGGGCTTCGTTGCTTGCAGGAGCACGGAATTTCTTATACGTGCAAGCGGGCAAAATTGCGCTTGCACGAGCGCCGAGCGGCGCGTGACGCGGCACGGTGCTCTCAAACGGATTTGCAGGCACAAAGCAAAACCGTTTTTCCGAGAGAAATCAAATTCAGCATTCTGGTGCCCTTGTACAATACCCCCGTCCGTTTCCTGCGGAAGATGCTCTCTTCGGTGCAGGCACAAACCTACTCCGATTGGGAGTTGTGTCTTGCCGACGGCAGTGACGACGGGCATGCGGAGGTGGAGGCCGTTGTCAACGGCTTTGCGGAAAAGGATGCGCGCATCCGCTATCGCAAGCTGGAGCACAACCTCGGAATTTCGGGCAACACCAACGCTTGCATAGAGATGGCAAGCGGCGATTATATCGCTTTGTTTGACCACGATGACCTGTTGCACCCTTCCGCACTGTTTGAAGTGATGAAGGCGATTTGCGAGCAGGACGCGGATATGCTCTACACCGACGAAAACACCTTTACCAAGGAGCCGTCCGATGCCTATTGCCCGCATTACAAGCCGGATTTTTCTCCGGACCTGTTGCGCAGCTACAACTATATTTGCCACTTGACCGTGTTCAAAAAGAGCCTTTTGGAACGCACGGGCGGAGGCTTCCGCAGCGAATTTGACGGCAGTCAGGATTACGATATGATTTTGCGCCTATCCGAGGTGGCGGAGCACATTGTTCACATTCCGAAAATTCTGTACTATTGGAGAGCACACAAGAATTCGGTGGCGTCAAGCATTTCCGCCAAGCCCTATACGCTGGTGGCGGCCAAAAAGGCACTTGCCGAGCATTTGCAGCGCTGCGGCTTGAAGGGCGATGTGTTGGATTCCAAGGTGCCGTCCACCTATCGGATGCGCTATGAAATTCACGGTGTGCCGAAAATCACCGTGGTGATTCCCAACATGGACCACATTGATATTCTCGACCAGTGTATCAATTCGGTGGAGCGACGCTCCACCTACCGCAACTACGAAATTCTCATTGTGGAAAACAACAGCCGCAAGCCGGAAACCTTCCGCTATTATGACCTGATTCGGCAGGTTTATTCCAACATTCGCGTCATTCGGTGGGAGAAGGAGTTCAACTATTCGCGCATCAACAATTTCGCCATCGAGCACGCCGACGGAGATTATATTCTGCTGCTCAACAACGACATCGAAATCATCACGCCCGACTGGATGCAGGAAATGCTGATGTTTGCCCAGCGGAAGGATGTGGGAGCGGTCGGTATGATGCTGTACTATCCGGACGACACCGTGCAGCACGCCGGTGTGATTCTCGGCATCGGCGGGATTGCGGGACATTCGCACAAATATTATCACCGCGGTGACTACGGGTATATGTCCCGTCTCTCGTTGGCGCAAAATTTGACGGCGGTTACCGCCGCTTCCATGATGGTGCGCAAGGATGTGTTTGAGGAGGTCGGCGGCTTTGACGAAGTGCTCACCGTTGCCTTCAACGACGTGGACCTTTGCATGAAAATTCGCAGCAAGGGATATTTGATTGTATTTACCCCCTACGCCGAGGCGTATCATTACGAATCCAAGAGTCGCGGCTTTGAGGACACCAAGGAAAAGCAGTTGCGTTTTCGTGGAGAAATCGACTACTTTGACGGAAAATGGAAGAAGGAATTGAAGGCGGGCGACCCCTACTACAATCCCAATCTTTCGTTGTTTCATGAGGATTTCAGCCTCAAATAATGACAGCGGTGTCGCCTGAAATCAACGGCGCGAACGCAGAGTGTTTGGAAAGGAAAGCAAGCATGAACAATTCGGAACGGTCAAATGTCGAATGGAGGGAAGGGGAGCAAAGGACGCTTCGCTTGGCAAATTTGTTCCTTGCATTGGCGCTGGTCTTCGGTTTGCTGTTGATTTTTTTGGAGCCGCCCTTTGTTTGCCCGGATGAAAATGCGCACTATCTGAACATTTGTCATCTTTCGCACGGTCACCTGTTTGCCGCGGTAGAGGGGGAGCAGTTTGGGGTGTATTTGACGCCCGAGGAATTTGACCTGCTTTCCGTTCATGCCGGCGACTATCATCTGCGGGAAAAAAATTTGACCTACAATTTGGAAACGGCGTTGGAATTTGCCAACCGTCCCGTTTCCGAGGAGCTGATGTTTGCGGAAACAAAATATGCCACCATCAATCCGTTGCCCTATCTTGTTCCCGCTGCCTTTGTCGGGCTGCTTCGGTTGCTCGGCTTCGGGTTGAACGGATATGCCACCATTGTGTTGGGCAAGGTTGCAAACCTTTTGCTCTATGCGCTGCTCATTCGTCACGCCATAAAAAAGACGGGCGCTTTGCGGCATACGATGTTTTTGCTGGCGTTGATGCCGATGGCAATTTTTCAAGGGGCATCGCTTTCCTACGACGCATTGCTGATTGCCGGAAGCTTTGTCTTGTTTGCTTACGCCACCAAAATTTTGACGGCAGAGGAGCATGAGCGCATTACCGGAGAGGACATTGTCTGGATTTCCGCTTCCGCGGCGGCGTTAATCGGATGTAAAATCGCGTACGCACCGTTGGTGCTGCTCCTGTTGGCCATCCCGGTGAAAAAATTCGGAACGACAAAACGCTACTTTGCCTGCGTGGGGACGGTTGTCGGCGTGATGGCTGCGGTTTGGCTCGTGCCGACCGCGGTGAACGGTGTGCTGACGCGAGGGTTACAGCCCGCCGCCTCCGAGCTGATGCAACAGCAGCAGGCTTATTTCAACGAGAACCCCGCGCATCTGTTTACGGTCATTGTTGCAACGGTCAAACACTTCGGTGCTTATTGGGCCGAGAGCTTTTTCGGCATTCTCGGTTGGCTGGATACGCAATTTCCGATGCCGTTTGTATTGTTGTTCTTCCTTGTTTTGTTCTTTTCGTTTGTCACAGAGGCGGGTTCGATGCAGGGCATCCGTTGGCTTGCCCGCATACTTTCCTTCCTTTCGGTGGTGATTTTCTTTGTCGGAACGCTTTACACCATGTACGTCAAATGGAATCCCGAATTGGTAGGCATTGTCGGCGGCGATATTGCCTACGGCGGACAGGGACGGTATTTTATTCCCCCGATGTTGTTCTTCCTGTTCTCCTTCTCTTGCCCCCTGTTGCAAAAATTCCGTATTCGGGGCGGAGCGGAGCGGTTACGGGAGCGCGTGGTCACCTTGACCGCAACGGGATATCTTTGCTTGACCGTGTTGGTGCTGCTTGCACGGTATTGGATTTGAACACATGAATACAATGAAAAAAAACATGCTGTGGAACGCGTTCGGCAACATTCTGTACATGGGCTGCCAATGGCTGCTGACCGTGCTGGTGACCAATCTCGGCGGCCTTGCAGACGCGGGAATTCTCTCGGTGGCAATGTCGGTGAGCGCAACGTTCCAAACCGTTGCCCTGTTCGGTATTCGAAGCTATCAGGTTTCGGATTTGGAAGGGAAATACAGCGACGGATGCTATGTGCGGTTTCGCGTGCTGACCTGCGCGGCTGCCATGCTCGGGTGTACGGTTGCAGCCATGCTGCTGGGCTATTGGGGGGATGCGCTGGCGGCCACGGCGTTCTTCATGCTGTTTCGCCTTGCGGAGGCGTTTTCGGACGTGTTGCACGGCATTGCCCAAAAAAACAACCGTTTGGATGTGGCGGGAAAATCCTTTGCCATCAAGGGCGTAGGCCTGCTTGCCGTTTTTGTGACGGTATATCGTCTGACCGCAAAATTGAGCCCGTCGCTTTTATGCATGGCACTGTTCTCGGTGCTGTCCACCCTGCTGTATGACCTGCCTGCGGTGCGGCGCATTTCCCCCGCCTTTTTGCGGGAAAAGGGAACAGGGCGGGGCAAGCTCGCGGCGGAGGCCGCGCCGCTGTGCGCGTATCTGTTTGCGTCCTCGGCAATTTCCACCTTGCCGAAGCTGATTTTGGAAAAGCAGTGCGGCGAGGAGCTGTTGGGCGCGTACGCGTCTATTTTTGCTCCGGCGTTGCTGATTACCGCGGCTGCGGGCTATCTCTACAACCCCTTTATTCCGTCCTTTGCGGCGGCTTGGCAGAAGAGAGACCGC
This sequence comes from uncultured Ruminococcus sp., assembly GCA_964638045.1. GTDB lineage: Bacteria > Bacillota > Clostridia > Oscillospirales > CAG-272 > UMGS1865. The sequence continues at coordinate 5,928 of CAZWXE010000005.1, read as the reverse complement.
AGTGCATTCTTCAAGCTGTTTGTTAAAATCTCGGCGGCCGTGTTGGGATTTGCCGCCGTTGTGTTGGCGGCGGGCGCATGTATCGGAGAATGGGGACTGACCTTGCTCTTCGGTGAAAAAATTCGCCCCTACGTTTCTCTGCTGCTGCCGATTTTGTTGGCGATTTCCGCCTATGCCTTTTTCTGCTTTTTGTGCATGTTGGAAATTGTAGTGCGGGATTTTGTTTGGCTGTTGCTTTCCTGCGGCGTCGGATTGGGGTGCGAGCTGTTGATGACGGGTGCATGGCTCGCGAAAAGCGGAGCCAACGGTGCCAGCAACAGCTTTATTGCGGCCACCCTGCTGTCCTGTGCCGTGTTGCTCGGACGGTTGCTTTATTTGCTGTTTGCAAAACCGACGGAAAAAATGTCGAAAAGGAGTGATGCCTAGTGGAGCCGATTCATACCTTTGTGCTTTGCGCATACGGAGAAAGTCCTTTTTTGGAGGCTTGTATGCAATCGCTGAAGGCCCAAACGGTGCCTTCTCGCATTCTCATTTCTACCTCTACTCCCAATGCGCACATTGAAGCCGTTGCGAAAAAATACGAGGTTCCGCTGTATTTGAACACCGGTGAGTCGGGCATTACGGGGGATTGGAACTTCGGCATTTCGCATGCGGACACGCCCTTTATGACCATTGCCCATCAGGATGACGTTTACGAGCCGACCTACACCGAAACCGTGTTGCGGGCGGCACAGAACGCAAAGCATCCCATTTTGCTCTTTACCGAATATTACGAGCTCCGCAACGGGGAACGGGTGCTGAACAACCGCTTGCTGAAAATCAAACGGTTGATGAACCTCGGCTACCGTCTGTTTCCCCGTTGGCGTTGGGCAAGGCTGCGGGTGCTGTCCTTCGGAAATTCCATCTGTTGTCCCGCCGTAACCTATTCGTATTCCGCGTACCGTGATTTCAAGTTTGACGGCAGCTTCCGTTTCGCATGCGATTGGGATGCGTGGGACCGCCTTGCGCGGCAAAAGGGCAGTTTCCTTTATATTCCGAAGCCCTTGATGGGACACCGCATTCATGAGGGCTCTGAAACCACCAAGCTGACGGCAAGTGCGCGTCGCAAGGAAGAAGAATATCTCATGTTTTGCCGCTATTGGCCCAAACGGTTTGCGCGCAGGCTGTCCCGCCATTACGAAAAGGGCGCCGACAGCAATCAACTTTAACGCATCGGGAAAGGAAAAAACAAATGCAATCTCCTCTTTTGATTATCATTCCCGCTTACAACGAGGGGGAAAATATCGAGCGTGTGGTGGATGATTTGATTGAAAATTATCCGCAATACGATTACGTCATTGTCAATGACGGCTCTCGCGACAACACCGCCGAAATTTGCAGACGTCGCGGTTATCGCTTTATCGATATGCCCATCAATGTGGGACTTTCCGACGGCGTTCAAACCGGCATGATGTACGCGTGGAAAAACGGCTATGAATATGCCGTGCAGTTTGACGGCGACGGTCAGCATGACCCGCGCTTTTTGCAGAGTATGCTGGACGCCATGCCGGAATGCGACATTTGCATCGCGTCCCGCTTTGCGCAGGAAAAAAAGCCGGGGGGGCTGCGCATGCTTGGCAGCAACATCATTCAGGCAACCATCAAGCTGACCACGGGAAAGGTGATTAAAGACCCCACCTCCGGCATGAGAATGTTCAACCGTGCCGCCGTCAAAGCCATGGCGGAGCAGACGGACTACGGACCGGAGCCGGATACGGTGGCGCATTTGATTCGCAGCGGTGCCCGCGTGAAGGAGGTTCAGGTGGAAATGCATGATAGGATTGCCGGGGAAAGCTACCTCAATCTTTCCCGTTCCGTCAAATATATGCTTCACATGTGCTTTTCGATTCTGTTCATTCAGTGGGCGCGGAAAAAAATCGACTTAAACGGAGGAAACAGAACATGAGTATTGCCCTGCGCATTGCCTTGATTGCGGCCTCTCTACTGCTGGCGGTGTTTGTCCTGCGAAAGATTCGCCGTGCAAAGCTGAACATCGACGACTCCATCTATTGGATTGTGGTTGCGTTTGCACTGCTTTTGCTGAGTCTGTTCCCGCAGGTTGCCATCTGGGCGTCATCCCTGCTCGGAATTCAGTCTCCGGCAAATTTTGTATTCCTGTTTATGGTTTTTGTGGTGCTGGTCAAGCTGTTTCAGGTTTCCATCGACCTGTCCGTGCAAAAGCACCGCCTGAACAGTCTGATTCAAAAAATGGCCCTGTTGGACATTCAACAACGGGAGCCGAAGCAAAAATAAAGAAGGGCCATTCGATTGCTTGCACGAAAAAATGATAGGGGCTGTCGCAAAAGCGGCAGTCCCTAAAAATGTAGACAAGAGGCATACAAAGTGGCGAATTGTGCAAATTTCTCAGCCGTTTTTTCTTTTGACACCGCAGGCGCAAAAGAGAAAAGAACATTTCGCTACGCGAAACGACAAAAAGAAAACGCCGCGAAGTTTTTCGCCGTCTGCGGACGGCGAGGAGGGTTCCGCGCCCTCCACCGCGCAAGCTTTTGAAAAAGCTTGATCAAAACTTTCACCAAACGATTCGGAAGGTTCTACTTCAGCATCTCCGACAGTGCGGCCTCGTCAAGAACGGGAATGCCGAGCTGTTGTGCCTTGGTAAGCTTGGAGCCGGCCGCATCTCCTGCCACAACGTAGGAGGTTTTTGCGGAGACGCTGCCGGTAACCCGTCCACCTGCCTTTTTAATCATGGCGCTTGCCTCGTCGCGGGAGAGCGTGGGAAGTGTTCCGGTGAGCACAAAGCTTAAGCCGGCAAGACGGTCGGAGGGGGCTTCCTTTACGGCTGTTGTCACGAGCCCTGCCGCTGTCAGCCGTTCGCAAAGCTCCACGTTTTGAGGATGGGAGAAGAAATCCACCACGCACCGTGCCGTAATTTCTCCGAAGTCCCGCAAGGAGCAAAGCTCCTCCGAGGTTGCCTTTTGCACGGCCGCAAGGGAGGTAAAGTGCTGTGCCAACGCCTCTGCCGCCACTGCGCCGACGTTGCGAATGCCGAGAGCATACAGCAGGCGCTCCAAGCCCGCCGATTTGGAATTTTGAATGGCGGCAATGAGATTTTGCGCCGATTTTTCTCCCATGCGCTCCATGGAGGCAATGTCCCGCTCGTTGAGCGTGTACAGGTCGGCGGCGTCGGAAATCAGTCGGTTTTTCAACAGCGCTTCCACAATTTGCGGTCCGAGACCGTCAATGTTCATGGCGTCCTTGGAGGCAAAATGCTCGATGGAGCGCGAGAGCTGAGCGGGGCAACGGCTGTTGGTGCATCTGGTGGCTGTGCCTTCTTGCGCATCGTAAAACACAGGCTCTCCGCAGGAGGGACAGTGCGTCGGCATTTGAAACAGACGTGTGTCCGCACCTCGGAGCTCCGGATGACTTTTGACCACCTCCGGAATGATGTCGCCCGCTTTTTGCACCGTGACAATATCGCCGATGCGGATGTCCTTTTCTTGAATCAGCTCCGTGTTGTGCAGAGTTGCACGGGACACCGTGGTGCCCGCAAGACGAACGGGAGCGAGAACCGCCGTGGGGGTAAGAACGCCGGTTCTTCCCACGGCAACCACCACGTCCAGCAGCTTGGTTTGCTTTTGCTCGGGCGGAAACTTATAGGCCACCGCCCAGCGGGGCGTGTTCACTCCCTCACCCAACGACTGTCTGTCGGACAAACGGTCGATTTTAATTACTATGCCGTCAATGTCGTAAGCAAGATTATCCCGCAACTCTCCCACATGCCGAATGTGGGAGACGATGCGCTCATACGAGGACGCGGTGATGCGCTCCTGTAACACGGGAAAGCCGAGGTCGGCAAGACGTTCCAACGTTTCGGTGTGGGTTTGCGGCGGGTGCTTGTCTGCGTATAGCTCGCCTTCCTGAAAATTGAAAATGAAGATGTCCAAGCCACGCTCGGCTGCAATTGCAGGGTCCAGCTGACGGAGGGAGCCTGCCGCCGCATTGCGCGGATTGGCCAGCAGGGGCTGTCCCTGCGCCTCGCGTGCGGCGTTGAGACATTCAAACACCGCCCTCGGCATATATACCTCCCCGCGAACGGTGAGATTCAACGGCTCGGGTAATTTCATGGGGATGGAAAAGACAGTACGCAGATTTTGCGTAACGTCCTCGCCCACAAATCCGTCGCCTCGGGTGGCACCCTGAACAAAAATGCCGTTTTCATACCGCAGAGAAACCGAAAGGCCGTCGATTTTCGGCTCTACCGAGTACAGCGGGGCTGGAATATTTTGTGCAATTCGCTCTAAAAATTCGTGCAATTCGTCATAGGAAAAAACATCGGAAAGAGAGTTCATTTGCACCGTGTGTGTCACTTTTTGGAATTTGTCCAACGGCTTCCCGCCAACGCGTTGGGTGGGGGATTCGGGGTCAAACCACTGCGGGTTTTCCGCCTCCAGGCGAAGCAGCTCCGCATACATTTTATCGTATTCATAGTCGGAAATGGTGGGATTGTCCTCCACATAGTATCTTTTTGCATGCTCCAACAGCTCTCGCCGCAGCTTTCGAACCCGTTGCTCCAACTCTGTCATTTTGATGAACCGACTTCCTTTACAACGTATTGAGGCAGGGACGGTTGTCCCTGCGCTCTTTTTTTATTATATCATGTTTTCTGAAATCTGTCAATTGCTTTTTCAAGTTTTTTATGGCAAGAATATGTGCAAAACAAACAAAAATATGACGATTGTGTAAAATCGGTTTGTCCCCTATTTACAATGGCATTGAGATGTGCTATAATAAGAGTGCAAAGGAGGAAAGAGAACAGATACCGAAAACGGTATGCAAATGAAAACCAAAAGAAAGGTAAGGGATGGTCTATGAAGCTCACCATTGTCGGCAGACAGATGAATGTTTACGACGAGATGAAAAATCTCATCGAAAAAAAGATGGCAAAGTTTGATAAGTTCTTTTCCGGAGAAGGGGACGCAACCGTTACCTTAAGCTGTAAGCACAACGAGAAGAACATTGAAATTACGATTTCAGCTGCAAATACGCTCTTTCGGAGCGAGGTGGGAGCCGAAAGCTTCCGTGACGCCTTAGATGATGCGGCTACCAATATAGAGCGTCAAATTCGCAAGAATAAGACGAGATTGGCAAAACGACTGCGCGAAGGAATTTTTGAGGACTATGCGGCGGAGCTTTACGACGATTCCCCCGCAGATGACGAGCCCATTATGCGCACGAAAACCTATGACACCAAGCCCATGTCCCCCGAGGAGGCTATTTTGCAAATGAATTTATTGGGACATCAGTTTTTTGTGTTTGTCGATGACCAGACCGGCGCGACCTGTGCGGTTTACGCACGGCGTGACGGTGCATACGGTCTCATCGTTCCCGCACAGGGATAACGGCATGCAAATAAGAAGAAAGGAGACAGTGACCATGAACGAGAGTGACGTACCGCCTGCACATTATGCGCCCGCAACGGGCGAAGCAAGTGTTCGGAGGAGTGAAAAGGCCCGGGAGGAAAAAGCCGGGGAAAGTGACCACTGTGTCCTGCGGAGCCATTGAAGTCGGCGGAGCGGCCTGCAATTTGTAATTGCTTTCCAATACGTATTTCCGCAATCCAACGGTTCCTGCGCCCCGCAGGGCATCGACGCAAAAAGGAGAAAGACCTTCAAATAATACAATCATACAAAAAACGTCAAAGCGACAGCTCTTCGTCGCTTTGACGCAATCACAAAAAATATAATAATTGAATAGGGAGGTCCTTTCGCCTGTTTGCGGGCGGAGGGACTTTTTTTGAGTGTCCATACAGAGTGAATGCGGCAACGTTTTTGTGTCACCCTGAGCCAAGGGCCGAGCCCGCAGTCGAACCCGTAGGGCGATGCGCAGCGTCGGGGTCTACTTTAGGCTTTCTGCCTGAGATTCTTTTGC
>CAZWXE010000004.1:0-32191 GCA_964638045.1 uncultured Ruminococcus sp. | reverse complement strand
GGATCGCTTTGCCTCGTATCTCAACACGCTTCCGCGCAAAAGTTTGGGATATTTTGCGCCGGAGGACTTGTTTCTCCGCGAATTATCTGCTACAATGAACAAGTAACCTCAACTGTACCATGAAACCCCGAAAGGGGGGCAGTTGAAACTTTAATCTGCCGTTTTTCTTGCCACATTTCATTTGCATGCGGCAACACAGACAAAAAAGCGTAAAAAAACGGCAAAGGAGCCCGGCAAGGCTTGGCTTTGCGCCAAATACCCCAACCGTCTCCTTCCGTACAACAGTTTAAATTTTTTCGTTTCACCGGCTCACTGCCGTTCCCGCTTCCCGCGCAAGCCGTACTGTGCAGCCAACGCTTCAAAAGCGGGTAATGCACCGCGCACCGTTTGCTCCGACACACAATAGGAAACCCGCGCATAGCCGGGCACGCCGAAGCTGTCCGACGGAACCAACAACAACTCATATTGCTTTGCCGCTTCGCAAAATTCAACAGCGCAGACGCCCTCCGGTGCTTGGACAAACAGATAAAATGCCCCGTCCGGACGAACGCAAGAATATCCCATTTCGCACAGGCTCTTATACAACAGCTTCCGATTTTGCGCATAGCTTTCCGTATTCGGCATCAAATCAGCGCACTCCTCCAGCATTCGCTGGAACAGCGCGGGCGCACAAACGTAACCGAGCGCCCTACCCGCTCCGCAAACGGCAACAAAAACCTGTTGCCGATTCCGCACGGAAGGAGGAACCATGATATAGCCGATGCGTTCTCCCGGCAGGGAAAGCGACTTGCTGTAAGAATAACAAACCAACGTGTTCGCATAAAAGCGGGGCACATACGGCACCGTAACGCCGTCGTACACAATTTCACGGTAAGGCTCGTCCGAAATCAAATAAATTTCGCTCCCCTTTCGGGCACTTGCACGGCGCAGCAATTCCCCGATGTCGGAGAGCGTCTGCTCCGACAGCACAGCCCCCGAAGGGTTGTTGGGAGAATTGAGCAGCACCGCCTTCACGTTTCCTTCCAAAGCGCGCTCCAAAGCCGAAAGGTCCGGACTCATGCTTCGGTCGGACGGAGGAACCACCACAACTTGCGCTCCCGCACTTTCCGCAAAGACGCGGTATTCCGGGAAGAAGGGGGCCAAAAGCACCACCTGCTCCCCCGGGCACAGCAACGCCTTCAGTGCAATGGCAAGAGACGCCGCCGCTCCGCAGGTCATGTAAAAGCAATCCGGGGAAAGCGTCTGCCCCGCGCGCCGGCTCTCCGCCGCGGCCACCGCACTTCGCGCGGCAAGGCTCCCCACCGAGGAAGTATAGCCGTGCAACGAAACACCGTCCTCCTCGCTCAACAAACGAAGCAAGCTCTGCCGAACCTGCATCGGCGGAGGCGTAGAGGGGTTCCCGAGGCTGAAATCGAACACCCGCTCGGCACCGATTTCCCTCTTTCTTTGGTTTCCGTATTCAAAAATGTCACGAATGACCGAACGATGCTCCCCCAAGGAGAGCATTTCCCGAGAGACCGACTGTTGCTCCATGGCGTTCATCTCACATCGGCAAGCTCGTAAATCAGGCGCTCGGTCTTCTCCCACCCGATGCAGGGGTCGGTGATGGACTTGCCGAACACGCCCTCCTCGGGCTTTTGATTGCCATCCTCCAAATAGGACTCAATCATCAATCCCTTCACCATGCGGTGCACATCGGCGGAATGCCTTGCGGAATGCATAATTTCCTTGGCAATGCGAGGCTGCTCGGCCCAATGCTTTGCGCTGTTGCAATGGTTGGTGTCCACCACCACACCGGGATTTTGCAAGCCGCTCTTGGCGTACAGCTCACAAAGCTTCTGCAGGTCCTCATAGTGATAGTTCGGCACCATGCTTCCGTGACGGTCCACGGAGCCGCGCAAAATCGCATGCGCCAAGGGGTTGCCCTTGCTTTGCACCTCCCAGCCGGAATAAACAAAGGTGTGCGGATGCTGTGCGGCAACAATGGAATTCATCATCACAGAGAGGTCCCCGCCTGTCGGATTTTTCATACCCACGGGCATGTCCAAACCGCTGGCGGTCAAACGGTGCAGCTGATTTTCCACCGAACGTGCGCCGACGGCAACGTAAGCCAACACATCCGCAAGGTACTGATGATTTTCCGGATACAGCATTTCATCGGCACAGGCCATTCCGGTTTGCTCCAGCGCCTTGATGTGCAGCTTGCGAATGGCAAGCAAGCCCTTGAGCATATCGGGAGAGCTGTTGGGGTCCGGTTGATGAAGCATGCCCTTATAGCCGTCGCCCGTGGTGCGGGGCTTGTTGGTGTAAATGCGGGGCACGATTAAAATCTTGTCTCTGACGCGGTCCTGCACAAGGCGCAAGCGGGAAATATATTCCAGCACGGCGTCCTCGCGGTCGGCCGAGCAGGGACCGATAACCAGCACCAGGCGGTCATCCTTTCCGGTAAAAATTTGCTCCAACTCTTGCGCAATTTGTTGCTTGTTCCGTGTGCATTCCGAGGACATCGGATACATGTCCTTGATTTCCTGTACCGAAGGAAGCTTTCTTCGAAATTCCATATTCATGACGGTAGTTCTCCTTTATCGATGTGATCAAAATTGATTCTCCGCTGAGTGGAAAGCCGCATCATCCTGCGCAGCGTGTCCACATCATCCGCCTCGACGGCGGCTTTCAGTTGTGCAAAGGCAGCGGAAAACAGCTCCATCTGCCCGAGGAGAGCCGCTTTATTCAGGCAAAACAGCTCACTCCACATTTCGTCGTTTATTTTTGCAATTCGCGTCAGGTCGCGGAAGGAGTCGCCCGAGTAGAGCTCCAACCCCTCCGGGTTGCGGCAGGTCATCAGGGACACCGCAATGCAGTGCGTCAGCTGTGACAGATAAGCAATCATGCTGTCATGCTCCTCGGGCGTCAGCACCGAAATTTTACCGAAGCCCAACATTTCTCCGAGGGCACGGCATTCGGCAATTCCCCGCGGCGTATTGCGGGCGGTGGGGGTAATGATATAGTTGGCTCCGTAAAAGATTTCTTTTTTCGCATTCCGTACGCCACTGCATTCCCGCCCCGCCATGGGATGGGCACCGATAAATTCCAGCGAGGGACGCAGCATTTCCTGCACACGGGAAACCACCGCGCCCTTGACGCCCGTCACATCGGTGAGCAATGCCCCCTCGCGAATGCAATGCTGATGTTGCTCCACCCAACTCAACAGCGTGTGCGGGTACAGCGCAAACACCAACAAATCGAATTGGCCGATATATTCGGCATCCGCCGTACTTCTTCCGTGGGCGAGCCAGCCCTGTTGCAGTGCAAATTGAATGGCGTCCTCGTCGGTGTCGACGGCACCGACCTCCATGCCGGCGTCGGTGAGTCCGCGGGCGTAGCTTCCGCCCATCAGCCCCAGTCCGACAATGAGTATTTTTCGATGTACCGACTCATTCATCGAGGTGCACCTCCAAACCCAAGCGTTTCAAATCGTCGAAAAAATCGGGATAGCTCTTGCGCACCGCCTCCGCACCCTCAACGGTTGCACCCGTTAGGGTTGCAAGCACCGAAAGCGCCATCACAATGCGATGGTCGTTGTGACCGTCCGGGCTTTGCCGCGGTGCACGGATCGTTCCGCCGTGCACAATGACGCGGTTCTCCTCCACCGTTGTCGCAATGCCGAATTTTGCAAGCTCCTGCGCCATCGCCTGTCCGCGGTCGCTCTCCTTAATGCGCAATCGGGATGTTCCCGTAAACACCGCACCATGCTTTGCCGCCGCTACGGCAAACAGCAGCGGACCCAAATCGGGACAATCGGAAAGCTCGATAACCGGCGGTTGCGGCTCCTCCAAGCGTCGCAGCAGGGAAAGGCAACACGCATCGCCTTGCAGGCTGTCCGAGCGCAAGCCCCGCACCTCTACTCTTCCGCCAAAGGAATTCAAGGCATGCAGGAAGGCTGCGTTGGACCAATCCCCCTCTACGGAAAGCTCCCGCGGTTGGTAGCATTGATTTCCGGGAATCGAAAACGTATGCTCTGCGGTCTCGGTGACGGTGATGCCGAAGGAGGCAAGCACCGCAACGGTCATGTCGATATACCGTTTACTTTCCACGGGAGGAAGAATGCGTAAGGTGCTGTCCCCGTCCAGCAACGGCAGTGCAAACAGCAGGCCGCTGACAAACTGACTGCTGACATTTCCGGCAATGGTAAACGCTCCCGCCGTCAGCTTGCCGGAAACAATGATTTTTTGCGCTGTACGCGTCACCGAAATTCCCTTTTTCGCAAACAAATCCTCATAAACACCGATGCCGCGCTCCAACAGCCTTGGACTTCCCTCAAACACCGCGCCGTTGCCGAGCACGAGGCTCAACGGGATGAAAAATCGCAGGGTGCTTCCGCTTTCGCGACACGGAAAAACGGTTGCTTCGTCAAAGCTCGGCGCTCCGCCCTCCACGGTGAATCGGTCCCCGTCTCGAACGGCTTGCACCCCCATGGCGGCAATGCAATCCAAGGTAGCCGACACATCCTCACCCATACCGATGCCGTCCAGCCGACTGCAACCGTGCGCCAACGCGGCGCAGAGCATCATGCGGTGCGCATAGCTTTTGGAGGGGGGGGCCGATACCGTTCCGTGCGCGGTGCCCTTGGCAATTTCAGCCTTCATTTTCCCGCTCCAAATAGGCACAAAGCGCGTCCATGGCCAACGTATAGCCTTCCAGACCCTTTCCGCTGATGCATGCGATGACACAGTCGCGAATATAGCTGATGCGTCGGAAGTCCTCTCGGGCGTTCACATCCGAAATATGAACCTCCACCGTGGGAATCCCGACCGCCTTAACGGCATCGGCAATGGCAATGCTGGTGTGCGTGTAGGCGGCGGGATTGAAAACAATTCCGTCCACGTGCGTGAAGAACGCCTTTTGGATGGCGTCCACCAGCTCCCCTTCGTGATTGGAAACCGTAAATTCGACCTCGGCGCCTATTTTTTCCGCATGGCGCTGAACGGTCAACACCAAATCATCATAGGTTGCGGTTCCGTAAATATGAGGCTCTCGGATTCCGAGCAGATTGATATTGGGACCGTTTAAAATCAAAAATTTCACAGCGAAAGCTCCTTTAGCAAATATTTTACCGTTTCCTCCGCACTGCCGGTGACGGGCACATGCAAATCCGCGGCAGCGCAATACAAGGGGTAACGGGCCTTATAAAGTCCTGCCAGCGCGTCCCGTCCGTTGGAAAGAGGACGGTCATCGGTAATCAACAGCTGCTCCAAGGGACGGTCCAAAAAGACCGCAAAGCCGTTTTTCTTGCAGGCCCGCACATTTTCTTTTCGCAATACGGCACCGCCGCCGGTGGCAATGATACAGCCGCTTTCTTCCGAAAGGTCGGCCAACACCTTTGCCTCCACGTCTCGAAAGGCGGCTTCCCCTTCCCTGCGGAAAAATTCCGCAATGGGCATACCGATACGCTCGACAATGACGGCATCCGTATCGATGAAGCGTCGTCCCGTTCTCTCCGCCAACGCCGCGCCGACCGTGCTTTTCCCGCAGGACGGCATTCCGACCAGAACAATATTTTGCTTCTCTGTAAGAAGGCTTTGATAGACGCGCTCGGCCGCTTCCGCATCCACCGGACGGTCCAGGAAAAAGGCAGAGGCATGCACTGCCTGCATCACCAGCATATAAAGGCCTCCGCAGGCGGGAATGCCCAGCTCCTGTGCCTGTTGCACCAGCAATGTGCGCAACGGGTGATAAATGACGTCCGCAACGCCTTCCAACCTCGGAAACAACCGCAAATCAATGGGGCTTTCGTCGGTGTTCGGGTACATTCCAACCGGCGTGGTGTTGAGAATGATTTGCGCGTCTGCATGAACAGAAGCCGCTTCCCCGTATGTAATACAGCCATCCCGCTCCGTGCGGGAAACCGTAAGCACCTCTCTTGCCCCCATATGCTCGGCAAGACACCGCGCGGTTTTACAGGTTCCGCCGCTGCCGAGAATCAAAACTTTTTTCTCCTTCAGCTCCATGTTCATTCGTCGAAGCATGGCCTCCATCCCGTAGAAATCGGTGTTGTAGCCGCAAAGCTTGCCGTTGCGGCGCACCACGGTGTTCACCGCTCCGATTTCCCTTGCAATGGGCGAGCATTCATCCAAATAAGGGATAACGTCTCGCTTATAGGGAATGGTAACGTTGATGGCGTCAAAGGGGTGTTCTTTCATAAAGCGCTCCAGCTCCTCCGGAGCAAGCTCGGTCAGCTCATAGGAATAATCGGCAAGCCGACGGTGAATTTCCGGAGAATAGCTGTGCGCAAGATGCTCTCCGATGAGTCCGTATTTCATATCGACACTCCTTTTTGCAACACGTCGGTGCCGTATCTGCAGGCCAACACGTCACAAATTACAATGGCCGTAATGCTGTCCAGCACCGGGCAAATTCGACGAATGATGGAAGGGTCATGCCTTCCCTGTACGGAAAGGTGCACATCCTCTCCCGACGCAAAGTTCACCGTCTTTTGCTCCTTGGAGATGGACGGCGTAGGCTTCACGGCACATTGGAACAGCACGGGCATCCCGTTGGTGATGCCGCCGTTGATGCCGCCGTTTCGATTGGTTTCGGTGACCACCTTGCCGTCCCGCATGGAAAAAGCATCGTTGGCCTCACTGCCGTACATCGATGTCAGGCCGAAGCCCTCCCCGAAGGAGATTCCCTTGACCCCGCCGAGGCCGAACACGGCATGCGAAAGCAGGCTTTCCATGCTGTCAAACCAGGGCTCGCCCAGGCCGGCGCAAAGGCCTGTAATTGCCGTTTGGGTGACTCCGCCCAAGCTGTCACCGTCGATTCTTGCATCCAAAATGCGCTGTTCCATTTTCTTTCCCTGTGTTTCATCCAGAACAGGAAAGGCACGGTGCTCCAGCAAAGCAATATCCGCAGCCTCATTTTGAAAGGAACGGTCGCGTACACCGCCGCATTCCAAAATGTGGGTGCCGATGCAAATGCCCAAACGCTCCAAAGCGGGAAGCAAAATACCGCCAACCGCAACCAACGGAGCGGTGATTCTGCCCGAAAAATGTCCTCCGCCGCGGTAGTCCTCATAGCCGTGATATTTGCAAAAGCCGCTGTAATCGGCATGGGACGGGCGCGCGACGCCGTAGGTATAATCCTTGCTTTGCGTATTTTCGTTGGGGATGGTAATACACAGCGGCGTTCCCGTTGTTTTTCCGCGAAACACACCGCTGAGAATTTGAAAGTGATCCGACTCCACTCTTGCCGTATCGGTCAAAGAAGACGGACGACGCCGAGACAGCTGTTGCGCGATTTTTTCTTCATCCACCTCAATGCCGGGCGCAATTCCGTCCAGCACCGCGCCGACGGCGGGACCGTGACTTTCCCCGAACAGGGTAACCGAAACACTTTGTCCGAATGTATTTTTCATTGCAAGCACTCCAAACGCAAGAGAATGTCCTCCACCCTCATTTTTTCCGTCCGACAGGTGCCGATGCGGTCTACCAGAACCACCGTTACGCTGTCGGTTTCCATTTTTTTATCGTGTAACAGATAGGGCCTCAGCTCCTCCGCGGTGCACTTCACCGCGGTCGGAAGACCGTATTTTTGCAGCACCGCTTGCATCCGCGGACGGACCTCCGGTGCGCAGAACGGAAGCATGCCCACCGCAACGCATTCGCCGTGAAGCAGTGCGGGTGCCTTTGCTCCCTCAATGGCGTGGCCAACGGTATGTCCGAAATTGAGAATGCGACGCAGTCCCCCCTCCTTCGGGTCCTGCTCCACCACACTCCGTTTGATTGCAAGTGCACTCCAAATGATTTCCGGGAGCTCCGCCGAAAGCGTTTGACTCCGCTCGATGCGTTCAAACAAAGCACCGTCACAGGTTGCCGCCATTTTGATGATTTCGGCAAGCCCCGCACGGAGCTGCCGTTCGCACAGCGTACTCAGCGTATCCGGGTCAATGAGCACGCATTTGGGCTGATAGAAGGAGCCGACAATATTTTTGACCCCCTCAAAGTTGACCGCGGTTTTTCCGCCGACGGAGGAATCCACCGAGGAAAGCAACGTCGTCGGAATGTTGTAAAAATCCACCCCACGCATGTAACAGGAAGCGGCAAAGCCCGCGAGGTCACCGACCACACCGCCCCCCACAGCCACCACGCAATCTTTTCTGGAAAAGCCGTGCTTCAGCATCTCGGACAGCAGCTGCGCAAAGCGCTCCAAGCATTTGCTGTCCTCTCCCATGGGCAGGGTAACCACATGGGCCTCCTTGCATTGGGCAGCCACCGTCTGCGCATAGACTGCGGGAACGCCGCTGTCGGTGACAACCAGCACCTTGCGCTCCAGCTCCAGCAAGCGCCCCGCCTGCTTCAGTGCGCCGCGCTCCATGACAATGTCGTAGCTCTGCTCACCCAAACGAACTCTTTCCCTCATACCGTCCTCACTTTCTATCGGCGCCCGGGCCGAATTTGTGCTTATCGGATGTTGTTGGCATAATAGGTGCCTGCCAGACGAAGCTTTGCGCAAACCGCGGAAAGCTCCCGAAGCATGTCCTTGCCGCTTTCGGTGTTGATGTTGCCCTCTGCTTCAATGTAAAAGAAGTAATTCCATTGCAGGTCCTTCATGGGACGGCTGCGGAGGTTGCGCAAATTGAAGCCGTGTGCGCCGATGATGTTCAAGGGCTTGGCCAGCGAGCCGGACTCGTTTTGCACCGTAAATACCAAAATAAAATTCTCGTCCTCCCGTTTTTCCGTGGAAGCGGGACGGTTTTGCGCGGCGGAAAAAGCCGCAAAGCGCGTCGTATTGCTCTTACTGTCGTTGATGTTGCTGTCCAAAAGCTCCAAGCCGAAAATTTCGGCGGTTTGTTCGGATGCGATGGCCGCCACCGAACGGTCTCCAAGCTCCTGCACGTGCTTTGCGGCAAGAGCGGTGTTGGAAAAGCTTTGCGTATCATAGCCGTGGCGGCGAATGTATTCCCCGCACTGTTCCAAGGCTTGCGGATGGCTGAGCACCGTTCGGATTTCCTCCGGCGCGGTCCCCTTGATACCCATCAGATGATGGGTAATGTCCACATCCAGCACCTGATTGACGAACAGCGAGCCGGAAAAAATCAAATCCATCACCGCGCCGACCTCACCCGCGTAGCTGTTTTCCAACGGCAACACGGCACAATCATATTCTCCGCTTTCCACTGCGGCATAGGCAGCCTCAAAGGTGGGAAAGGCAACCAGCTCCGCGTCCGGGAACATCCTTTTTGCGGCAATGTACGCATAAGCGCCTTCCACTCCGCAATAAGTCACGCGCATGCCGTTCATTTTGCCGGATTGATACGAGCAGGAAAGGTCGATGGTGTTTTTCAAAAATTGCACATAGTACCGTTCGATTTCACCGTCCCGAATATAGGAACGGTTTTTGGCAATGAGCTCCGACTCTCTTGCCGCGTCACGCACCGAAAGTCCGTTCGCCTTTTTGTAGTCGGCAACGGTTTCGCAAATCCGCATACGCGCTTCAAACAGCTCTGCCATCTCCCGGTCGATTTCGTTGATTTTTTTTCTGGAAAGCTCAAGTTCATTCATGGCTCTGCTCCTTTATCATTGTTTGTGATTACTTTTTACCGCAGTGTAAAAATCAGACGGCCAAAACGGCAACCGAACTGCCGTCCGCCACGAAAAAAGCGACTCCCCGAAAGGAATCGCTCATCATGCCGCGCAGTGCTGCGGGACGGTAAAGCAGGCTTTTCCTTTGGGTATGTCCGAATGGGAAACATCATAATAGTAAAAAAAGCAGTACGAAAAAAATCGTACTGCATAAAAGCAAACCAAAGGCGCAACAACATGGTTGCGTGCGGAACAAGAGCTATTCTGTTTCAGAGCATTGAACTGCAACATTTTTCCGTTCCTCCCGCTTCGTATTGTTGACATTATACTCTTTTTTATCTGCCTTGTCAATACCAAACGGCAACATTTTTCAAAAAATTCACCAAAGTAAAGCGAACAGTGCGAAAAAAATTCAACCGTTTTGCTTCATCGCGTTTTGTGCCGCTTCATTCCCTTTTTCAAAGCGCACCGTTTCGTTGCCCGTCACCTGCTCCAAGCGTGCGCAACGGTAAAACGCGTTTGTCCCCACGCTTTGCACACCGCCCAAGGAAACACGCTTCAGCGAGACGCATTCCGCAAACGCGGAGGACGGCAACGAAGCAAGGCTTTGAGGCAATGTCAATTCACAAAGGGAACGGCAACCGTAAAAAGCGTTGACATCAATTTTCTCCAGGCCCTCGGAAAACGCCAAGCGATACAGGGCGGTGCACCCCGAAAAGGCGGAAGCGCCGATTGTTCGAACCTGCCCCCCCAACGACACCTCAAACAGCTTGGTGCAGCCCGAAAACGCACGGGTTCCGATGGCAGTCAGCGTCTGCGGCAATACAATCTGT
The DNA here is from genome assembly GCA_964638045.1 of uncultured Ruminococcus sp. Lineage (GTDB taxonomy): Bacteria > Bacillota > Clostridia > Oscillospirales > CAG-272 > UMGS1865. The sequence continues at coordinate 21,777 of CAZWXE010000004.1, read as the reverse complement.
TTCAACGAGGAGCATTCGTAAAAAGCATAATCCCCCAGTACCGTGCAGGCATCGGTTAAAATGATGCTTTCCAAGGAAGCGGGGTAAAAGCCCGCAGTAAAGTCGGGAGTCTCGGCCCCGAACACGTATCCGATATAATTATTTTCCGTCGACGAACCTCCGACAAAAGGCAGAGAAAGCTCCTGCAAGGCGGCACAGCCCTGCAAGGCACCGAATCCCATTTGCTTCAAACCGTTGCCGAAATCCAACCGCATCAGAGAGGAGCAGGAATCAAATGCATATTCGGCCACCGAGGTCAGCTGCGAAACGGAGGAAAGATACTTCAAAGCGGTGCAGTGGTACAATGCGTATTTGCCCACCGCACAAACGCTGTCCATTCGGATGGCAACCAAGTCATTGCAATCAAACAGCGCATAATCGGGAAGCGTACTCATCCCGACCAGCGAAAGATACTTTAAGGTTGCGGGCACGTCCTTCGGATTGTCCTCATGGTTGTCGGCGCCGAACAAATATCCGAGGTACTGTGTCGCTTCCGGAGAGGCTCCCAATAAGGGCGTCTCCAACACCTCCAACGAGGAGCAACCGGTGAGAATTCCCTCTCCGATGCGCCGAACCGTGGCGGGAATGCGCACCGCCGTCAGCTGCTTTTCACCCGCAAAAGCGCCCTCCTCAATGGCGGTGACGGGCTTGCCCTCGATGGAATCGGGAATCGAAATGCGCTTCTTCGACCCGCGATATCCGGTTACGGTCACCTCATTCCCGGAAAGCTCGTAGGTAAACCCCGCAGCATCCTCGGTAAAATCAAGAGCGCTGTCCAAAAGCACACCGTAATCGGTGCCGTCGCCCAACGTAACCGTCGGGGGGACCGTGACAACCTCCACGTACTCGGACGTCGCGGGTTCCTCTTGCCGGCCTCCCCCGCAGGAGGAAAGCGCACCGAGCAACAGAGTGCACGGCAATAAAATAGAAAGCAATCGCTTCATGTTGTTTCTCCGTGTTTCTTTTTTTCGATTTTCATTTTATCACATTTTGAAATGAAATGCAACGACTTTTCCGTACAGTTCACAATTATTTCAAATTCAACTCTGCCATTCCTCAAAAAAGCGGCACAGCAGACTCATGGAAAAGCAGAGCAAAGAAATTCCCTCTCCCGCCTTCAGCAACAGGTAAACCGCACTTGCCCACAGCAAAAACAGCCACAAAAAGGAAGAAGCATTCAAAATTCCGTCGGCCCATCGCTCCGCCAGTAAGCGGTGCAACAGCGCATCCGCCATACGTCCGCCGTCAAAGCTGCGGATGGGCAATAAGTTCAAAACGCCGAGAAACAGTGATACCGTCGCAAACAGCTCCGCCGACGGAAGCGTTTCTCGCAGCAGCATGGCAATCGCCGCGCCCATCAGGCTGAAAATCGGCCCCGCCGCGCACAGCGCCCATTCCTCGCCGTAGGAAATCAACCCCTTTCGCAGCACCAGTCGCGCTCCCAGCGCGGAAAGCCGCAGCTCCCGCAGAGGAATATTCAACAGGCGGGCCGCCACCACATGCCCGAGCTCATGCAAAAGCGCCGCCACGAGCGTAACCAAAACCAATTCCCGTCCCTCACCGAGCAACAGCATTCCCAGCGACAGCAATACCCCCAGCGGCAAATACAGCTTCATTCCCTTCAAGCGTCTCCCCTCCCCTTCTTCTTTCAGCATACGCCCTTTGCACGGAAAATAGAAGGAGGCCGAAACGACTTTTTCGCAGGCCCTGCACGTTTGATTGTTTTCTCCGAAAACGCCAAAGCGAAAGCACTGTTCCCGTTCGGCAAAAGATGTCGCTTGACGAATCAACGGTTTTCGTATATGATATTTATGAAGCGGCACCGTGTCAATCGGCAGGAAATAAAAGCCGCTCTTTGCGGAATCCGCCGAGAAGCGCAGTTGCCAAAGCACCCCCGTCCGAATCCATGTAGAATGAGAGGAACAACATGTATCTCACCAAAACACTGGCGATCCCCCGGTTGGATGAAACCGACTGTATGAAAATCGTGGCCTTGAAGGCCTATAACGGTGAAAGCGCCGTTTACGGTGCGCTCCAGGACCTGCTCTCATCGGACGAACTCGACATCACCGACGACGAGCTGTTGACACACATCTGCATCCGCAGAGGAGCTGAAGCCGAACAGTATCCGCTTTCGGGGGTTGTATTGCAGCAAAGCATCCGAATCGGCCTCCTTTCGGGAAGAGGCGGTTCGGATGCTTTCAAAATGTAAACCGACGCAATGAAGCTTGTCAAGTGAGTGAAAATACTTTGCTTAAAGGCTGACCGATTTTTCTCGAATCGGATGTCTGATTACTGTTTTCAGCTTATTCACATCGCATTTTCTCGGATCACTCAAATATATTTCGTGGTGATATCTGTTGTCGGTGATATTCAATTCATACCCGTTTGCTTTCATGTATTCGTGCATGCAATTTACGGTTTTCGGCTCATCGTCATAGGCTCCGATGTGCATACATTGGACACAAACGCCCTCATCATAGTTGAAGAATTCGACTCTCGAAAAATCCTGCTTCTTTTTTTCCGTCGCTTCCTCAACAGCCCATGCAAAATCTTTTTCGGTTACAAAATCCGGCAATCGAATGGCAGAGATAAAGTGCAAGGCATTTTTACGACTGTAATCAATACTGCCCGCAAGGCCGTCCTGCCACCAAAAGCCCTCCAGCGGCGGGACAACATATTCAAAGAACCCGTCTATTTTATGTGTACCCTTGTAGCTCATTTTTACGGTATAAGCAATGCCGTATAACAAGCCGATTGTATTTCGATAATCTCCGTTTTCTTCGTTCGGGTCTCCCGTTCCCCTGACTGCTATGTAATTCATTTTCGGAATTTCCACAATACCCGGTTTGCTTTTGGGCATATAGAATTCTTTATATTCCTTTTTGTAATCGAAAGCCATACCGATACCTCCTTATAGTGACGCAGCACCGTGATGCCGTTTTTCTCGGCAAAGGCGGTGCATTCGCGGATTCGACCTTCGATGAATTCTTTTCGCTGACTGTCGGAGGAATAGTGGCGTAGATTACAGTTTTCATTCGCGGTTCATATCCAATCAATACCAATCATCGTCTAAACGATGTTCTCTGATAAAACGGTCGTATTGCCATTCGGGCCCATCAAATAGCAGTTCAAGGAGCGCTTGACACAATTCCGCTTTTTTCATTTTGCCGACATATTCAATCACCTTGTCGTTCAGTTCCTCTTGGCACTTTTCTTCTTCCTCTTGATACGCCATTGCTTCTGCATAAAACCTTTCTGCCTCTTTGGGAAGAACAGTAAAATATGCAGCGACAATATGCTTACATATAATTCTTTTTCCATCTGCATGGGGACAGTTGCATTTTGATTTTCTCGGATGGTCAATGTGAAACTCGACAGAATAGGGTTCACTTGAACTGCCTGAAACTGTTGCAGTGTAGATGCTTTCGCCCAATTCTTCAAAATTCACAACTTTTTTATTCTTGAAATAATCATAACCTCTCCATACGGACGCAGCACTTGCACATTCTATTAATCCCATTTTATCACCTCACATAAACATTTTCAATAAAGTGATGCATCATTTCCGAATAATTAACAAAGGGCATCTGAATGGGATGCTCTGGTATTCCATCGTTTTCGTGGTCTATAATCCAAGCCCCGATAGTATCGTCTTCCAATAGTGAAAGATATTTAATTATGTTTTGAAATATTTTGGCATCTCTTCCCACGTCGATTCCCCCCTTGACAGTTAGTTTTGTATAGAATCATCAACAAATTCCACAATATCGGCAATATTACAATTAAGAGCAATACAGATTTTTCTCAGTGTCTCCATAGACACATCTTCACTTTTTTCAGTTTAGTCACAGTGCTTGAGGATAAACCGCTTGCCTTATAAAAACCACCTTTACTCATTTCTTTGTCAACGAGCAGTTTCCAGAGTTTTTATAGCTTGCTTTCATTGCGTTCACCTCGCTATAAAATCTCTAATATGTATTGTACATCAAAATATGTCTTTTTTCAATAGAGTTTCAAAGTTTTCGGTTAATTTCGACCGATTCACACGATTCTTTCTCGTTTTATGGTGTGAGTGTACAACTTATAAAGACTCCGCGTGAATTCCCAAAGTAAATTCCACAGTATCGCATCAAATACAACGAATAAACGCTTGCATACATTCGAACAACAGCAAGAAACGTTGGAACGTGAAATTTTGATAGAACGCAGTAAACAATCGAAAAAAATTCCCGAAAACGTAATGCGTGAATTTTATACGGAAGCGTTAAAATTAGAGCCGAAAATGTTAATAGAATTTCTTCTAAAAGAAATCATTCTTTTCGACGATAAAGTGAAAAGGCTCTTTGTCAATATGAATTGAGCATATCTGAAACCTCCGATCGTGTTTGGTGAGGTAACTAACATTTTATCAGATCTTTTCAGATATGCTCTTCTTTTTTTGCTTTTTTACTCTTTATTTGCTATATCTGTTAGCTTTACCCCAACTTTTATTATAGAACCGAAAATTCGAATAGACAGCGCGCAGGGGCGTCCGTGCAACACACACGGATGCCCCTTTTTTTGTTTGCAATTTACAAATTCACAGGGCTTACGCGACTTCGAACAGCGCTGTAATCCGACTGCTAACGTTTACTCCTGCGTTTGTCTGAAGCTCAAAATAAGCCGCTTCTCCGCTTTCAACCGAATGAACGATGATTGCATCACGGTAAATATGCAGAGAAACTCCCTCCCAAAGACCGGAATTGACATATACATCCAGCAAGTACTCCTTGTCATCCCATTTTGTTCCTTGGAGGCAATTGTCGCAGGTGCAAAGCTTTGCTTCTTCTTTTACGACAAGCTCATCCAATTGGCGGAAAATATCGGCCAACGCCGCAATTTCCGAAGCATCCGCATCGATGTGCCTTATGCGCCCTTTCCTATCCCAAACGGAAAGGGTTCTCCAAGCTCCGTTTTCGGCGGCATCCTCCGCAATGAGTTCGCTCCACGGCTCACCGACACCTCCGTGGTCGGCAATTCCGCGGAAGGGTGCGCGTGCTTCCTGCTGCCAAAAGCTTTGGATGTCTTTTTTGATGTCATCGACATTTTGCTTGGTTCTGAAAAGGCCGTTCCCCATTGTGTTTTCCTTATCTTGAAAATAAAGTCCGATATAATTGGTTCCGACCTTGGCAATCAAAGAAAAATTCTCGGAAAGAGAGCAAGCGTTGAACACATAGTTTACAATGCCGCGAGCGTCCGGGGCTTCTTGCTGAAATTCTTCATCCGTCATCGGCTCCACCTCAATGGTGTTCAGCCGTTGCAAAACTCCCATCATGTATTCACGGACATACCGCGCGCTTCTTTTCTCCATTCGTATTTGCGAGTCATCAAAGCATTCGAGCACAATTTCCCCATTGAGAATCTTTTGATAAATATCCCCGATTCTTTCGTCATCGGTGATGGTGAAAATGCCGTCATCTTCCGGCTCTTCTACACCGGAGAGTTCCGGTGCTTGCGTTTCAGCGGGCGGTTCCTCCGCCGCTATCAAATTGCATCCCGTCAACATCCCGGCGCATAGGGACAGTAACAGGAAAATCGGTAAAATGTGTTTAAATTTCATGATATACTCCTTTCGTTTTTATTGCAACGGTCTAAATCCGCAATCTGCACACACCATTTCTTCCAAAGGTGGAACAACTACCCCATTGGTATCAACCGTGGGAGTCACACTTGTCACACCCGGATCGATAATTATCAATTCCAAATTATGCGGCTCATAGATGATTTGACCACAAGAACAAATGGATTGGTGAAAAGTTTCACTATACTGCTTATAAGTGATATCTTCTTTGTGTGTTCCATGATTGGGGAATCTGAAATACCTTACACTGTTTGCCCTCAATTCTCCGTCCGGATTGCAATAATCTGTATAAGGACATTCGTATCCATTGTGACGGTATACACCGCCAAACCCCCACTTTGAATCTACCATATACAAGTCGATATCTCCACATTGTCCATTGGATTGCGTCAATCCGGAATAGCCTGAAATGATTCCGGAGTGTATCAATATATCGTCTGTTTTGTCCTCCGGAGTACCGTTGTCATTAAAGTAACAGACGATATCCCTTGGGCGAAAATCACAATAAACTTCATATTTCCATGAATAGGGCACTAAATAGTCCAACGGATTTCTACCCAAAGTGTAACAGGTGCACCTTCCTGCGCAAAAAATGCGTAAAAATGTGCGTTGTAAAACACATCTGCGTCTTTAACAAGGGATGCATTCGGATAATTCGGTTTGTAAAAATTTTCCCAAAATGCAACTTCGGCAAGCATCTCTGCGTCAGTGTATGGGGATTTATCGGAGTGGTAAATTCCTCCAATACACTTTTCTTTTTGAGAATACCCGTTGTAAGCATAATTAGTGCAATAATTATACCCAACGTAATAATGTCCTTGAAAAGTTTCGTATATTGTCGGATTATCCGTTGCGCTACTTTGCAAATTGAATCCAGTGCAAAACAAAACAACACTTAAAAGCAGAGTTACTACTTTCCTGATTTTTGTACGTTTCATAAATTCGTCTCCTCCTTAAACAATCAAAAAAATGTGTTTGAACTGTCATTGTGGCGGCAACAGATATGAATGAACACTTTACAAACTACCGCCAAAGCTCAGCGGCTCATTGGACTCACCTCCCGTATCTTCGGGGACACTTCCCCATAAATACTCTACCATATTTTGGCTTCCAAGTCAATGCTTTTTCATTTTTTCTACACACGGCTCACAATATTGTGCAATATAAGCAAAACAAGTCGAGATTTCATCTGCTAACATTGTATGAATCACAAAATTTGTTGTTAACAATGAACAAAAAAGCATTTTTTGGCAGCAACCGACAGCCCCCGTCCAACAAGACAGTTGAACGGGGGCTGTCGGTTGTTTCGTTTTCTTTACATCAGGGAACGGTACAGCGCCTTGATATCCTCCACGGAGGTATCCTTGGGGTTGCCGGGACGGCAAGCATCCGCGTATGCGGACTCCGCCAGAAACTGCACATCCTCATCCTTGACAATTGCCTTCAAATCGGCGGGAATGCCGACATCTGCAGAAAGCTTCTTGACGGCATCCACGGCCGCCTTGCGGTATTCCGCGGCACTCATGGAATCCACTCCGTCCACGCCCATCGCGCGGGCGATTTCACGGTATTTTTCACCGGTTGCCTCTGCATTGTATTCCATCACGGTAGGCAAGAGAATCGCATTTGCAACACCGTGAGGCGTGTCATACAGTGCACCGAGAGAATGTGCCATGGAGTGTACAATGCCGAGACCGACGTTGGAAAATCCCATACCGGCAATGTATTGTCCCAGTGCCATGCCGTCACGTCCGGCCTTTTCGTTGACAACCGCACCGCGCAGCGAGGACGCGATGATTTCAATTGCTTTGAGGTGGAACATGTCGGTCATCTCCCATGCGCCTTTGGTAATGTAGCCCTCAATGGCATGCGTCAAAGCATCCATGCCGGTTGCGGCAGTCAGACCCTTCGGCATAGAGCTCATCATGTCGGGGTCCACCACGGCAACCACGGGAATGTCGTGCACGTCAACGCAAACAAACTTTCTTTGTTTTTCCACATCCGTGATGACGTAGTTAATCGTAACCTCTGCGGCAGTGCCCGCGGTGGTGGGAACGGCAATAATCGGCACACAGGGACGCTTGGTGGGAGCAACGCCCTCAAGCGAGCGAACGTCCTCAAACTCCGGATTGGCAATGATGATGCCCACTGCCTTTGCTGTGTCCATGGAAGAACCGCCGCCGATGGCGATGATATAGTCGGCGCCGCTTTTTTTGAATGCGGCAACGCCGTTTTGAACATTTTCGATGGTGGGATTGGGCTTGATGTCGGAATAAACCTCATAAGAAAGTCCTGCGGCATCCAATACATCGGTCACCTTTTGGGAAACCTTGAACTTTAAAAGGTCCGGGTCGGTACAAACAAATGCCTTTTGAAAGCCTCTTGCCTTTGCCTCGTCAACAATACAGTTGATGGCACCGGCGCCGTGATAAGATGTTTCGTTCAATACAATACGATTTGCCATTTTCGAAAATCCTCCGTTTTTATGCTGTATTTTGTAAAAGCAGTGTAGGTGCGAGCTCCACACAGCTTCATTATATATGAAACCGCTTCAAAAATCAATATTTTTCGGAAATAAAGTACGTTAAAAATCCAACGGCTGCAGCTCGTACGGCGGCTCGCCCATATCGTAAAACCTTTCGTAAAAAGCATGGTTGAACGCAGCCGAAACCGATGAAATGCGATAAATCTTGCAATGCTCCTTGATGATTGTGCAAAATTTGTTGTCCGCAAACACCAAATGCTCCACCAACTCAATTTGCAGCGCCTCCAGCAGCTTGTCCAATTCCTCGGTGATGTGAATGTCATCGGGCGACGGAATGGGCATCCCATCCGGATGATTGTGCGCAAGAATCACAGCGGCGGCACGGCGACGAAGCAGAGTTTCCACCATCAGACGCACGGGCACCTCCGCAGAACAAACCGTCCCCTCGGAAACCGTGATACAATCCAGCATATGCATGCGGTTGTCAAACAGAAGCATATACAACCGCTCGTAACCGAGCCCTAAAAACTGGCCGTGCAAAAACCGAACAATTTTGCTCAACGAATCAAACTCTCCGTTTTGGCTGGTCAGCTCCCGCATGACTCGTCGCAACGCAGCGCCGTAGCTGACCAAAAACACCGCCGTTTGCTCTCCGATTCCCTGAACCTGCATCAGCTCCTCGGGCGTTGCGGAAAAGACATGCTTCAATGTACCGAAGTGGTCCAACAGGCTGTGTGCAAATGCATTGGTGTCACACCTCGGCTGTGCATTGTAAAGCAGGCATTCCAAAAACTCGTGGTCCTCAAGGGTATCAAAGCCCTTGCCGATGACGCGCCTGCGCATCCGCTCCCGATGATGGCTGTGCAATGATTCCTTTTTCTTCCCTTGCTCGCTCATGTCGGTAATCCTCTTCCTCCGAATCGGTTTACATCCGGTGTTATACGCGTTTGAGCTTTCCGAGCACGCGACCCTTACACTGAACCTCGCTGTAATTTTTCAACAGAATGTCATCATACTCGGGGTTGAGAGAGTGGAGTCGGTCTCCTTCGAAAATTTTGAAATAGCCGCATCCGTCCAGCAGAAAAATTCCGGCCTCGCCGGGAGCCACATTCTCGGTGTGCTGGACCAGCAGAATATCCCCGTCGTGGTATTTGCTTTCCATGCTGTTTCCGTAAATGCGCAAAGCATAGTCTGCCTGTGTTGCCTTTCCGCTTGCGGGAATGCGAATTTTCTCGGCACGGGAATCGTCCAAATAGACTCCCTGCCCCGCAGACACGGGCAAATCATACAGCAAAACAAAACGCTTTTCTCCGGAAGAAGCATCCGTTCCTCTGCGAGACGGGGTGGGAACGGGACCGAGCACCTTTGCGCGCTTGGAGTGTTTTTCCTCCTGCGGCGGCAATGCCTCGGCAGGCTTCGCGTTGCGCTCCTGCTCCTTTTCCAGCACCATCTCCACCAGCTGTCTGCCGTAGGCGTCCAGCGCACGGTAGCGTTCGATGAGTGCGATTTCACTTTCTTCCAATGTATAATTGTTGCGGTTCTCGGACGTCCCGCTGATGATATATTCCACAGAGCAATCCAATGCCTCGCAAATGGCGACGATGTTGGCAATCTTGGGAGATTCGTTCATCCCCGCAAGGATTTTGCTCAGAGTCCCCAGCGGAATTCCCGTGCGCTCCGCCAACAGAGCATTGGTGATTTTTTTACTGCTTTTCAACCGTTTGATGCGTTCCAGATATGCTTCCATAATACCCTCCTTTTTCCGATTACGGCATTATTATATCACACTCTTTTACGCTTGTAAAGTATCTTTTTCTTTTTTTGGAAAAAAACTATTGACAATCGACAATTTTCATGCTATAATGACGCCGAAGAAAAATTCCATTTTCGGTATTTCGGAGGGTGTTATGAACCGTTTTTATGAAGAAGAACGAATTTTTCATTCCAATAGCAGAATTTTCGAAGGCCGTTTCGCGGAGGTTACGGAAGAAAAGAGCTCCGTCGGAAACGTACTGCACACGGCATGGAAAGCGGTGAAAAAAGTAAAGGCCTCCGCCCGCGTGCAACGCATGGCAAAGGCAGTGGCCTTCACCGGCTGCATGCTCGGCATGCTCGGCATCATCGGCGCAATGGAAGCGGGCAGCCTTGCCATCGGCACCGGCTTGCTTTTGAGCGTTGCTTTGCTGGGGCTCGAATATCTTTGCCTGCGCAATCATTGAGCCAGCAAAAGCTCGGCAAAGCACTCCGCCGTCCGTCGTGCCGCACGAATTGCCTCGTCCACCGTATTTCCGCCGCTGCCGATTTCCAGCAGCAGGTGCCTTGTTGCAATGCCCTGCTGATAAGAAGCGTTGCGCAAAGAAACCGGCCGTCCCATCGTCATCCCCTCGCAATTCAGCTTTTCCCGAAGCTGCAACGCAAGGGCAAGGTTTTCCCTCCAATTGGCACAAGGAGAGCCGTTGCAATCGGTCCCTACCACTGCCATCACCTGCGCGGTGGGCTGTGCCGTGCCGGTTGCCAGCGTACGGATGTAGTTGCCGTCCCTGTCGGTCAGCGCATCTCGGTGCAAATCAATTACATAAGAGATTTCGGGGTATTCCTTTAGGTATTCCCGAATCATTTCCGCGCTGCGGTCATAGGCACCGCGCAGGGAAGGACTGTCCAGCATCACCGTGCAATGAATGGCGGTGATGCCTTTTTCTTGCAATGCGGCGCAAAATGCCCTGCCCACGGCAAGCATGTTCCGCTCCTCGTCTCGGCTGTATGTTTGTTCGCCAAGGACTCCCTCCACCGCCGTTTGCTCCTCGGTCAAATACGCCTCGGAGGTATGCGTGTGCAAAACCAGCACGGTCGGCGTCCCATCGGACAGAGCACAGTGGCTCACATCCGCGGAAAGAAGCTCCTCCACCGACGGCGTATACGGCGTTTCATTGTGCAAGTAGCTTGTTCCGAGGGAGAGCGCGGACAGGTCCATGGAAACAATCGGCGTTCCGGACACGGGCATCTGCGGCTCCGTTTTTTTCACGGCGGTGGGTTCCTCCGTCCAAGACGCCCGACCTTCCGCCTCCGTTTCCTTCGCGTTTCCGAAATGCCAAAACGGGATTTCCCCGTTTGCATCCTTCCACAGCTTACTGACGCCGAAGCCCGCAACCAGCAAGGCCAAACAAATGAGAAATCCCGCAAAGGAACGGTGTCCCGCGGGATAAGCTCCCCGAATGGAAATTTGCTCCCGCGCTTCGGCAGGCGAACCGATGCAAGGCGGCTGTTCCATAACCTTCACTTCCTTTCCGTGTGCCAAGGCACCCTTTGCTACAATCCTATGCGAAGCGCTCAAAAAATAGACGGCAAAGCGGGAAGCAAATCAAAAAAAGCAAGCTCAATGGCGGAAGAAAGCAACCGAGCGCTCCCCTGCACAATGGCGTCACAATCCTTGGGAGTGACGAAGAAATCCTCGCCGCCTGCTCGCACGTTTCGCAAAAAGGACTCCTTTTCTTCCACGCTTTTCGGTTGCAAAGCGGACAGCACCAGTGAAGACGAACGCACCACCGTTGGGACTCCCAAGGTCATTACCGGCACACCCAGGCTTTCCGCGGTCAAGGCGCTGCGGTGGTTCCCCACACCGGCTCCCGGACAAACGCCCACATTGCTCAGTTGAACCGTTGATGCCAGCCGTTCACAGTCCCGTGCCACCAAGGCATCAATCAAAAGAACCAACTGCGGCCGTACCGCTTTCACCGCACCGCCCACCACCTCAAGCGTCTCCATCCCCGTTTGCCCCATCACCCCGGGTGACAGCAGCGTCACCGACGCCGCGCCGATGGAGCGATAGAGCTCTTTCTCATATGTTTTCAAATGTCTGGTGGGCGTCAGATGAGAAAGCGTCAGCGGTCCCACCGCATCGGCTGTCAATTCCCTGTTGCCGAGGCCAACCGCCAGCAAGGAGAATTCGCCGTCAATGCATTTTCCCGTCAGCTGTTGTGCTGTGGAGGTCAACAGAGACGCCAACAGGCGGCACAACGCACGCTCCTTCTGCTGTGCAAGCAGATACATGCTGTCGCAATGCACCGTGCAGTACTCTCCGCGCGGCTTCCCCGTCTCACGCTCTGCCGAAGCAGTGCGAATGCAAAGCCGCTCCACCGAAAAGCCCATGCTTTTCGCCTGCGAATAGGATGCGCCGCGAATGCCCTGTCCTCTGGCATTTACGGTTTCACAGGCAAGATCACTTCTCAAGTCATTCAAGTACTCCAACACAGGCACCTCCGAAAACAGTTTCTCTCTATACTTTCCCAAGAAAATTAACAAAATATACACGAATAGATTTGAAAATCTATTGAATTTTCATAGAAGATATAGTATAATAGAACGGTAAATGGGCGTTTTGCGCCGATTCAGAATATCGAACGTTCACGAGGAGGACTTTCAAACCATGTTAAAACGGATTCTGGCACTTCTTTTGAGCTCTGTCCTGCTGATTTCCTGCTTGGCAGCTTGCTCCAATTCCAAAAGTGATGAAGAAGACCTCGGTCCCTACATCACCATGTACCTAACCGATGAGGTCTATGATTTTGACCCTGCCAATGCATACTACAACAACGACACCGCGAATATTGTCAGTATGATGTTTGATACGCTGTTCAAGCTCAGCGCAAACGGCAAAAAAGTAGAAAAATCCTTGGTCAAGTCCTACACCATCAACGAAAACAAGGCTGACGGTGAATACACCATGGAATTGAAGTTGAAGGAAACCTATTGGAGCAACGGCACCAGACTGCAAGCACAGGACGTTCTGTACGCTTGGCAGCGTCTGCTTCGCTCCACCAACAGCTTTGAGGCCGCTTCCCTGTTGTTTGACATCAAGAACGCCCGCCTTGCAAAGGAGGGCGGCACCACCGACATCGGCATCGATGACATCGGCGTTGAGGCAGTGAGCGCGGACGTGCTCAAAATCACCTTTGAAGGTCCCATCGATTATGACCAGTTCCTGCTGAATTTGACCAGTGTGGCAACCGCTCCCCTGTTGGAAAGCTACGTGGAAAAGAACGCCGATTGGGCAAAGAAGTCCTCTACCATCGTTACCAGCGGCCCCTACAAGCTCGGACGAATCAACTATGAGAAGGTCGGCGATGTGGAAAGCATTTACGACGACAACGCATATTTGTACGACAAGAACACCAAGCAGTGGTATTACAACTATACCGACAGCGAAATTGCCGATGCCAACGATAAGGGTCTTACCCTGAACGCCGTTTACTGGGAAAAGAAAATCAATTATTTCTATCTGGAGCGCAACTCCTACTACTACCGCGATGTGGAAAGAGACAAAATCGACTCTTCCGTAAAGGGCTACCGCCTTTTGGTGGATTGCTCCAAGAGCGAGCAGGAGATTTTGGACGCATACAAGAACGAACAAATTTTCTACGTCGGAAGCATTCCGCTTTCCTTGCGCAAGGATGCGTATGTACAGGAATACGCAAAGGTAAGCAATTCCCTCTCCACCTTCATCATGGCACTGAATGAGGAAGCACTCATCAGCGACGGTGCCGAAGGAACCAAGCTGTTTGCGGATGCAAAGGTGCGTCAGGCACTCTCCTACGCCATTGACAGAGAGGCGATTGCCAACGAAATCGTTTATGCGGACGCGGCAACCGGATTGGTTGCTCCCGGTGTATTTGCGGCAGGCGTCAAGTCGGGTGACTTCCGCGAGGAGGGCGGTGCACTTTCCACCGTTGCCACCGACCTGACAAAGTCCCGTCAGCTGCTCACCGAGGCGGGCATTACGGACCCCTCCAAATATTCCTTCACCGTTAAGGTTCCATCTTACGACGATGTCAACATCAAAATTGCGGAGATGGTTGTCGCCGCTTGGAATGCGTTGGGCTTCAACGTAACACTCCAAACAATGACTGTCATTCAGAACAACGACTACTACAAAGAGGTTGACGCGATTCCCGCAGACGTTTGCGACGATTTGTTTGTGGAATCCATTCAGCGCAAAACCTATGAGGTCATCGCTTATGACTACAAGGCACTGACCGCCGACGCTTACTCCGTGCTCTCCAATTTTGCCGTTGCCTTCTCCGGTATGGCAATCAACGATGAGACCTATGAGTTGACTCCCAACCGTGTCAGCTACAACAGCACCGCATACAACAACCTGATGGAAGCAATCTACTACATTCCCTATTTCGCAACCTTGACCAGAGACAGCTCGGATTTCCTGGGCATTTACGAAACCAAGGAAGAATATCAGGCGCTGTACGACGCCATTGCCGCAATTTATGCGGAGAACGGCATTACTCCCTCCACCAAGAGCAGTGATTGGACCAAGCAAAAGGCCATCCTCCTGCACAAGGCAGAGGAGCTACTGATGACCGACATGCCGGTCATCCCCGTGGTATTCACCAAGAATGCGGTATTACTCAGCAAAGAGGTGAAGAATGCGGAAGCAGAGTACTACACCCCCTACACCTTCCGCAATGTCAGCCTGAAGAACTACGACCAATACTACTACACCGTAACCGTCGGTACGGGAGAAAAGGTCAAAGAAAAGAGAATCAACATCTTTGAGTCCTTCCCCGCAGTGGAATGGTCGAAAATCGGCAAATAATCGATTTCAAACAGCCGCCCGAAAACACACGGGCGGCTGTTTTTTTTGCCCCCGTTTTACGGGGGATTATCAAAAAAATGTACCGTGCAAAAGCCATGCAAGGTACATTTTTTATTCATTTGCTCGGACAAGAAAATTACGCTCTCTCGATTTCCAAAAGGGCATTCGGAAGCTTGGCCACGGTATCCGAGGCGAGCATCCCGAAGGTGCCCTTTTCTTCCTGCGCCAATTCCCCGGCACGTCCCGCAAGATATGCCCCGAGCGCAGCAGTCATCGGGCACAGGGGAAGAAAGCCGAGAAGCCCGGCCAGTACTCCGGAAAGCACGTCTCCGCTTCCCGCGGTAGACATTCCGCCGCAACCGCGGTCCGCCAGCAACACCTCGTCGCCGTCGGTCACCACGGTGCAAGCCCCCTTCAACAGTACGCAGGCACCGCTCCTCTTGGCATATTCCTTTGCCCGCTCAATCGGATGCTCCGAAATATCGGTTACGGAAAAGCCACTGAGCCGTTCAAATTCCTTCACATGAGGCGTCAGCAAAACCCGCCCCCTGTTCTTCGACAGCAGTGCCTCACCGTCCTCCATTGCGGAAAGGGTATTCAGCCCGTCGGCGTCAATGAGCAGTGCGCATGATTCGTCTGTGAGCAAATGTCGCAAGATTTTTTCATGCGCGGGCGCGCGCCCCCATCCCATACCGACCGCAACCGCCCGTTGCCCCGCCAGCTGCTCCTTCAAAAATGCTTCATCGTACAGCACTTCCCCGTTTTCCTCCGGCAACAGACTCAACGTGCTTTCCAAAAGATACGGCAAAACCGCAGTCTGCAAGGAAGCGGGAACCATCAGCTTTGCCACCCCACAGCCGGAACGAAGTGCCGCACAGCTCAAATTGGCAAGCTTTGCAGCGCCGCTGTATGCCACACATCCTCCGAGAACGGTTACATATCCGTAGTTGCCCTTGTGCCCGTTGTGCTTTCGAAGCGGAAGCACGGAACGGAAATCCTCTTTTTCCACCAATCCCATCGGTTGCTTCGGCGGTAAAATGCCGATGTCAACACAGCGCAGCTCTCCGATGACATCCTTGGCGTCCCCCAAAAAATGTCCGGGCTTATAATGCTGAATTGCAACCGTCAAGCTCGAATGAACGCAATCCTTCCCCGTTCCGTTGTCGCCGTTCAAGCCGCTGTTGATGTCGGCAGACACCACAAACCTTCCGCAGGCGTTGATTTTTTCAATCACCTGCTTTGCTTCTCCCGTCACGGCTCCGTGAAATCCCATGCCGAAAATGCAATCCGCAATTTCGGCGTCGTCCTCAAAGGAAACGGACGGAGAATACAACACATCCTCCACGCCAAGCTCTGTTGCGCGACGGTAAAAATACGCGCCCTCCTCGGAAAATCGAGTACCCAAACGAATCAAACGGCACGGAATACCGTGCTTTTTCAACTGAATCACAAGAGCGTATCCGTCACCCGCATTGTTGCCGCTTCCGCAAACGACGGCAACGGGACCGCGCCAGGCATGGCTTTCGAAAAGCGCTTTTCCGGCGCGCTCCAACAACTCTATTGAGGAAATTCCGCTGCGAACGGTGGCTTCATCCAATGCACGCATAGTGGCAACGTCTACAACACTTTTCACGGCGCAAAAGCCTCCTTTCGCAATTCCTTCCGTTCGGTCACGGCTCGCGGTTTAGTTCCACTCGCTGACAAACACCTGTGACAGCACCTGCTCCACGTCCTCCGGACGGGGCGGCAGTGTCCCCTCGGTCATGCATGCCGCAGTTCCGTAGGAAACCGCCAAAGCCAGCGCCTTTTCCTGCTCCAGCCCCTGTGCCGTTGCCGCAAGAAGACCCGCAATGGTGCTGTCTCCCGCGCCGATGGTGGACACGGGATGCGCCAACCTCGGTACGGACAGCAACAGCATTCGCTTTCCGTCGGACCACACCGCACCGTCACCGCCGAGGCTCAGCATAACCTCCTCGGAAAGCCCGCGCTTGACCAAATCCCGCGCCGCCGCGGCAGCCTCCTTGGGACTGCCGACGCCTTTTCCGAGGAAGGTAACAATTTCCTGTTCATTCGGCTTGATTAACCAAGGCCGAATTTGTGCCAAATCCTGCGCGGTGAAGGAATTGGAATCCACAATCACGCGTGTTCCGCGCGCAATCAGACGCTTAAGAAATGCAATGGCATCCGACTTTTCGATGCCCTTCGGCAAACGTCCGGAAAAAGCCAGCAGGCTTCCTTCCAGGCAGGCTGACGTCAACTGCTCCTCCAAGGCATCCAAATTTGCTTTTTCGATGCGGAAGGTATCCAAGCTGATGCGCGTTTCTTTTTCGTCCGCAGGATGTAACGTAATATTTTCACGAATTCGTCCGTCTACGTAAAGCGGGACATAGTGCACCCCGTATTGTTGAAGCCGTGCTTCAAAGGAAGCGCCGTTTTCTTTTCCGAGGATGACATATGCGGTGTTTTCCTGCCCGTTGACCGCTAATGCGCGAGAGGTATTAATGCCCTTGCCGCCCGCATCGCAAAGAATACTTTGCACATAGTTTTCCTTTTTTGCCTCAAAATGCTCCATGGTGTAGTGCAAATCAAAGGCGGGATTCAGGGTTACGGTGAAAATCGGCTTCATCCCTTGTTCCCCCTTTTTCAAAGCTTTCTGCGAGGCGCATTGGCAAGGAGATATTCCTCTGCCGCAGGGCACCACATTCCGCCGTTTGCCTTGACAATTTCGTCAAGCTTTGCCCACATGGGGTTGGTCTTTCCAAGCTCTGCCAATTCATCCAGTGCTACCAGCGGGATGTCCAGCTCGTTGTAGCACACCTTTTTCGCTCCGCTGGGATGCTCCATCGCCATCACCGTTGCGGGAACAGCGT
This sequence comes from uncultured Ruminococcus sp., assembly GCA_964638045.1. Taxonomy (GTDB): domain Bacteria; phylum Bacillota; class Clostridia; order Oscillospirales; family CAG-272; genus UMGS1865. Next base: position 4,156 of record CAZWXE010000004.1, on the reverse strand, counting down.
CCATTCCAAGCACATGCGACACCATCACGCTGGGATTGATGGCGCCCTGTTCAATCAAATGGATGACGTCGGTCATATCCACGGGAATACTGCCGGCCGTGCCCACCAAATGGATGCCGTCGTAATGCACACGGTAAAGGTTCAAGCTTCCCTGAAGCTCGTGCACCGCAGGACCTGCAAAGAAGTTGATGCAACCGTCAAATGCGGCAATCTTCTCTGCCATGGTCAAAAGTCCTGCCACGGGAACCATCACAAACACGTCGTCAAATCCGCCGTCGGAAATATCCAACAATGCCTGCGTGGGGTCGGCAATTTTACCGGTGTTCATATAAATCAGTTCACAGCCGCGTGCTTTGGCCGCCTCGGGGCTGCACTTGGTTTTTGCATAGGCAATGCGCTCATCGCTCAAATCCGTCACCACCACCTGCGAGCACCCTGCGTATCCGATGGCAAGTTCCACTGCCGCCAAGCCCATGGGGCCTGCTCCGCCGAGGATTGCCAGCTTGCCGCCCTTTTTCGCGCCGTCCGTACGCTCATAGGTGGTGTAATCCGTGTGATACATTCCTTTAAATGCACGAATGACGCAAGCAAGCGGCTCCACCAATGCACCCTTGTAATAGCTGTCTCCCGCGTAAGGAAGCAGGCAGCCGCGCTCCAGCACAATTTTCGGAACAATGGCAAACTCCATATTTCCGCCGATGTAGCGATAGGAATAACCGGGGTCAAAGTTGCTTTCCAGCTTCAACGCAGGCTGAATAACCACACGCTGACCAACCCTCCAATCCTTTTGCAAATCGGCTCCGACCTCTACGATTTCGCCGCACATCTCGTGACCGATAACCACCGGATGCTCCGCAATATCGTCCGGAACACGCTTGTGTGCCGAGCCTTGGATAACTGCCTTGTAGGTGGAAGCACAAACCGAATCGGAAACCACACGCATCAGCACCTCATCCGCACCCAATGCAGGCAAATCGAAGGTTTCCACGCGCAAATCCTTTGCGCCGTGCAAGCGAACAGCTGTTGTTTTCATTGATAGAACCTCCTCAATCAATCGTAATTTCTATACATACTATATTATCACAAGTTTTGATTTCTTTCAAGTGGGAATGTAAAAAATGATAAAAAATCTTCACAATGTAAAAAATCAATCAAATTCGAACACAAACGAACATCCGATGCACAGAAGATTTCACACGAAATCACAAAAAAGCGGGGAAAGAAACTTTACAAAAAGTTCTTTCCCCGCAAGCGTAAAAGAGCCTCGCTTTTTTACACCGAGAATGTCGGCAAAGGAGCCTCGGCTTGTAAAATCGTACAAATCCCATAGCCACTTTTCTCTTTGACACCAAAGGCACAAAGAGAAAAGTTTTCAAAAGAGAAATGCCAAGGAAGATTTCGCGCTCTGCGGAGCGCGACGAGAGCTCCGCGCCCTCGACCGCGCCGCCTTTTAAAAAAGGCGGGCGAAAACCTGAAATAAACCGACGAAACTCGATTGCTTTGTCTAACATTCAAGCGTAAAAGAGCCTCGTTTTTTACGCCGGTTTTCAATTTCCGACCGATTACTCACTCAGAGTCAGGTCGCCGTCTTTAATCCACTTGATTTTATACAGCAGCTCACTGAACAACAGGCTCAAAACAGCGGGCAATACAAAGCAAATCAGCACAAGGCCCACCCAATCCGTCACACCGACGGTATCCGGATATTCTCCGCCGAACCACCCGAGCACAATCCCGACAGGGCCGAGCAAGCCACAGGTTCCCATACCGGAATTGATGGCCGCACTGTACATTCTCATTTGAAATACGCAGGTTGCGAGAGGACCCGTAATGGCGGAGGTCAAAATGGTGGGCAACCAAATGCGGGGATTTTTGACGATGTTTGGCATCTGCAGCATGCTGGTGCCGATGCCCTGAGACACCAATCCTCCCCACTTGTTTTCCTTAAAGCTCATCACCGCAAAGCCGACCATCTGCGCACAGCATCCGGCCACAGCCGCACCGCCCGCCAGTGCAAGTCCTGCATAATCACGTGCAATCAACTCACCCGCCTGCGTGTATGCGGACATACCGGTCAGATAAACCGATGCGCAAATTGCCGCCGAGCTGATGGGCAGGGTCAACGCGATTCCGATAATCACCGAAATCAAAATTCCCATCACAAACGGCTGACGGGTGGTTGCCCAACCGATGAAGTTGCTTAACCAACCAACCGCAGTCCCGATGTAGGGCGCACAGTAAACCGCCAATAAACCACCGGCCAGCAACGTAACAAAGGGCGTGACCAAAATGTCCACCTTGGTCTTTTTGGAAACCAGCATGCCAAGCTCGGTGGCAACGATGGCAATGATCAACACGGCAATGGGACCGCCGGCACCGCCGTTGACATTGGCAAGGTATCCGACAGCGGCACAGGTATACAACACCAGAGGGGGCGCCTTGAGCGCGTAGGCAACGGCAACTGCCATGGCAGGTCCCGCAACCACCGAGCCTGCGCTGCCGATGGTTTTGAACACCCCGAGTCCGGGAATCATGCCGATGGCATTGAAAATGGTACAAATCAGCAAAGAGCCGAACAATCCGTATGCCATGGCTCCCATGGCGTCCAGCAGATACCGCTTGTAAAGCTTCTTCAGCAATTCTTTCATACGTATCCTCCGTTTACGACAATAAAATCGACAGTAACAGTATATCATTTGCGGTTGTCAACTTACAAGTATCTTTTTTCACGAACTTCCGAAAAAAACGCCGTCAAATTCTTCATTATTTTCACATTTGTTACAAAAAGGTGTAAAATTCCGCTGTTTTGCAAGCAAAACCTTGTTTTTTTGCAAAAAACCGTTGCAAAAAGGAACGGTCTGTGATATAATGAAACCATCAATGCGTTGATGAAGTCAGCCGGTTGGCAACAACAACCTTCCAGAGAAATACGGCAAAGCTGAGAGCTGTATAGGTTGTGCAAGCCGTGCATTTCCCTTCGGAGCTTGCGGGGTGAACGTTTTACCAAGTCCCGCACGGCAGGCACCGTTATCGGCCGATGAGAGTGTTGACCGTGTGGTCGGAACTTGGGTGGTACCGCGAGCATATTGCCTCGTCCTAAGAATGTTAGGACGAGTTTTTTTGTTTTGCGGCTGCTTCTTCATCGCGCAAAATAACACACGACTTTGTGAAAGGAAAGGATTTTCAACCGATATGAGAGAAACATTGGAAAGCATCCGCAGCCGTGCACTTGAGCAAATCGCACAGGGCGCGGAGCCGGAGCAAATCAAAATTCAGTATCTCGGAAAAAAAGGCGAGTTGACGGCGGTTCTTCGCGGCATGGGCGGTCTTTCGGCCGAGGAGCGTCCGGTTGTCGGTCAGCTGGCAAACGAGGTTCGTAACGACATTGAGGAGGCCCTCAATCAAAAAATGAGGGAAAATCGGGAAAAGGAGCTGGAAGCAAGGCTGAAGGCGGAAAAGCTGGATGTCACCATGCCCGCATGCCCTCCCGCCGTCGGCCACGTTCACCCCTTGACGCAGGTGCAAAGAGAGCTTGAAAACGTGTTCATCGGCATGGGCTTTTCCATTGTGGAAGGTCCCGAGGTTGAATTGGATTACTACAACTTCCAAGCCCTGAACATTCCCGAAAACCACCCCGCAAGAGACACGCAGGATACCTTTTATATTTCCGATAACGTGCTGTTGCGTTCCCAAACCTCCCCCGTACAGGTACGCACCATGGAGCACAAAAAGCCCCCCATCCGCATCATCTCTCCCGGCCGCGTTTATCGCTCCGACGCATTGGATTCGACACACTCTCCCTTGTTCCATCAGCTGGAGGGATTGGTCGTGGACCGCGGAATCACCATGGGAGATTTGAAGGGTACCTTGGAAATCTTCGCAAAAAAGATGTTCGGCGAAAGCACCCGCATTCGCTTCCGCCCGCACCATTTCCCGTTCACCGAACCCTCCGCAGAGGTAGACGTCTCCTGCTTTGTTTGCGGCGGCAAGGGTTGCCGTCTTTGCAAGGGCGAAGGCTGGATTGAAATTCTCGGCGCCGGCATGGTGCATCCCTTTGTGCTTTCCAACTGCGGCATCGACCCGGAGGAATATTCGGGCTTTGCGTTCGGTCTCGGCGTGGAGCGCATTGCCATGACCAAATACGGCATTGACGACA
>CAZWXE010000003.1:0-34207 GCA_964638045.1 uncultured Ruminococcus sp. | reverse complement strand
TCACCCATTCCACCACCAAGTACATGGACGGTCACGGCTCTGCCGTAGGCGGCTGCATCGTGGATTCCGGCAGGTTCGATTGGATGGCACACAAGGAAAAGTTCCCCGGACTTTGCACACCGGACGAAAGCTATCACGGCATTGTTTATGCCGAAAAATTCGGGAAAGAGGGCGCTTTTATTTACAAAGCAACCGCACAGCTGATGCGGGATTTCGGTTCTACACCCGCGCCTCAAAGTGCGTATCTCTTGAACCTCGGCTTGGAAAGCCTTCACGTGCGCATGGAAAGACATTGCGCAAACGCACTGGCGGTGGCGCAGTTCCTGGAGCAGCATGAAAAAATCGGTTGGGTAACCTACGCGGGGCTCCCCTCGAACCGTTATTACGCATTGGCGCAGAAGTATATGCCCAACGGAACCTGCGGCGTGGTCAGCTTCGGCGTCAAGGGCGGCAGAAAGGCTGCGGAGACGTTTATGAAGCACCTCAAGCTTGCCGCAATCGAAACACACGTGGCGGACGCACGCACCTGTTGTCTGCATCCCGCAAGCACCACGCACCGTCAGATGAACGACGAGGAATTGACGGCGGCAGGCGTGTCCGCCGACCTTGTCCGCCTTTCCTGCGGCTTGGAAAGCGCCGAGGACCTGATTGCCGACCTGGCGCAGGCCTTGGAAAAAATATGATACAAAGGAACAAGTTACATCATGCCCATTAAAATTCCGAATAAGCTTCCGGCAACCAAAACGCTCATTGAGGAAAATATCTTCGTGATGACCGAAACCCGCGCCATCAAGCAGGATATCCGTCCTTTGAAAATTTTGATGCTGAATCTGATGCCTACCAAGGTGGACACCGAAACGCAGTTTTCCCGTTTGCTGGGGAATACCCCCTTACAGGTGGAGCTGACCTTGATGCACACCAAGTCTCACCATTCCAAAAACACCTCGGAGGACCATTTGCTTGCTTTCTACTGCACCTTTGACGAAGTTCGGGAACGCAACTATGACGGGATGATTATCACGGGGGCACCTGTGGAGCACATGCCGTTTGAGGAGGTGGAGTATTGGAAGGAGCTTTGCGAAATCATGGAGTGGAGCAAAACGCACGTTCACAGCACCTTCCACATTTGCTGGGGCGCGCAGGCGGGCCTGTACTATCACTTCGGCATTCAAAAAAAGGCTTTGGAGAAAAAGCTGTTCGGCATTTTCCCGCATCGCGTGGATTACAAGCGTTCAATTTTGTTCCGCGGCTTTGACGATGTATTTATGGTGCCGCATTCCAGACACACCACCGTGGAAAGAACAGCACTGGAGGCGGTGCCCAAGCTGAAAATTTTGGCTTCCTCCGAGGAGGCAGGCGTGTTTGCGGTGATGACGCCGAACGGACGGCAGATTTTTATCACGGGACACCCGGAATACGATGCGGATACGCTGAATAAAGAATACGTCCGCGATATCAATGCGGGCAAGCCCATTGAAATTCCGAAAAATTATTTTCCGAACGATGATGCGAGCCGCGCTCCGGTTGCAACATGGCGTTCCTCGGCAAATCTGCTGTATTCCAATTGGCTCAACTATTTTGTTTATCAAACCACGCCCTACGACCTGACCTCCATTCGAGGTGAGGAATGAAGCAACGAGTCGGTTCGTTGCGGAAAGGAATTTGACAGATGAAAAAATTAGGACTCGGTATGATGCGGCTTCCTCTTTTGAATCCGGAAGACCCGCAATCGATTGACCTTGCGCAGGTGTGTCAAATGGTGGACACCTGCATTGAAAGAGGCTTCGTTTATTTTGATACCGCTTACATGTACCACGGCTATCGCAGTGAGCACATTGTCAAGCAGGCGTTGGTGGACCGTCACGAAAGGTCCTCCTTCCTGCTGGCAAGCAAGCTTCCCACCATGTATTTGAAGGAGGAGGGAGACCGAGAGCGCATTTTCAAGGAGCAGTTGGAAAAGTGCGGGGTGGATTATTTCGATTACTACCTCTTGCACAGCCTCAACACACGCCTGTACGAAGTTGCGCAAAAGTTGGATTGCTTCGGCTTTGTTTCCAGACTGAAGCAGGAGGGCAAGGTGCGCCATATGGGCTTTTCCTTCCATGACACTGCCGATGTGTTGGAACGGATTTTGACGGAGCATCCCGAAGTGGATTTTGTTCAGCTTCAAATCAATTATTTGGATTGGGAAAGCGAAGAAATCCAGTCCCGTCGTTGCTATGAGGTTTGCGTGCGTCACAACAAGCCCGTAATCGTCATGGAGCCGGTGAAGGGCGGTACCCTGGCACGTCTCCCCGCACGGGCGGAAAAGTTGCTTTCCGACGCCGCTCCGGAGCAATCTGCCGCTTCGTGGGCCATTCGCTATGCCGCAAGCCTTGAGCAGGTGTTCATGGTGCTCAGCGGCATGTCGAACATGGAGCAGCTGACCGATAATCTGAACACCATGGATTCCTTCCGCCCGTTGAGTGCGGAGGAATATGCGATCTTGAACCGTGCGGTGGAGCTGATTGACGAGGACATTGCCGTTTCCTGCACCGCCTGCCGATATTGTGTGGACGGATGCCCGAAAAAAATCGAAATTCCGAAATATTTTGCACTGTACAATCAAGTGCAGCAACGCCCGGAGCGGGAGGACAGAGGCGAAAAGGCACAGTACGACGCGCTGGCGGCAACCTACGGAAAACCGTCCGATTGCGTGGAGTGCGGTCAGTGCCAGCGGATTTGTCCGCAGCATATCCGCATCATCGATGCCCTTGCCAAGGTGGCGCGGTGCTTTGAAAATTGACGGGGCGAGCAATCATGAGTGACCTGAGTCATGCGAAAATGCTGTTGCAAGCCAACGAACGCTATACCTGTGTGCTCTGCCGCGGGGAGTGCGTTTACACCGATGAACAAAAGGGCATTGCGCCCATGATGTCTTTTTTGGACAGCGGCATCTGCCTGCGGGACTTTTCGGTGGCCGACCGTATTGTGGGCAAAGCGGCAGCCTTGCTGTTTGTGTTGGCGGGGGTACGGGAGGTGTACGCTCAGGTGTTGTCCGAAAGCGGAATGCGGGTGCTGATACAGCATGGCGTTCCCTTTGAATATGACACCTTGACGCCGGCCATCATCAACCGTATGGGGACAGGGCTTTGCCCCATGGAGCAAGCGGTACGGGACATCGAATCTCCCGAGCAGGCAAGGCAGGCGATTCGTGCCGCCGTAGAACGCCTGCAAAATGCAAGCACAATCAAATGATTCCTTTATCCGAAAAGGCTTTTTAAAAAACAACAATCGTCAAAAAAGGAGTAACCATGTCAGCATTATTTTCAAACATTACGGAAATCACATGGCAGCATTTGGTCATGTGGGCAATCGGAGGAATTTTGATTTTCCTTGCCATTAAGAAGGAAATGGAGCCAACCCTGCTTCTCCCCCTCGGCTTTGGCGCCATTTTGGTTAACATCCCGTTTGTGGATGCCATCGGCGAGCACGGAGCCTTGACCACCTTGTACAATGCGGGAATTGCCAATGAGCTGTTCCCACTGCTGCTTTTTATCGGCATCGGCGCCATGATTGATTTCGGGCCGTTGCTTTCCAATCCGAAGCTGATGATTTTCGGCGCGGCGGCGCAATTCGGCATTTTCTTCACACTGTGCATGGCGTCGATGTTTTTTGACCTGAACGATGCGGCGGCCATTGCCATCATCGGTGCGGCAGACGGCCCCACCGCCATTTCGGTTGCACAAAGACTGAATTCCAATTACACCGGTGCCATCATGGTGGCGGCGTATTCGTACATGGCGTTGGTCCCCATCATTCAGCCTCCCGTTATTCGTCTGCTGACCACCAAAAAGGAACGTCTCATTCGCATGCCCTATGAGGCAAAGACGGTTTCCAAAACCACTCGGATTCTGTTTCCCATCATCATCACGGTCATTGCCGCATGGTTCGCGCCGTCGGCAGGCTCTTTGGTCGGGTTCTTGATGTTCGGCAACTTGATTCGTGAGTGCGGTGTGTTGGATTCTCTTTCGGAAACCGCACAAAAAGTGTTGGCAAATCTGGTTACCATTTTCCTCGGCATTTCCATTGCAACCCAAATGACGGCGGAAAAGTTCTTGGATTGGCGCACCCTGCTCATTCTCGGTCTTGGTTTGATTGCCTTTATTATGGATACCGCGGGCGGTGTCCTGTTTGCAAAGTTTTTGAACCTGTTCCTCAAGAAAAAAATCAACCCGATGATCGGTGCGGCGGGCATTTCCGCATTCCCCATGTCGGGACGGATTGTCCACAAGATGGGCCTGCAGGAGGACCCTCAAAACTTTTTGCTGATGCATTCCGTCGGTGTCAACGTTTCGGGACAAATCGCATCGGTGATTGCGGGCGGTTTGATTTTGAACTTCTTCTCATGATATCAGGAGGTATTGAACATGGATTTTCAATTCAATCCCATTGCTTTTGCGGATAATTTAAAATATATGGGAATGGGAATGCTCGGTATTTTTTTGGTGATGGGCTTGCTCATTGTTTGTTGCTATGCATTAAACCGTTTTACCAATCTCAAAAGCAATCAAAAAGACGAAAAATAAAGTATCCTGTCGAATCCCGGTAAGGGTACAAAATCGATTTTGCGAAAATACAAAAAGTGCTTGACAAAGCGCCGCAAAATGTAGTACAATAGAATCGGTCCATACGAAGAGCCCGTGCACGATGTGACGTTGTCCACCAACCAAGACAGAAGGATTTTTCCTCTGCTTGCTGACGCCCAACGAAAAGGAATGCAGAATTTGATGAAACAGACAGTTGTAAGTATGCTACCTGCCATGCCCGTTTTCACCGCAGCTTCTTCGTTCAATCGGACGGGGTTTTTTCCTCGCGGCTTTTTCAAAAAACAGTTTTCAGACGCCCGACGGATGAGCAATCATCTGTCACGGCGTCTTTTTTTGACGGAACCATTTTCGCGACAGCGAATGGAAATATAATTCTCGGAGGTTGTTATGAGAAAAATGATTTTGTTTTTGTTGACGTTTGCCATGGTATTTGCGTTGTCGCCGAGCTCCGTGAATGCGGTAGCCGGCGCCACGCACAAGCCGGACAGTGATTTTCCCGCTTCCGAGGGGTGGGTTAAAATCACGGACGGGGCAGGGCTCGGGGCCATTGAGGGCGGCACCGCAGCTTCCCCCAAAAAATATTACCTCGGAAATGACATTGTCCTGCCGAACGGTTGGACACCCGCCTATTCCTTTTTTCACGGTGTTTTGGACGGCAACGGCTACACCGTCAGCGGTTTGCAGCTGACCAATCAATGCCAAGGGCTGGAAAGCACCTCCTATTGGCCGAAAACGGGAGGACTGTTTACAAGATTGTACGGGAACACCGTCATTCGCAATTTGACCGTGGAGGGTAGCATCTGCGAGTCCCTGACGTCTGCCAATATTTCGGAAATCGGCGGCATTGCCGCAACGGTGGACGGCACGGTGACATTGGAAAACGTGCATTCCGATGTCAATATCACCTCCATTGTTCCGAATGCTTATGTAGGTGGCTTTTTCGGACAGGCTGCCGCCAATTACGATGTTGCCGTCGGTGCTTCCGCAATCTCCGAGGTGACGATGACCGATTGCACTTACAGCGGGACCTTGGATGCTTGCGGCCTCTATGTGGGCGGTTTGCTCGGAACCTCCATCGGAGTGCTTACCTTGAATGATTGCCGGCATACGGGAAGCGTCACCGTTCGGTCTGCCGATTGTTGCGGCGGCGGATTGGTCGGCTTTTCCAACCGGACGACGGCGGTGAACCGTTGCCAAAACCGCGGCGTTGTGACTGCTGCTGCGGCAGCGCAGGTGGGCGGTTTGCTCGGTGCCTCTGCCAACACGGCAACCGTGGAGCAGGGAATCAATGCGGGAACGGTGAGCGGCGGAGGAACCGCTTCCTCCGTCGGCGGCATTGTGGGCAGCTACCGAGGAAGAAATGTCGGAACCGCGGAAGCTCCCGCATATACCGACAGCGGAAGTCTGACCGTGCATCAATGCCTGAATGTGGGTCAGGTGCAAAACGGGCTTTACACGGGCGGCATTCTCGGATTTATTTGTCCTGCGGGCGGAACGACACTTCTCACCGAATGTTCCAATCAGGGCACGGTTTCCTCCGTTCTGAATCTCGCCGAGCCTACGGCGTCTGTCGGTGGAATTTTGGGCAGTACCGCCGCCGTGACACATCAGCTCACCATTCGAGATGCCGTCAATTTCGGTACGGTATCCTCGGCACTGTATGCGGGAGGCATTGCGGGCGGATTGCTGTTGACCGATTCTCTGACTGCGCAGGATGTTACCGTCAGCAACGGTCAAAATCAAGGCCGTGTGACGGCTTCCGTCGGTGCAGGCGGGGTGGTTGGACACATCACCGACGGCTCGGTGACCGTTGAACGCTCCTCCAACCGAGGAAGCGTGGAGGCCCCGGCGGCGGGAGGAATCGCTTACGCTTGCCGAACGTTTCAAGCCGTTTCCTTCCGCAGCTGTGTCAATTTCGGAACGGTAGCCGCACAGTCGGTAGGGCAATCCCGTGACAGTGCCGCGGGCATTCTTTGTACGGTTGCTGCGGACGGCAGTGCCGCAGTTCTGCAATTTGACCGCTGTGCCAATCTCGGCGAGGTTTCGACTCAAGTGCGCGGCTGGAGCAGGGCGGCGGGAATTCTGTGCGGCCTGCCGGACAACACCGACGGTGTGACGCTGAGCCTCACGCATTGCTCCAATCTCGGTGCCTTGCGCATCACAGACTTCAGCGCGGCATACACCTCTACGCATACCCCGTTGATGGCGGGTCTCCTTGCATCGGTGAACGGAGGCAATTCCACTGTCAAAATCGTCGGTTGTTACGACAACGGAAAGCTCCTTTACGGGGACGGCCTGTCGCTTCCCGACAATGTGAGCAATGCTTACCTCAAGGGGCTTTGCGGACGGCTTCGCACCACCGGAACCGTGGAAATGGACAACAGTGTGGACGGCAGATTGCAGACGTCCGATACGCTTGCAACGGCATCGTCCGTTTACGGTGACGGAAGGAATTATACGGCTGCGGAGGATACCTCCGTGTTTGAAATTTGCAGCACCCTCAACAGCGGCTTGACTGTTCCCGCTTATAAGGTGGAGGAGGGTACTCTGGAATTCGTTTCGGACGTTGTTCCGATGTCTTTGCATATTTTGCAAATCGGAGCGGTAACCGGAGATTCATTTTCCGTGCGATTGATTGCAACGGTGGGTTTGCTTTCGGCTTCCGCGGTCGGCTTTTCGTACAAAACGGGAACTGCGGAGAGCTTTGCGAATGCGCAATCCAATACGGTTGTAGGAAACACCGTTTACCGCAGTGTGACGGCAAGCGGAACGATGCCCGCATTGAGCGTTGCTCCGCACGGCGCTTATTATTTGCCTTTGTCGGTGGAGAATATTCCGGCCGAAGGAACTGCAATGCTTCAAATTTCATTGCTTTTGGACGGGACGGCGATGCAATCCGTGACGTTGACCTTTACCGACGGTTGCCTGACGGAGCAGGACATTCGAACGGCGACACTTGCTCCTCTTGAAGAGGACGAGCAGGGAAGCGGGACGGAATTTCCGCTTGACGGCGGTCTAAGCTGCGCCGTTTCCTGAACGCACCGTGCTTTTGAGATGCTTTACAAACAGAAAGGAGTCGTATATGAAAAAAATATTGGCCTTTTGTCTGATGCTTACATTGCTGTTGACGGCGCTGCCTTCGTGGTCGGTTAACGCCGAGGAGGCAACCGATTTTACGGGCTATGTCGCCATTACCAACGCCCAAGAGCTGGCTCAAATTCAATCGGGAAGCTCCTCCGACCTGAAAAAATATTATCTGACGCAGGACATTGAGGTCCCGGAGGGTTGGCGGCCCGCTTACGCCTTCTATAACGGTATTTTGGATGGCAACGGACACACCGTCAGCGGCATTTCCGTCAACGGAGCGGACCCCGCGGATGCCAACTGGCCGAAAATCGGCGGTTTGTTTACGCGCGTTTACGGAACGGTGACCATTCGAAATTTAACCGTGCGGGGAAGCATCACCTCGGCTCCGGAGGCAGGCTATGACGGGACGGCCTCCAATTATGAGGTGGGCGGCCTCATCGGTACCGCGGACGGCGTGGTGCGCTTGGAAAATGTCCGTTCCGAGGTGAACATTGTTTCCACAATCGGAAATTCTCGCATTGGCGGTTTCATCGGATTTGCCGCGGCAAACGGCGTCAACAACGGAGTTCCCTGCGATTTAACCGTTGTCGATTCCGTTTACAACGGAAGTATTCAAGCTGTGGGAAAATCCGTAGGCGGTTTCATCGGCGATTCCTTTGCCTCCGTGCAATTGCAGAGCTGTCAATCCGACGGCAGCATGACCGTCGGCGGTGATGAAAGCAATGTCGGCGGTATGGTGGGATGTGTTGCGCGCAACGGTCCCGTAACGGTTGCGGACAGCGTCAACCGTATGAATATTACCTTGACGGCCGCAGGCAACGGCGGAGGATTTGCAGGCACCTTGGTACAATCGCTTTCGATTCGGGACAGCATCAATGACGGCACCGTCAACGGGAGCTTGACGGCTTCTGCCTTGGGCGGATTTGTGGGCTCCTTTTCCGGTGTTTGTACCGAAGAAAACGGCGTGAAAAGCTATGCGGGAGGCGGTCCGTTGACGTTGACGGATTGCTTGAATCGCGGCGATGTTAAGAACGGACTGTATATGGGCGGTATGCTCGGAATTCTCCGTTCCGCCAATGCGCAAACGGTGATGGAGGGCTGTGTCAACAGAGGAACTCTGCAAACCGACGTTTCCGCGGGATACCCCAGCGTAGGCGGTATTTTGGGGGACACGGGATGGGTTTCCCACGATTTGGATTTGGTGGAGTGCGTCAACCTCGGTACCGTTTCCTCGCAAAATAACAGCGGCGGAATCGCAGGCTCACTGAACATCACCGATTCGCTCGTCGGAAACGATGTAACCCTGCGGGATTGCAGCAATTACGGCACGGTCATTTCCACGGCCAACGGAGTCGGCGGTATTTTTCAGTACAGTCGCGGTGCCTGCATCAAATTGGTGGGGTGTACCAATTATGCGGAACTGAGCGGTACACAGGTGGGCGGCATCGGGTTGAATGTCAATTTACCGGTGGACGTATCCTTCATTGACTGTGTCAATTATGCCGATTTGCAGGCAGTGGATGTGGGTCAATCGCAAAACAGTGTAGCCGGCATTTTGTGCTATGTCGGCAATGCTTCCGGCAATTCCGCCGCGTTGCGCTTTGAACGCTGCGTCAATTTCGGCACACTTTCCTCCTCGGTGCGCGGATGGACCAGAGCCGCCGGAATTTTCGGAGGGCTTTGCGACAATGCCAACGGCATTCGCCTTACGTTTCAATCCTGCTCCAATTTCGGAGCCCTGGTCATCAGCGAATTTCATGCCGCGCATCCCGGAACCGATACGCCGTTGTTTGCGGGAATTGTCGCTTCCGTCAACGGCGGAAGCTCCGATGTCACGATGGACGGCTGTTACAGCACGGGTGTCGTCAAAACGGCGGACGGCAGCAGACCTGACACAACGCAAATGCTGTACGATTACGTGCACAGCTTGTGCGGCAGAGCTTTGAGCAGCGGCACGCTTTCGATGACCGATTGCGTCAGCGCACACCTTTTGCAGGCGGATACGCTGGTTGCTTCAAACGGTGCGGGCTTCTTCGACAGCGGCAGCACCAATTATTCCATGAGCACGTCTACGTCGTGGTCCGATGTAAAAAATACCTTGAACAACGGGCTTTCGGAAGCGGCGTTTACGGTGGAGAACGGGGCGCTGGAGCCGCTTGACCGATGGAATGCAGTTTCCGCATCGCTGTACACGGTACAGGTGTCCGAGCCGGCGATGTCCGACTCTTCGGTGAACATTCGCTTGGTCGGCGTTGTGGACGGACTTGCGCATCAAACGGCCGGCTTTCATTTGAGAGTGAGCACAACGCGGGATTTTTCTTCCGCTCCGATGCACACCAAATATTTTTCCACTGTTTACAAGAGCTTGAATACCGACGGCGATGCATTTGCGAAGAACGTGGGGGCACCTTACGGAACCTTCTTGATGCCGCTGGTGATTTCCTCCGTTCCGACGACGGGAGAGTTCTTTGCGGAAGTGACCCCGTTTGCCGATACATTTGTCGGAAAAACGGTACAGCTTCATTTTGTAAATGGCTCCTTGGAATTTTTCCGTACTGTGGACAACAATGATTTTTTCAAGCAAGATAACGAAATCTCCGTACTCAGCTACAACCTCGCCGTTGCAAATCAAAATGACAGCGGCAAGAAGGCGGCAACCGTGGCGCTGATTCAAAAATATGACCCGGATATTCTCGCCGTACAAGAGGCAAGCGTCAATTGGTTTCAGTACCTTAAATCCGAGTTGAGCGCGTACGCTGCGGTGGGCTTCGGACGGGACAGCACGGGTGTCAATTGCGCAACGTCCACGGCGTCCTCCAATGCGGGAGAGGGCTGTTACATTTTTTACAAAAAGAACGTTTTTTCACTGAACGAAACAAAAACCTATTGGCTGTCACCCACCCCCACCGTTAAAAGTCAATATGCGGTGGAAACCGACAGCTACTACCGCATTGTGACGTGGGCAAAGTTGACGCGTAAGAGCGACGGTAAGCAGTTGGTGCATTGCAATACGCATTTGGAATTGAGCGCCGAGGCCCGTGCGCTGGAAATCGAGCAGATTCTCGGCTACATGGCGCCGTATACGGCACAGGGCTTGCCGGTGCTGATTTCCGGAGATTTTAACATGCAATCCGACGAGGCGGCGTTTGCAAGTTTCGCAAACGCGGGATTTGACAATTCCATGGATGCTGCCAGTCTCAAAGGGAACATCGGTGAAACATTCGTCAACAGCACCGCGACGATTGATTTTGTGATGTGCAATCGGCACCTCACCGTGGAGTATTATTCCGTAAAGCACACCGCAGCCAATCCGTCGGACCACCATCCCGTTTGGGTGGAATATTCATTCTGAGACGCTCCGCAACGAACGGCTGCGTGTCACAGGCGGAAAACAAAAAGAAAACAAAAAGCCTGCACGACGCCGTATTTCGTCCTTGACAGCGCGCGGCGAATTTGCTATAATGATGTTGCGGCATACCGGGCAGCCCGTGTTCTTCACCGGAATGGGGTTGCCCCTTTGACTTCGGGCTCTTTTGTGCGGTATGCTGCTTCCGAACGGTTGCTTGCGGGCGACGTTCAAACAGGAGAAAGGTGCAAGCGTTATGAGTGAAAATATTCGTTCCGTTCTGTTTTCGGTATTGCGTTCCGTCATACTCAATACCCCCATGAGCGATGAAGAGAAGGCTTCTGCGACAAAGGAAGATATGAATGCTTTGATGAACCTGGCGGTTAAGCATGACGTGGGGCATTTGGTTGCCTACGGATTGCAAAGCAATCGTCTGGTAAACGAAAATTCCGACATCCGTCAGCAAATTTTTTTGGCGGTTTATCGCTATGAGAAGTTGAATTATGATTTGAATCGGACCTGTGAAGCGTTGGAGCGTGCCGAAATTCCGTTTATTCCCTTGAAGGGCTCGGTAATTCGCAAGCTGTATCCGGAGCCGTGGATGAGAACCAGCTGTGACATTGATTTATTGGTGCATGAATCCGACCTGGACGCGGCGGTTGCTTGTCTGAAAAATGAGCTTGGGTATACCGACCATGGAAAGGGATCGCACGATGTTTCACTTTCTACTCCTGCCGGAATGCACATTGAGCTGCATTATTCATTGATAGAATCCAATCAGGCCGGCAAGGCGGATTTTCCGCTGTGCACGGTTTGGGAGGATGCAAAGCCGCAGGAAGGCTCCCGCTACCACTATGTGCTGTCCGATGAAATGTTTTACTATTACCACATCGCACATATGGCAAAGCATTTTTTGTATGGCGGGTGCGGAATTCGGCCGTTTATTGACCTGTATATTTTAAAGCAATCCGTGCAGCTGGATGCGGAAAAGAAGGATGCGCTGTTGTCATCCGGCGGATTGTCGGAATATGCTCTGCAGGCCGAGCAGCTGACGGCGGTTTGGATGGGCGGTGCCGCGCATACCGACCTGACCGCGCGGATGGAAGGTTATATTTTTTCC
Organism: uncultured Ruminococcus sp.; assembly: GCA_964638045.1. Taxonomy (GTDB): domain Bacteria; phylum Bacillota; class Clostridia; order Oscillospirales; family CAG-272; genus UMGS1865. Next base: position 22,065 of record CAZWXE010000003.1, on the reverse strand, counting down.
GGCGGTGTATACGGAACGGTGGAGAATCGGGTGCGAGTACAGCAGGTGCGTAAAGGCGGCAGGTTGAGTTATGCATTGTCCAGAATTTGGCTTTCTTCCGAGCAGCTGAGTTACCTATATCCCGTTTTGAATCGAAAAAAATGGATGCTTCCGATTTGTCAGGTCAGAAGGTGGTTTCGCCTGGTGTTCGGCGGAAGCTTGAAATCCTCCGTGCATGAGTTGCATTGCAATTCCTCTGTTTCCGATGACGAACAGCAGGCAATTCGGGAGTTGTTGACGCAACTGGAGCTTTAAAAATATACCACACAGCTGTTTTTTGACAGAACTGTGTGGTATTTTTTTGTGCTTTTGCGACAAAAAACTTGATTGGCATTTGTAGAAAATTAAAGAATTTGTCACATTTTGTCTTTATTTGTATTGACAGCGCGTGTTTTTTGTGATAGAATGAAGCCGAAGCAATTGAATGTTTGGTTTTTGCTGCCGTGACACCTCAAGTTTTTTGAAGAGAAAGGGACTTTTCTATGAAAAAGCGTGTGAAAAAGGGCTTTACATTGGTTGAGCTGTTGGTTGTTATCGCAATGATTTCCATTCTTGCAACGGTTTCGGTTGTTGGATACACAAGCTTTGTCGACAAAGCAAAGCTTTCCAAGGCACAAACGGAGCTGGCTCAGGTTCGGGATTATATTTACGCTGCCGAAATCGGAAATGCGGAAATTTCCTTAACGGATGCGGAGTTGAGGGCTTATTTGACTGAAATGGGTTATTCCGAGGAAACCGGCTCTAAGTTCAGCCTCAGCGGAACGGATGTGATTGTGTATCAATATGACGAATCGCATACGGTGTCGGTTCGCATCACCGAGTCCGACTTTATCACAACGGAAAGCACAAGCGCGACGGCATCCGTTGCGGCGGGATGAACGTAATATAAAACGATATAAAAGGAAAGATGGAAACATCTTGAAAGCGAGAAATCTTGAAAGCGAGAAGATGGCGGCCGTCATCTTCTCGCTTTCGGCGTCGAAAGGGGGCTTCGCTATGAAAAAGGCATCGCACGGCTTTACGCTTGTGGAGGTTTTGGTGGCTATGCTTTGCGGAACGCTGGTGTTGGGAATGGTGACAGGCGCCGTCGTTTTTCTGACCGGGGCAACCGACAAGCTGCTTCGCGAGGGGCGTACCCTTCATCGAACCAAAGCGGTTTACGATTACATTTGCTCGTTGCAGTTGAACGATGACAAATCGGCAAATGAGGAATTCTCGGTGGAGTGCGGCTCTTTGAAACGGAACGGGATTGAGGTGCTTTGGGTTGAGGGGTTGGAGGAAATCGTCTTTTCTTCCAAAGACGGCTTTGTTTATTGCAATTTGCTCTACGCCGATCGCGCCGCTTTTTCGTTTGTTGCGGGAAAGGAGTCAACCTCATGAATCGCTGTATTCTGGAATTTTGCAACGTCGGAAAGCCGTATCTTCGGTTGCGGTTGCCTGCCGACGTCGGTGCCGAACGGGAAGTGCTTTTGAATTTGAAAGCGCATCAATTGGAGGACGGCGCTTTGAAGGAGCCGCAGGAGCTTGCCGCAATATTTGCGGAAAAGCTCAAGGGCAGAAGGCTTCCGCCCGTTGAAGTGGAGCTGCGCTCGGCACAAATTTACAAAACCGTTTTGTCGCTTCCCGTGATGAACCGTATTTCCGCGGCAAGACTTTACCGAAAGGAGCAACGGGAAAAGGAGCTGCGTGGACAGTTCCGCCAAGCCGAACGTCCCTGTCGGCCGTATACCGCAATGCGCCGTGTATGGCGTCATCCGTTGGGGACGGTGTTTCACACCTATTATCTTCCGCAACGGACGGTTCGTTCCGTAAAAATGTTGGTTCGGCTGCTCGGCGCGCGGTGTCGGTGTGTGGAGCCGTTTGGATTTTATTTGCAAAAAACGCTTCCGTATTCCTGCTCCTATGCGTGTGTCTATATTCGAGGGAACTCCTGTACGTTTCTTTCGACGGAGGGGAAACAGCTGGTGACCGTTGTTGATTTTGCTTTCTCTTCACAACAGGAGTTGAAGCGTCGGCTGCTGTTGCTGATAGCGAGACATGAATTTGAATACGGAGCGCTGAAGCATTGCTGTATCGACGCGGATTGCCCGGTTGATTTTTCCGCGTTCGGGCTTTCTCTTTTGAACAAGGAGGGAAGCCATGAAGCAAAGAGGTGAGAGCCTGCTGGAGGTTTTGGTTGGAATGACGGTGTTCCTTTGCATCTCCGTTGTGTTGTTCTCCTCTTTTCTTGTGATGCAAACCAAAATTCTTCGCCAGGAAGAGCTCATACGGTTTGAAATTCTTTGTCGGGATATTGACGCATACTACGATGCTTACGGAACCGATTGGGATGTCGTCTATTTTGCGGACAGTGCGGTCGGCGGAACGGTTTTCTTTGATGCAACGTTTCAACCGTCCGCCGAGGCGAATACATACCGCTTGGAATATGCGTTCGAGGACGGTGCGCTTGTGGTCAATATCTATCATCACAAGACCGAGCGCCCGATTATTGAGGCATTGAATTACGGGGAGGCGAATGCGGGTGAATAAAACAAAGCAACGGGGCTATGTACTGATGCTTGTTTTGCTCTTGACGTTTTTGATGGCTGCTGCCGTTACGGCGACCTTTGTTGTGGTGCATCGGTACGAGCAGCTTGCCAAAAGGGCACTTGAACGCCTGCGCACGGATGTGCTTGCCGAGGAGACGGAGGTGTCTCAAGAGGCAGAGTCAAGATGGGAGGATTGGTCGTGGACATCATAAATGCCGTTGTCGCTTTTTGCTTCGGAAGTGCGTTTGCAAGCTTTGCGGGCGTGGTCGCGTACCGTTGCCCGAGAAAGCTGTCTCTCCGAAGACCGCGCTCTTACTGTCCCGCGTGCAAGAGCCCGATTGCTCCGTTGGACAACATTCCCATTCTTTCCTACCTGCTTTTAAAGGGGCGTTGTCGCCATTGCAAGGCAAAAATCGGCTTTTTCGGATTTTGTTGCGAGGTGCTGGGAGGCGTCGGCTTTTCGGCTGTTGTGCGGATGTGCGAACGCCGAGGTGCACGGCCGATTGAAATGCTGCTGTTATTCGGTTTGGTGTTTTTATTTTTGGTGATGGCGGCGGTGGACCGTGAAACGCACGATGTTTACAACATTACGCTTGTTTTGTTTGCGCTTCTCACGGTTTTGTTGATGCTGGAGCAGCATGCTTTTTGTCCGCCGGAGCTGTGGGACCGTTTGGGCGGAACGGTGTTTGGCTTTGCCTTCTTTCTGTCGGTGGCCCTCATCGGGAAATCGGTTCTGAAACGGGATGCGCTCGGAATGGGAGATGTTTGGATTGCTGGAATCGGAGGCTTGCTGCTTGGCACCTTTCGGTTGTTGCTTGCCATTTTGCTTGCTTCTTTTCTCGGAAGTGTGATTGAACTGTGGAAAATCAGGTCCGGGCGCGCAGAGAGAACGGCAGAGCTGGCGTTTGCCCCGTATTTGCTTTTCGGCATCGGCTTGCTTGCCGTGTATGGGCAGGCGATTTCCGATTTCTTTTGGAGGGTGGTGCTGTAATGCCGTTGTATCGGTGTACTGTGTTGGATTCCTTCGGAAAAAAGCAAAGAATTGTACGCACCGCAACAGATGAAGGGAGCCTGCGCGCAATGCTGAAGCGGGAGTCCTGTCATCTGATTGACGCCAGAATCGTACGTTCTTCATCGCACGGATTTGCGTTGTTTGCACCGAGCGGAAAGCGAAGAACCGATGAGACGGTGTTGTTTGTGCGTCAATTTGCGGTGATGGTTCGGGCGGGAATCCCAATCGGAGAAGCGCTGAACAGCTTGCGCAAGCAAAAATTTTCCGCAGCCTTTCGCAATGCCTTACAGCAGGTTTATTTTGACGTGACGTCCGGCAGTCTGCTTTCGGATGCGTTTGAACGGCATCCGAAGGTGTTCCCGCGCTTTTTCGTGCGGATGATCGGTGTCGGAGAGGAAAGCGGCTCGCTGGACATGGTTCTTTCGGCGTTGGGAGATTATTATGAAAACGACCGTCGTTTTAAAATGAAGGTCGCTTCGTCCATGGCTTATCCCATTGTACTGTTGTGCATGGTGTTGGCGGTGGCATTGCTGGTGCTGCTGTTTATTTTGCCTCAATATGAAGCCGTCATTGCCGAGCTTGACGGAGAGGTGCCTCGCATGACGGCAATGCTGATGCGGCTTTCCGCTTTCATGAAAACGCATATTTTTACCGTTTTTGCGGCCTGTTTCGCATTTCTTCTGTTGATGTGGATGTATTTTCAAACCAAACGGGGACGGTTGACAAGGGATTGGCTGCTTTGCAGAATGCCGCTTGTCGGCAGCATCCAAAAGGAAATTTTAACCGCGCGATTTTCCAAAGCGTTGGCGCTGATGTTGCGGAGCGGAATGAACATGATGGAATGCATGGAGCAAATGAAACGGCTGCTCGGCAATCAAGTGTACGAAAGAGCGCTCGCCTTTGTCATTGCGGAGCTCAAGCGCGGACGGCGCCTGGCTCCGTCCTTGGCGGCGACGGGTCTGTTTTCGCCTGTGTTGATTGAAATGCTGGAAGCGGGAGAACAGAGCGGAGAGATGGAGGCGGTTCTGGACGCCGCGGGCACGTATCACGACGTGTGCGTGGAGTCCGCGCTTGCCAAGAGCGTTGCCGTGATGGAGCCGTTGAGCATTCTTTTGTTGGGGTGCATTGTTGCGGCGGTGCTTTTTTCGGTGCTGTTGCCCATGATGTCACTGATGAACAGCATTTAATCGGAGGGAAGGCATGATTTTTAACAGGTTGTTTTCCGCATATTTGACAAAAAAGCATTTTCTGACGGAGGAGCATGCGAAAGCACAGTGTGCAAAATCCGATAGTACCGGAATGCCGATGTATCTGGATTTGGTTCAGGAAAAGGTGCTGGAGGAGGAAACCGTTTATCGCGCATTGGCGGATTTTGCGGGAATGGAGTATCGCTTTTGTCAACTGCATCAAATCAATCTTCCGTTTGTGAAGCGGTTTCCGCAGGAGCTGTTGTCGGAGTACGGAGGGATTCCCCTGGAGGAGTGCGACGGGTGCCTTACCGTTTTGGTTTCCGACCCTCTTCGTACGGAGGAATTCGGGGAATTGCTTTCCTACGGCTATTCGGAACTGCGATTTGTGCTCGGCCCGCTGTCACAAATGAAGCGAATTTTGAATTACACCAACAACCGACTGCAACAGGATATGGTTCTTACCGATTGCAACGACGGTGAAGAAGCGCGTGACGAAGTGATGCGGGAGGAGGCTCCGCTTGACGCGCCGATTATCAAGCTTTGCGATTCCATTGTGAAGGATGCTATTCACAGAGGTGCCAGCGACATTCACATCGAGCCGTTTTTGCAAGGTGTGGTTGTGCGTTTTCGCGTTGACGGAAGGCTGAATCGAATTGAGGAGCTGTCCACGCACCTGTACCCCGCTTTGCTGGCGCGTTACAAAATCATGGCAAACTTGAATATTGCGGAGCACCGACTTCCGCAGGACGGAAAAATCAGCATGGAGGTGAGCGGTGTTCCTTACGACTTTCGTGTTTCCACAATGCCTGCCGTTCACGGAGAGAAGCTGGTCATTCGCATTTACAATCGCAACTTCCGTTCCGGCGACCTCGCATCCCTGGGCTTTTCACAGCCGCAACGGGAGTTGGTGATGAGTATGCTGACGCGCCCGCACGGCATCATCCTTTTGACGGGGCCCACGGGAAGCGGCAAAAGCACCACGCTGTACACCTTTCTGCGCTATTTGAACCGTGAGGATGTGAACATCATGACGGTGGAGGACCCTGTGGAAAATTTGATTGACGGAATCAATCAGGTGCAGGTCAATCCAAAGGCGAATTTGACATTTGCTACGGCCTTGCGCAGCTTTTTGCGTCAGGACCCGGACATCATCATGCTCGGCGAAATCCGTGATGAGGAGACCGCGCAAATCGCCACGCGTGCGGCGGTTACGGGACATTTGGTGCTTTCTTCCATCCATACCAACGACGCCGGCAGTGTGATTGCACGACTCATCAATATGGGCGTGCCCAAATATTTGGTGGCCGATGCGTTGCTCGGTGCCATTTCACAGCGTTTGGTGCGCAAGCTGTGCCCGAAATGCAAGCGCCCGAAAATTACCGATGCGGCTGAGCTCAAGCTGTTAGGGTTGTCCGCTCCGTGCCGTATTTTCGAACCCGTCGGATGCTCCTATTGCGGCAACACCGGGTATCTCGGCAGAGTCGGCGTTTTTGAAATGATGCTCATGAACGACGAAATCCACGAGCTCATTCTGTCGGACCGCTTTTCCGGGAATCAAATCACAGCCGTGATAGCACGGAATACGGGTACGGTATTGGACCGCATACGGGAGCGGGTGCTGGCAGGAGAAACCGGCTTGGAGGAATATGCGCGTATGATGGAGCCGGACGGCAGTATTTCACATTGATGGACGGATGATGAATTTTTTGTGCCGTACTTGCGTAGGAGGTGTAAACTTTTCAGGGACAGCATTGACAGTCTCGGATTTTTTTGGTATAATATGTTCTGTTTCCGAAGGAAACCTTTTCAATTTGTTTTTAATAATATTGAAATATAAAGAGGTGCTGTTCAAATGGCAAAAAAGCAATTCAAAACGGAATCCAAAAAGCTTTTGGATATGATGGTTCACTCAATTTACACCAACAGGGAGATTTTTCTCCGTGAGCTGATTTCCAACGCGAGCGATGCAATCGACAAGCTGTATTTCAGGTCTTTAACCGACGATTCGGTGCAAACCGGTCGCGATGATTACGAGATTCGAATCGTGCCCGACAAAGAAAACCGTACCCTGCAAATCATTGACAACGGTTGCGGCATGGGCAAGGAGGAGCTGGAAAACAACCTCGGTGTCATTGCGAAAAGCGGTTCCTATGACTTCAAAAACAATCCCGAAAACAGCGGAAACGGTCAAATCGACATCATCGGTCAGTTTGGTGTCGGCTTTTATTCCGCGTTTATGGTGGCCGATAAAATTACGGTGGAAAGCCGTGCGCACGGGGCAAACGAGGCCTTTGTATGGGAGTCGTCCGGGGCGGACGGCTACACCGTAAATCCGTGCGACAAGGAAAGCGTGGGTACGGTGATTACCCTTTGGCTCAAGGCGGACAAGGATGAGGAAAAATACAGCGACCTTTTGGAGGAATACCGTATTCGCTCCTTGGTGAAGAAGTACAGCGACTATATTCGTTATCCCATTCGGATGCTTTGCACGCATGAGCAACCGAAGGAGGGAAGCAAGGACGAGTATGAAAGCGTCAGCGTAGACGAAACGTTGAACAGCATGATTCCTCTTTGGAAAAAGTCCGCTGCGGATACGACGGACGAGGAAATCAACTCCTTCTATCAGGAAAAATTCTTTGATTATGAGGCTCCCTTAAAGGTTATTCGTCAGAAGGCCGAAGGAAACGTGAACTTTGAGGCAATGATGTTCATTCCTGCGCACGCTCCCTTTGATTATTACAGCCGTGACTTTGAAAAGGGACTTCAGCTTTATTCCAGCGGTGTGCTGATTATGGAAAAGTGCAAGGATTTGCTTCCGGATTATTTCAGCTTTGTCCGCGGCTTGGTGGATTCTTCCGACCTTTCCCTGAATATTTCGCGTGAAATGCTTCAGCAGGACAGACAGCTGAAGGTGATTGCAAAAGCGGTGGAAAAGAAAATTGTGTCCGAGCTGAAAAAGTTGCTGGAAAACAGTCGTGAGGATTACGAAAAGTTTTACGCGGCCTTCGGAACGCAGCTGAAGTGGGGACTTTACAGCGATTACGGAATGCACAAGGATGTTTTGCAGGACCTTGTGATGTTCAAATCCTCCGCGGAGGGCAAGCTTTCCACGCTGAAGGAGTACACCTCGCGGATGAAGGAGGAGCAAAAGAAGATTTATTATGCATCGGGGGACAGCGTGGAAAAAATCGCGCTTCTGCCTCAGGTGGAGGCGGTGCTTGCACACGGCTATGAGGTGCTGTACCTGACCGAGGATGTGGATGAATTTGCCCTGCAAATGCTGCGCACCTACGGGGAAAAGGAATTTTCCAATGTTTGCACCGACAATTTGGACCTTGCAACCGATGAGGAAAAGGAAAGCCTGAAGGCGGAAAATGAAGCGGCGAAGCAGATGTTCTCGTTTATGAAGGAAAGCATCGGAGACGGTGTCAGCAATGTTCGCTTTACCAACACCTTAAAGGAACACCCCGCATGCCTTTCCAGTGAGGGAGCCATTTCGGCGAATATGGAACAAACCTTGAACAAAATGCCGGGTGCGGAAGGAAATCGCGTGAAGGCAGAGTTGGTTCTGGAAATTAACCGTTCTCACCCCATTGCCGATAAGCTGAAAGCCCTATATGAGGAGAATCAGGATACGCTGGCCTCTTACAGCAAGCTGCTGTATGCAAATGCGCGTCTCATCGGCGGATTGCCCTTGGAGAACCCCGCCGAGTTCGGAGGGCTTGTTTGCGATTTGATGCTGAAGTAACAGCTTTTTACCAACCGAATAAAATTTTTGACATCATATGCTCAAAAATAAAAGCGGGAAGCAACACGGCGGGGCCGGGTTGCTTCCTGCTTATTATTTGGAGAGGGTATTCAAAATTTGTTCCCAGACCGCATCGTCCTGCGCGGTCATGCGATGCCAATCGAAGGAATTTACAAATTCTTTTTTCTGCGCATCGGTTGAAAGCTGCTTTTTCTTGCTTTTTTTGCTCAATTCCGCAAAGAATGTGGCCGCGTAGGCTGCCGCATCGGCAGTGTAATTGGGGTTGTGCAGCCGGCCTTTCATGGAGAGAAAGGTGATGTTCGGTTGCTCCCGCAAGGCATTTTGCAACACCAGAAAATGCTCGGCGTAGCTGACGGTGGGGTCATCCTCGGAATGGAGCAGCAGGACCTGCGCATCGGTATTTTTCAAGGAATCGACCGCATCGCATTCCCAATAGTCGGGATTGGAGGCGGCCTCCAGCCGCAAAATGTCCTTTGCATAGGGCTTCAAAATGCCCTTGAACAGGGAATTTACCATGCGCGGGACCGATGCAAAACCGGAAAGGGAAATGATGTGCTTCAATTCCGGATGAAATTTTGCAATGTTGAGGCAGGCATAGCCACCCCAGCTGTGGCCCATGACCGAGAAGGAGTAGTTCTCAAATTGCGGGTCTGCTTGCAGTGCGTTGATGCAATCGTTTAAATCATGCAAAGATTGCGAAAGTCCGCCCGTGCTCTCTCCCTCCGAGGAAAAGCAGCCCGTGTGGTCATACGCAAATACAAGCCATCCGTTTGCGGTCAGGCGTCGAATTTCCTGCATGTAAGCAAGGTGTCCCGCACCGATGCCATGGTCAAAGATGACGATGTGCCCTTCGCGATGTCCTTCCTCGGAATAAATGTACCCCTGCAATTGATGTCCCTTTGAGGAGGGGAATGCATACTTCCGACAGGAAAGTCCGTCAAAATCCTGCGCCGTAAAGTAGAAGACCTTTCCGTTGCTGTCACAGCGATGAAAGGTTTTTTTTCGGTATTGCTTTTCGATTTGTCGATGAAAGAGCATGTTCATTCACCGCCCTTTTGTTGGAGGTGCCTTTTGATGCAGTCGAAGGACTCGTCGCTGATGACGTGCTCAATGCGGCATGCGTCTACCGCCGCAATGTCGGGAGCGACGCCCAGGGAAACCAGCACTTTGCTCAAAATTTCATGTCGCTCCACAATTTTGGACGCCACAAGCAGCCCCTTCGGAGTTAATGTGATGTACCCAAAGCCGTCGATTTCAATGTGCTCGCTTTTTTTCAGCAAGGCCATGGCGCGGCTGACGCTGGGCTTGGAATATCCCGTTTGGTGTACAATATCGATGGCGCGTATATTGGCGCGTTTCTTTTGCAGCATCAGAATCGTTTCAAGGTACATTTCCGATGATTCGGTTGTTTTGATGATAATCACCGCCGTTCCTCATATGATGACCTCAGTATACCATATTTTTGTGAATAAATCAAGTTTTGTTCGTATTTTTGCTCTGCTTTTCATGAAAGTGCTGCGAATGCAAAAAATATTTCTTTGCAATGTGATTGATTGACAAGTGGGGAATAATATGTTACAATATACAAAACGAAGCATTTCAATACTCTTTCAGAGGAGAATCATGAGCACCGCAAAGAAAAAATTCAATCGAAAAATAAAAAAACTGTTGAGCGGCATTCTGTTGCTGTCCATGTTCCTGCTTTCCCTTAGCGGATGCAGTGTGACGGGGGTGCGAACCGAGTTCGGAAAAAAGTGGGAGGAGAGCTCGCTTCTTCCCGCGACGCAGGAGCCCGATGAGGTGCCGGAGGTGCCCACGGGGAAGCTGGTTGCGTTGACCTTTGATGACGGCCCTCACAATGTGCGCACCAAGCAGATTGTTCAGGAGCTGAATCGATACGGAGCCAAGGCAACCTTTTTTGTCCTCGGAAACCGCATCGACGGCACGGAGTACAATGGCAAGGAGGGATTGCGTGCCATTGCCGAGTCCGGACATGAAATCGGTATTCATGGTTACTCTCACCGTGTGTATTACAACAGGTGTGAGGATTGGGAGTTCGAATTCGAACTCTCCGAAACGCTTTCCGCCATTCGCGGGGTTCTTCCGGAATATGATGTCAAGCTGATGCGTCCCATCGGGGGTGCCATCACGCCGGAGCGCGTTCGTTCTTGCCCTTATTCGGTAATTCAATGGAGCGTGGATTCCAACGATTGGAGCAACAAATACGCCGCGGGAGACGTGGAGGAGGATTGGAACCGCAAGGTCAACACCATTGTGGACAATGTGATGTCCACGGTGGAGGAGGGAGACATCATTCTGATGCACGACATTTACGAAAGCACCTACGATGCCACCGTAATTTTATTACAGCGCCTTTATGAGGAGGGATACACCGTGGTTTCGGTGTCCCAACTGCTGGCAGGACAGCTGCAGGCAGGCGTTTCTTACAGCAAGGCGAACGGAAATCAATAAAGCGTACACACCTTGTATGAAAACTACCCCCGAATGCATTCTTGCGTTTGGGGGCAGCGTTCGTTTTGCTTGCGGTTGTACTTTTAGCGTGGTTTCCTCTTTGTACCAACCGGTTTCGATTTATGGGTGGGCGCGGCCTTTTTGCCGACGGATGACGCGGTTTTCATTCCTTGGCGGTTCCCGCCTTTTGCGGCGCCGCGCGGGCTTCTTTGTGCTTTATTGCCGTCGGACGCTTTCTTTTTTGGATGCGGTGCGGTAGTGCTTGCGGGACGTACCAGGCAGGATTTCCCGAAGCCGATGAGGTCCTCACGGCCTGCAAGGGTCAAAGCCTCTCGGACCAATGCGGCGTTTTGCGGACGGTTGTATTGAAGCAATGCGCGTTGCAGCTGTTTTTCATGGTAATCGGTGGCTACGTACACCTTTTTGTGTGTCAGGGGATTGATGCCTGTATAGTACATCACGGTGGAGGCCGTTCCGGGGGTTGGATAGAAGTCCTGCACCTGCTCCGGTGCATAGCCGTTTTCCTTTAGGTATACAGCCAACTCGATGGCATCCTCCAAGGTAGAGCCGGGATGACTGGACATCAGATAGGGAACCAGATATTGCTCCTTTCCGACACTCTCGGTAATTTCGAAAAACTTTTTGCGAAAGGCACGGTACACATCGAAATTCGGCTTGCCCATGCAAGAGAGCACATTGTCGGAGCAATGCTCGGGGGCAACCTTCAATTGTCCGCTGACGTGGTCGCGAACCAATTTATTGAAGAAGGTATCGTCCTTGTCCGCCATGAGGTAGTCAAATCGGATGCCGCTGCGAACAAAGACCTTTTTCACGCCGGGAAGCTTTTCCACTTGCTCCAAAAGGTGTGTGTATTCGGTGTGACTGACCTTCAAATTGGGGCACGGCTTGGGTGCCAGACATTTGCGATTGGCGCAGACACCGTGCGTCAGCTGTTTGTCGCAGGCGGGGGCGCGAAAGTTGGCGGTTGGACCGCCGATGTCATGGATGTAGCCCTTGAAGTTGGGCAGGGCAGTGATTTTTTTGGCTTCCTCAATGACGCTTTCCTCACTGCGGGAGCGCACGGTTCTTCCTTGATGAAAGGCAAGCGCGCAAAAATTGCAGCCTCCGAAGCATCCGCGGTTGTGGGTAATCGAAAATTGTACTTCTTCAATCCCCGGGACACCTCCCGCGGCATTGTAGACGGGATGTGCCGCTCTCATGTAGGGAAGCGCGTAAACATGGTCCAGCTCCTCGCGCTCCAAGGGGGGCATGGGCGGATTTTGCACCAGAAGCTTGTTGTCGTAAATTTCACAGATCGCTTTTCCGTTGATGGAGTCCTGATTCTGATATTGTATGCCAAAGCTCTCGGCATATTTGCGTTTGTCCTCCTTCAATTCGTTGTAGTTGAAGGTGGCCGCAACCTCATAATGGATGGGAGCATCCGGCTTTGCCAAATAGACGGTTCCTCTGACATCGTGAATTTTTTTGATGGGGACGCCCTTGTTCAAAAGTTCTGCAATGCGCAAAAGAATTTTTTCTCCCATACCGTAGGTCAGAAGGTCCGCGCGGCTGTCCACCAACACCGAGCGGCGCACCTTGTCATCCCAATAGTCGTAGTGCGCAAAGCGACGCAGGGAAGCCTCCAAGCCGCCGATGATAATCGGCACATCTCCGTAGGCCTCCCGAATGCGGTTGCAATAAACAATGACGGCGCGGTCCGGGCGTTTGCCCATGACACCTCCCGGAGAATAATAGTCAAAGTTTCTCTTTTTCCGTGCCGCCGTATAATGGGCAACCATGCTGTCAATGTTGCCCGCGGTGACAAGAAAGCCCAGACGCGGCTTTCCGAACTCACGGAATGCCTCGCAGCTTTTGTAGTCCGGCTGAGAAAGGATGGCAACGCGGTATCCCGCATCCTCCAGTACACGGGAGATAATTGCCACACCGAAGGAGGGGTGGTCCACATAGGCGTCTCCCGTGACGTATACAAAGTCGGGGGAATCCCAGCCCCGCTGTTCCATATCCTTACGGCAAATCGGCAAAAAATCCATTGGTTTTTCTTTCCTCTCTTTTTGTGATGCTGTGCTCAGGAGCTGCTTTCCTCGTCGGACGCGTCGTAGGCCTTGATGCCTCCCATACGCGAGAATACCGCAAAGCCGTCAACCTCTCCGCGTTGCATGGCGCCGAAAATGCGATAGCGCAGACCGTTGTGGCGACGGTCAAGGTCGTTGAGCAGCTTGTTGATTTCTTCCCGTTGTGTATTGCCGTCGGCCGGGCAGGGCGATTTGATGACGGGCAGCTCCGCTTTTTTCGCAAAGCAGCGCACCTCCTTTTCCGGTGCGTAAAGCAACGGGCGAATTAGCTTGATGCCTGTGCGGGAAAGCTCGGTGACGGGAGAAAAGCACCCGATTCGTCCTTCAAAAAACAGATTGAGCATAAAGGTGTCCACCGCATCGTCAAAATGATGTCCTAAGGCAACGGTGTTGCACCCCAGCTCTTTCGCGGCATTGTGCAAGGCACCCCGACGCATTTTCGCACAAAGAGAGCAAGGATTCTTTTCCTTGCGTATTTCGAAAATGGTACGGTAAATTTCGGTGGGAACCACATGATAGGGGACCTGCAATTCTTCGGCAAGTTGATGGATGGGAGCAAGCTCCATTCCTCCCGGAAAGCCCATGTCGATGGTAATGGCTGTCAATTCGAATGGGATGGGGTAGAATCGGCGAAGCTGTGCGAGTGCGCAAAGCAGGGTTAGGGAATCCTTACCGGCGGATACCCCGACGGCAATGCGGTCTCCCGGGGCAATCATATGATAATCGTCGATGGCACGACGAGTGTAGCTTAAAATTCGTTTCATATCTTCCATTGATTTCGGCTTCCTTCGGCAAAGAGAGGCTGTCTCATTAAAAGCAATCGACACAATCGCAAGCAACAAAAAGGCTCTCTTGTGCAATTGCTCTTAACGAAACAGCCTCCTTCTATAAATAAATCGACAAGAGGAACGGCGGTGTTATTCCGCAGCGCCTTCCTCAACGAGCTGCTCTTCGACAACGGGCTCGGAAGCAGGAATTTCTTCTTCCGTTGTTTCGTCGTCGGAAGCTTCGGAAGTTTCTTTTGCGTCGGCTTCGTCATTGTCTGCGTCAGTCGTCAGGTTTTTGATGGTTCTCAGCTCGTGGATGACGCCGAGAGAAAATGCGGCCGCACCGATTGCCACAAAAGAGCCAATCAGCAATTTGAAGGTAAGTTTGTTCATCGTAGTTCTCCTTTTATTTATTTTTATTTTTTGGTTGTTTAGAGTCAAATTTCAAAGGAACAGGTGTCGTAAATCCTTTGCGCCTGCGGTGTGAGCATGCGTGTGTGTCCGCTTTCCGTTTGAGGAAGGTACAAAAGCAAAGGGGGGGAGAGGCGCATGGAAGGCGCTCCGCCTTTGACGGCCTCCGCCAGCAGCATGCAGGGCTCCGCATTTTCATCGGCGTAAACCAGTGTCATTCGCTTGGGCTCAAGAGATGCATTGTGCATGGCAAGGAAGAGCTCGGCGAGCCTGTCGGGTCTCCACACGCAAACGAATTTCCCGCCGAAGCGCAGAATGCGTTTGGCCGCCAAACAAAAGTCGTCGATGCTGCCGCACACCTCATGGCGTGCAATGTATTTTTCGTCGTTTTGATTCCGTTTTCCGCTGTTGCACCTCATATAAGGCGGATTGGAAAACACCACGTCTGCCTCGCCGCTAAGCGTTGCGGCGGAGAGCTCTCGTACGTCCCGACAAAGCGGAGTGACCTGCGATTGCAAGCCGTTTATTTCGGCGTTGCGTGCAATCAACTGCGCATACGTCGGCTGAATTTCCACGGCGGTGATGTGTGCAAATTTTTGCCTTGCGGCAAGAAGGAGGGAAACAATCCCCGTTCCCGCTCCCAGCTCCACCGCTTTTCCGTATTTGGAGGAGCGAATGTAAGCGGCAAGCAGAAAGGCGTCGGTGCCGTACTGTAAGCCGCCGTTCTTTTGGATGAGCCAAAGACGTTCGTTGACTCTGTCCAAGCGCTCATCCCGGGAAAGAGTGGGGGAGACAAACGGTGCACCGTTCATAAAAGAGATGTCCTTCCTTTTTTAGGCTGTTTTTAAGGAGACGCAAAAGGCGGAGCAGGCAGAATTGCTTGCTCCGCCTTTTGCGGGGATGTATTAGTCCTCCTGAGGAGCTCCGACGGGGCAAGCCTCGGCGCAAGCGCCGCAGCTGACACACTTGTCGGCATCAATTACATACTTGCCGTCGCCTTCGGTAATTGCTTCCATGGGGCAAGCCTCGGCGCAAGCGCCGCAGGACACGCAATCGTCAGAAATCTTATATGCCATTTTGATTTACCTCCTGTTTTTGATATCACCTATATTGTAACATATTTTTTTTGTTTTGCAACTGTTTTTGAAGAATTTCTTTGAAAAAATTTAAAAAATCATTTTTCTTCGTTGTTTTCCCGCACGGCCTTCTTTTCCTGCTTCTCCGCGGGAGCCTTGCGCTCTTTTTCAATCACGCTCACCTCGTTTCGGTGATATTGCTTGACCGAGGTGTCCTGCGCGTTTTGGAACAGCACACGGACGGTTCCCGCCAGCGGATTGACACTGATGACACGTCCGATGCCGTCCTCGGTTTTTACGGAAGAATCAACCGCGGGGCTCCTTTTGATTTCCTCGGCGTAAACGTCGGCCTCATATCGCAAGCAACACATCAATCTGCCGCAAACGCCGGATATTTTGGCGGAGTTCAGAGAAAGTCCCTGCTCCTTTGCCATTTTGATGGAGACCTGCGCAAAGTCGGGAAGAAAAGTGGAGCAGCAGAGCGCGCGGCCGCAGGCACCGATGCCGCCCAACATTTTGGTCTCGTCGCGAATACCGATTTGACGCAGTTCAATGCGGGTGTGGAACACCGACGCCAGGTCCTTGACCAAATCGCGGAAGTCTACTCTGCCTTCCGCGGTGAAGTAAAACAACAGCTTGGAATTGTCAAAGGCGTATTGTACGTCAATCAACTTCATTTCCAGTCCGTGCTTGCGAATCTTTTCCTGACAAATGCCCAACGCCTCCCGCTCGCGCTTGCGGTTCTCTTCATTGTGGGCGATGTCCTCTTTGGTTGCGAGGCGCAAAAGGGGACGCAGAGGAGATACGGTTTCGGAGACGCTGACCATGCTGTTCCCGTGGCAGACTTCGCCGAATTCCGGACCTCTTGCGGTTTCCAAAATGGCATAGTCTCCCGGCTTTGCGACGATGCCGCGCGACTCAAAGTAATACGTTTTTGAGGAGGAGCGGAAGCGCACGCTGACCACCTCCACCTGCTCCTTTTCCTCGGCGGGCTGTGCGGAGGTCGGAAGCGTCGGCTCCGAATCCGTTACGGCTTCGGGAGATTTTGTGTCGGAAGCTTCCGTTGCGACGGGAGCGGACGACAGGACGATTTTTGCTCGAAGCTCGGCCAATTCCCGTGCTTCCTTTTCGGCATCCTCGTACAATCCCACCGAGGAAGCAGACACGAATTTCGCTCCTCCGTGTGAGTGACCGTCGCGGTTGCGATTCGGGTGGTTGTTCGCATGGGCGCGCTTCTTTTTATTCCCCTGTGCGTTGTTTTGCTTTTTTGCGGCAGAGGGAGCCGCTTGAGGCTGCTTGGAATGCTCCTCGTCTCCTCCGTTGCTGCGCGGTGCCTTGTCCTTACGGCGCGGCGGATGCTGCTTTCCGTTTCTGCGGTTGCGGCGGGGATGCTCGTTTTTCTTTTCTTCCGCTCCGGAGGAGGATGTGGGCTTTTGTTCTTGATTTTCCATGTATTTGAGGTATCCTTTCTATGGGTAACCGCTTTTGCAGGAGGCTTAGAGCAAGCCTGCATCGGCAGCAAGAGAAGTCAAAGTCAAGCGCACGTTGGCGTTTGCTTGCAGTCGGTCCGTTGCATTGGCTACCGCCCGGATGAGCGACAGCAGCTGCGGAACGGTAAAAGCATCGGAAAGGGAGGCGGTCTCCTCCTTATCGGTGAAAAAGCAGAGGGAAAAGCTTTCGGCTTTTTTGTACAGAAGAAGGTCACGCAACGCCAATTGAATGCAGCCGAGCTGTGCAATCAGCACCTCCCTTTTTTTCTTGGAAAGCTCGTTTAGGAGAGAAATGACCGCGGACGGCTCCTTTCGCTCGGAGCAAAGCTTCAGCCAGGTGCGCGCGCTTTGACGTAAGGCGAGCACGGGCTTGCGCTTTTCGGCATCCAGCAGTAAAATCGCCTGCCCGATGCTTCCTCCCGCCGCGGCCGAGAGCTCGGCAAATTCCCGTGGCGAGGAGCTTGCCAGCTCGGCGGCCTTCGGAAAATTTTGCTTCAGATAATCGTCGATGAGCGTTGCATCTATCTGCTCGGTACGTAAGGTGGGCGCGCGGCTGCGCACCGTTTCCAAAAGCGGTGTCGCGGTTTCGCACAGCAACAGAAAAAGCACGTAAGGGGGCGGCTCCTCCAAGGTCAGCAGCAGGGCGTTCTGCGCTTGCACGGTCATCAAATGCGCATCCTCGATGATGTAAATTTTTTCGCCGATGTCATTGGGGGCTATGTATACGTCACGCTTTAATTCACGCACCGATTCCACGCCCAAGGTCGCTTTTTCTCCGCGACTGATTGAAATGACGTCGGGAGAGCCGTGTGAGAGAATTTTTTTGCAGGAGGGACATTGTCCGCAGGGAAGCGGGAGCTCCGGTGCGCTTTTGTTTTCGCAGGCCAGGGCGGCGGCAATTTGCAGGGCAACCGTGTGCTTGCCGGTGCCGAATGCGCCCTCCAAAATATAGGCATGGGAAAGGGCTTCCGCTGTCAGCTCCCGAGCAAGCCGTGCCTTCAGTTGTTCATTTGCGACAAGGCACGGAAAAATGCTTTTCATGGCGGTTATGACATCCTTTCTTCAAAAAATCTCATCCAGAATAAATTATAACATCTTTTTTGCCGAATGTCAAGTTCAAAAGCGACGAGTCCGCAAGGAGCGAACAGATAGTGAATTCCCAAAGTAAATTCCGCAGTGGAACTTAGTGTAAGAGATATTTGGCGACAGAATTTACTTTTTGAATTCACGGATGGCAAAAAGTTGTTTGCATTTTTTGAAAAAAGTTGATGAAATGATTGACAGTATCAACGGATTGGGGTATAATATAGTTATCAATTTTCAGAAAGGATGAGTCAAATGGTCGTTACAAAGCAGAGTGTTATCGGTGATGTTCTCGATTACGATATGGAGACCGCACAGTTCTTCCTTGCAATCGGAATGCACTGCCTCGGTTGTCCCTCCGCACGCGGTGAATCCATTGAGGATGCGTGTGCGGTTCACGGCACGGATGCGGACGAATTGGTTGACAAAATCAACAAATTCTTTGCGGCGAAGAAGTGAGCAAGTTTGTCAGGGAGGCTTATAGTTCGGTTTCCCTGACTTCTTCTTTTTATGCTTTGCAACATTTACGAATTGCTTTTGGAGGTTTTATGGATACTGTGACATCGCCGGACGCACGCCTTTGCACGGCCGTTCCTTATCTCAAACGGGGCGGCAGAGTTGCGGACATCGGCACCGACCATGCCTATTTGCCGATTTATTTGGTTTCGCAGGGAATCGTGTCGGAGGCACTTGCGTCGGACATCAATCAAGGGCCCATTGACAGCGCACGGGCAAATATCGAGCGTGCGGGACTTTCGCATCGCATTTCCGTTTTGCGCACCGACGGACTGCATGGGGTGGAGGCGTTTGCTCCGGACGATATTCTCATTTTCGGAATGGGAGGAGAGCTGATTGTAACCATTTTATCCGAAGCGCCCTTTGTGAAAAATAAAGACATCGGGTTGATTTTGCAGCCGATGTCCAGGGCGGCGGCTTTGCGAAGTTGGCTGTGTGAAAACGGCTTTGAAATCCTGGAAGAAACCATTTCTCATGTGGACCGATATTATCAAACAATCTACGCGCGCTATTGCGGGCGCGTGCAGCACTACAACGCATTGGAGCTGCAAATCGGGAGACGGAATATATGCAACCGTCCGCCGATGCTTCGGGAATTTCTCATGCGCGAGATTCAGGTTTGGAGCCGTATTGTACGGGGGAAGGAGCAATCGGCGGGCGCGGATGTCACCGTCGAGAGGAGCATGCTTGCTCAATTGGAGCAATTGTTGGAGGAAATGACATGACTGTTTTTCAATTGTACGCTTTTTTAAACGAGAAAATTCCGCCGTCGCTGTCTTGTACATGGGATAACGACGGATTGATGTGTTGCCCGGACGGGACACGAGAGGTGAAACGTGTGTTGGTGGCGTTGGACGTCACCGAAGAGGTGGTAAAGCAGGCCGTTTCGGGAAAATACGATGTCATACTTTCGCATCATCCGTTGGTGTTTCACCCCTTAAAGGCTTTGAATGAGGAGAACCACGTGGCAAAAAAGCTGATGACGCTCGTTCGGCACGGTATTTCCGTCATGAGCTTTCACACCCGCTTGGACGCAGTGCACGGCGGTGTAAACGACACGTTGGCACAGTGCTTGGGCTTGAGCCGCGTGGTTCCGTTCGGAGACGAGGGAATCGGCAGAATTGGGGAATACGGTGCGGAAATGTCCTTGCAAGCGTTTGCGGCGCGGGTTCGGCAGGCGCTTGACGCTCCTGCGGTGCAGTACAGCGCCGCCAATCTCCCGGTTCGCCGTGTCGCTTTGCTGGGCGGTGACGGAAAGGACGATGTTGCGGCGGCCAAGGCGGCGGGAGCGGATACCTTCCTGACTGGCAATTTGCGTTATGACCAAATGGCCGATGCGCCCGAATGCGGAATGAACTTGGTCACCGCGGGGCACTTTCACACCGAAGCGCCGGTTTGCCGCCGTTTGTGTGAGCTGGTTTTGGAGGCGGATGCACATCTTTTTGTGACGGCGGTGCACAGTGACCCCGTCAAAATTGTATAAATTTGGAGGCTTCGAAAATGACCTACGTAATGTCCGATATACACGGAAATTATCAAAAGTTTTGTGCGCTTTTGGAGCAAATTCACTTCGGAGAGCGCGATGTTTTATATATTTTGGGAGACCTGGTGGACTACGGCGAGGAATCCATGGAGCTGCTTGCGGATTTGAGTTTGCGTCTGAATGTGTATTCCGTCGCCGGAGAGCACGATTTTACGGCAGCACGTATGCTGCGCGGATTTGACCGTATGCTGAAAAGCGGCGCTCAACCGGATGAGCAGTTCATTTCGGAGATGACCGCCTGGGTGCGTGACGGCGGGCAAAGCACTCTGGAGGGCTTTCGCTCCCTGACCGACGAACAGCGGGAGGGCGTCCTGGACTATCTGGACGATTTGGTTTTGTTTGAAGAGACCGAGGTCAACGGCAACCGCTATTTGTTGGTTCATGCGGGCATTGCCGATTATGAGCCGGGGTGCGATTTGGAGGAGCTTTGTCCCGAGGATTTCTTCTCCGAGCCGTTGGACGCGGCATACCCGTTGATGGCGGATTGTACGGTTGTGGTGGGACATGTCCCCACCGAAAACCAATCGATTGTACGCGGTGAAGGAAGCATTTTCCTGGATTGCGGAGCCGGAGAGGGCGGCAGGCTCGGCTGCCTGTGCCTGGAAACGGGTGAGGAGTTTTACGCTTGATGCAAAAGAATGAAATTGTTCGCCTGCACATTGAGGAAATCAATAATTTGGGCTGCGGTGTGGGACATTTGCAGAACACGGACGGCAGCCGAGCGCAGGTGGTGTTTGTGCGGGACGCGGTGACGGGAGATGTGTTGGATGCCCGCATCATCAAGGTGACTAAATCCTATCTTGTCGGGAAAATCGAGAGGCTTCTGGTGCCGTCTCCCATGCGTTGCCGGTCGGATTGCAGTGCCAAGGGGTGCGGCGGGTGTGTTTACCGCCACATTCAATATGCCTGCGAATTGGAGGAAAAAAGAGCATATGTTCAGTCGGCGTTCCGCAAGGCGGGACTGGGCGATGTTTCTGTTTTGCCGGTTGCGCACACCGGTCAATTGACGGGGTATCGCAACAAGGCGCAGTATCCCGTCGGTACGGTTGGAGGAAAGATGCAGGCCGGCTTTTATGCAACCGGGACGCATCGCATTGTTCCCGCCGAGGAATGTTTGCTTCAGCCGAAGCTGTTTTCCGAGTTAACTGCGTTCCTTTGCTCCTTTTTACAGCAACACGGGGTTACTCCTTATGAGGAGGAAACGGGAAAGGGACTTTTGCGTCATTTGTATTTGCGAGAGGGGAAGCTTACCGGAGAGGTGATGGTGTGCTTGGTGCTCAACGGTGAGGCACTTCCGTGCGAATCGGAATTGGTACAGGCCGTGCGGGAACATTTCCCGCAGGTGGTGCATCTTTCCGTCAATGTCAACCGTGAAAATACCAATGTTGTATTGGGCAAAAAAAGTCGATTGCTTTACGGAAAGGAGAACATTGAGGATATTATGTGCGGTTTGCGCTTTTCCGTTTCCGCACACGCCTTTTATCAGGTCAATCACGATGCATGCGAGCTGCTGTACGGGATTGCAAAGGAACGTGCGGCTTTAACCGGCAATGAGACGCTCATCGACCTTTATTGCGGCATCGGTACCATCGGGCTTTCCATGGCGGACCGTGCAAAGGAGGTTGTGGGTATTGAGATTGTTCCCGAGGCAGTGCAGTGTGCAAAGGAGAATGCCAAGCGAAACGAAATTTCAAACGCGTCCTTTTACTGTGGCGATGCAAGCAACGCCGAGGCATTTTTGCACAGTGCCGAGCAAAAGCACGGTGTTTTTGAAAATGTGACCGTGGTGATGGACCCGCCCAGAAAGGGAAGCACTAAGGAGTTAATCCGCACTTTGGCAAAACGCGACTATCGGCGCGTGGTTTACATCTCCTGCAATCCGGATACTCTTGCGCGCGACTGTGCCGTTTTCCGTGAGCTGGGCTACACCGTCGGCGAGGTTCAACCGGTGGATTTGTTTCCGAGAACGGGGCATGTTGAGACGGTATGTTTATTGTCCAAACTTCAAAATCGGCAGCATATTGAGATCGAGCTGAACATGGACGAGCTGGATGTGACCGATGCAGAGAAGAAAGC
>CAZWXE010000002.1:0-34905 GCA_964638045.1 uncultured Ruminococcus sp. | reverse complement strand
AGGTCCGCAATCATTTTGCACTCGTTCGGGTCTGCACATTCACCGAGACCGACTCCGCCGTCCTCTTCGCCGCCGATGGAGCCGAACTCCGACTCCAGGGACATTCCCTTTTCGGCGCAAATCTTTACCAGCTCGGTGGTTTTCGCAACATTCTCCGCAATCGGATAATGAGAGCCGTCGAACATGATGGAGGAGAAGCCTGCATCGATGCACTTCATGCATCCTTCATAAGTGCCGTGGTCCAAATGAAGTGCAACGGGAACGGTAATTTTCAATTCCTCAATCATTGCCTTCACCATAGCGGAAACGGTTTTAAAACCGCACATATACTTTCCGGCACCCTCGGAAACGCCGAGAATTACGGGAGAATTCAATTCCTGAGCAGTCAGCAAAATTGCCTTTGTCCACTCCAAATTGTTGATGTTGAACTGACCAACCGCATAGTGACCTTCTTTTGCCTTGATCAGCATTTCTTTTGCGGAAACTAACATGAAACAACCTCCTGTATTTTCACTTTTTGTATAACACAGATATTATATACCAAAATCAAAGGAAAATCAAGCCTTTTTAAAGAACTCTTGGTAAAAAACGCAAAAAAACATGGAATTCGATTTTTTGCGCATAATAATCCCACCAAACGAAAGTGAGGATGCGATATGTCATCTGATGCTCCGAAAGAAGGACTCCTGCGGAAACAAAGCGCTTCCGATTGGAAATTGCTGCTGTACTTTGCAGTTCCGACCGTGCTTTCCCTGCTCTCCTCTGCGCTTTACAGCCTTGCCGATTCTTTTTTTGTGGCCTCGCTCGGCGCAAACGCCACGGCGGCGGTAGGGGTGGCATTTCCCATTCAAGCCATAATTCAGGCCATCGGATTCACGGTTGGCATCGGCGGCGCGGCACAGGTTTCCGCGCTGATGGGACAGCGCCGTGAGGCACAGGCACAACGTGTCGGCTTTCATGCGCTTGGTCTGGCAATTCTTCTCGGAGGCCTTTTGGCGCTGTCGGGCGGACTTTTCAGCGAACAAATCGTTTTCCTGCTGGGCGCATCGGAAGAAAATCATGAATATGCGCAAAGCTATGCGGTATTTTTGTTGCTGTCCGCGTTGCCGATGTGTGTTTCATTGGTGCTGGCACAGCTGCTGCGCGCCGAGGGAAAGGTCTTTGCGGCGACGCTCGGCTTGTGCGTTGCTTATTTGCTGAACGTGGCACTGGACCCCGTCCTGATTTCCTTTGCGGGACTCGGTATTCGCGGCGCGTCTGTTGCCACCTGTATTTCCCAAACGGTGGGAGGAAGCCTGCTTCTGATTGCCTTTTTCAAAGGGAAAACGCACACCTTTGTTCATAACAACCGCACGACGGTACTGAAGGATTGGGGCACTACCGTTGTATTGGGTACGCCCTCGCTGTTCCGGCAAGGCCTTTCGGCACTGGCCGCAACCCTGTTAAACCACGCCGCACGTCCGTACGGCTCGACAGCGGTAACCTCCATGGCGGTGATTTCCAAGTTGTTTTTGCTTGCATATTCCTTTTGTCTCGGCGTCGGGCAAGGAATGATGCCCATCGTCGGATTTTATCACGGAAGCAGGAAGCCTTTGCGCATCAAGCGTATTTATTTGAAAGCGGTACTGCTATCTTCCTTTGCAATGCTGGCAATTTCCGTTCCGCTTTTTTGGTTTGCACCCACCTGGCTTTCCCTGTTTCAACCGGAGCTTGATCGCACACTGCTGTGGAGCGACGCCCTGCGTTTTCAAAGCGCGGTGTTGGTTTTGCACGGTGTAACCACCTGTACGATTTTGCTGTATCAAATAACGGGGCATCCGATTGCGGGAACCGCGCTGGCATCGGCACGGCAGGGAATCTTTTTTCTTCCGCTGCTTCTGTTATTGCCGCAAAGCCTCGGCGTGGACGGTGTCTGGATGCTCCAACCCTTCGCGGATATAGCCGCATTTGCATTCACGCTGCCCTTTTTGTTTGATGCACTGCGTCTCCTGAAAAAGGGAGAAAATGTAAAAAAGTGAACCGATGACTTTCTTTCGGACTGTCATCGGTTCGCTTGGTTCACAATGCTTATTTCTTTTGAGCAACGCTTCTGTTGGCCTTGAGCATTTCGTTTTTCACATCCCAAAGCTTTTGGGAGAGGTCCACGTAGTAGTTGTGCGGATTGCTGAAGCGTCGCACCTCCTCCCACATTCCCTGAATTTCTTCCTCACAGTGTGTGCGAATTTCCTGCAAGGTGGGCAACCGGTAAACCTGCTTGCCGTTTTTGAAGATGGGACACAGCAATTCGGTGGCGGTATAGTTCTCCAGCACCTTGCGCTTCCATGTGTGGTTGGGGTCAAACAGCTCAATCGGCTTGGAGTCGTCCAGTTCTTCATCCCAAACGCACAGCAGGTCCGCCTCTGCCTTTCCCGTATCTCTGCCGCGGAGACGGTATACCTTTTTGAAATGCGGCGTGGTAATTTTTCCGACGTTCTCGCTGATTTTGATTTTCGGAATGATTTCACCCCGTTCGTTTTCCACGGCACAAAGTTTGTAAACGCCGCCGAATACGGGATCACTTTTTGCGGTAATCAAACGCTCGCCGACACCGAATGCGTCAATGCAGGCACCCTGACGGATCAGCTCACGGATAATATATTCATCCAAAGAATTGGAAATAACGATTTTGCATTCCGTCCATCCGGCATCGTCCAGCATCTTGCGTACCTTTTGCGTAAGATACGTAATGTCGCCGGAATCGATTCGAATACCGCATTTGCGAATGCCCTTTGGCGCCAAAACCTCATTGAATACGCGAATCGCATTCGGAATTCCGGATTCCAATACATTGTAGGTGTCCACCAGCAAGGTTGCATTTTCAGGATAAATCTCGCAATAGGTTTTGAATGCCTCGTATTCGGTGTCGAACATTTGTACCCAGGAGTGTGCCATGGTCCCCGTTGCCGGAACACCGAATGCAATATCGGTGATGGTACAAGCGGTGGCATTGCATCCGCCGATAAACGCCGCGCGGGCACCGTAAATGGCCGCGTCCGCCCCCTGTGCGCGACGGGAGCCGAATTCGCTGATGGCTCTTCCCTTTGCGGCGCGCGTCAAGCGCGCTGCCTTTGTTGCAATCAGCGATTGATGATTGAGGGTCATCAACACATAGGTTTCGATAAACTGCGCTTCAATGGCTCTGCCGCGAACCGTCATCAACGGCTCACCCGGGAAGACAACCGTTCCTTCCGGAACCGCCCAAATGTCGCCTTCAAAGTGAAAATCTCTCAAAAAGTCGAGAAATTCCTCGGAGAAGCATTTTTTGGAACGAAGATACGCAATATCCTCCTCTGTAAAGTGCAGCTGATTGATATACTCCACCACCTGCTCCAAGCCCGCTACAATGGCAAAGCCGCTGTTGTCGGGATTCTCGCGATAAAATACATCAAAATAAACAATTTTGTCCTTCATGCCGCAGGAGAAATAACCGTTTCCCATGGTTAATTCGTAAAAGTCGCAGAGCATGGTTAGATTTCTGTTGATGTCGTTCATGATTTCATCCTCTTTTTTGTTTTCATTGAACATAGTATATCACGCATCTCGAAAAAAAACAAGATCAAAAAAGAAAGCTGCTTTTTTTCATCAAAAATGCACGAAAACAAACGGAGCGAATACAGCGGTTGTAGACAAATGACATTCGAACTGTCAAGTTTTGCCCGAGCAATACTGCTGCTTTCCGCCACCGTTGAGGCAAAATCGCCCATTCAAAGCATATTTTAGGTGACTATTTTTTGAAAAAGGCGGTCTTTTTTGTTTTTTTGAAAAATCCTATTGTTTTTTTTCGGCAATTCTTTTATAATGGAACCGATTACAAAATCGGAGGAAATTACGATGGAACAAAAAGAACTTTATCGAATTGCCAAGGAACGGTACGCTCAAATCGGCGTCGATACGGAAAAAGCGATTGCCGAGCTGCAAAAGGTTTCCGTTTCGATGCATTGTTGGCAGGGAGATGACGTAAAGGGCTTTGAAAATGCAGGCGCATTGACGGGAGGCATTCAGGCAACGGGCAATTACCCGGGTGCGGCTCGCACTCCCGAGGAATTGATGCAGGACATTGAAAAAGCGTTTTCCCTGATTCCGGGCAAGCACAACGTCAACGTGCATGCCTTTTACGGCATCTATCGGGACGGCAAAATCGCGGACCGTGACGCCATCCGTCCCGAGCACTTCGAGCCATGGGTGGCATTTGCCAAAAAACACGGCGTCGGGTTGGATTTTAATCCCACCTTCTTCTCCCACCCCCTTGCGGAAAACGGCACATTGACAAACGAAAACGAGGAAATCCGTGCGTTTTGGATTCGCCACGGAATTGCCTGCGTGCGCATTTCCGAATATTTCGCCAAGGAAACCGGCATTCCCTGCGTAATGAACGTTTGGATTCCGGACGGCTTTAAGGACGTTCCGGCCGACCGTCTCGGCCCGAGAATGCGTTACATGGACTCCATGGACCGCATTTTGGGATGCGGTTACGATAAAAACGCGGTCAAGGTAACATTGGAATCCAAGGTATTCGGCATCGGCTTGGAGTCCTACACCGCAGGCTCTTCCGAATTTGCCCTTTCCTATGCAACCACCCGAGGAATTGTGCCGTTGATGGATAACGGACATTACCATCCCACGGAGGTTGTTTCGGATAAAATCTCCGCACTTTTGTGCTTCCATCCTCAAATTGCGCTCCATGTCACGCGCGGAGTACGCTGGGATTCCGACCATGTCGTTCGCTATGACGATGAAACATTGGAAATGATGAAGGAGGTCGTGCGCAACGATGCGCTCGGACGCGTGATTTTGGCAACCGATTACTTTGACGCCTCCATCAACCGCATTGCCGCATGGGTCATCGGAATGCGCTCGGTACAAAAGGCAATTCTTACGGCACTGCTGCTTCCCAATTCCGAGCTGAAGCAGTTGCAGGACGAGCGCCGCTTTACGGAATTGATGATGAAGCAAGAGGAATACAAATTCTTCCCGGTCGGTGACGTCTGGAACGAATTTTGCGCGCGCAACGGCGTAAAGGGAGACGCAAGCTGGTTTGACGAGGTTTCGGCCTACGAAAAGGACGTGCTTTCCAAAAGATAAGCAACAGCTTTCGAAAAACGCAAGAAAAAAGCGAAGCTTTCACGATGAGAGCTTCGCTTTTTGTGTCGAAGAAACGGAACGGCTACATCAGGTCCGGAGGCTCCGGCAGCGGCGGCTCCTCTCCGTCCAAAACAATCGCAACGGACGGAACGCGGCTCGCGGAAGGCGCGGAAGGCTTTTTTTCAAAGTCGAAAACAGCTTTTCCGTTTTCCAATTTCAATGCGGCATCAAAGCTTTTTCCCGTTTTGGAAGAAACAAAGCCGCGCATAACGCGGGTTCTTCCCTGCTCGGTCAGCTCCTTGAGTGCCGTCACAGGAATCACACGGCCGCAAATGCTGATGTTCACCGAAAATTTACAGCCTTCCTTATACCCGGTACAGCCGTAAAAGGAGCGGAACCGCTTCATTTCTCTTTGGCAAAACGGGCACACGGCAACCGTTTCGCCGAAGAAGCCCGTTTCGCTTTCGGCCTGAAAGGCGGCGTCGTTCTTCTTGTCAAAAATGTCTTGAATTTCCTTTTGTGCCAGACGAACGCTGTCCTCCACCGACAGCGTCCCGTGATACACCTGCTTCAGTGCTTGCCCCAGCTGAGAGGTTTTGTACTTGTCCATGGAAATTTGCATTTGAGTCAAGGATTCGATGAGGAACTCTCCTCCCGGAAGAACGGTATAAACATCCTTTTTTAAATCGATATATCCGCTTTTGCGTGCGTTGTCGATGATGCCGGTTCTGGTGGCCTCGGTCCCCAGCTCCAAGCCCTCAAAAACAGCGCGGTAATCTTCGCTGTCATCCGCGCCGATGCGGTCCTCATTGTTCTCTCCCGCTTCGCCTGTCTCCCGTGCCGCTTTTTTGTCCTCCTTGAACGGATTTTTCAAATAATTGTTCAAGGTTTCGATGGTGTAATGCTTGGGCGGAGAGGTTTCCTTTTCGGTTGGTTGAAACAGGATGTTCACCGCATCACCCTTTTCCAACGGAGGCAATATTTTGTCCTTTTGCGTACAGTCGTCGTATTTGGTCCACCCTTTTTCCAAAACCGTCATTCCCTTCAGGACAAAGCGCTCCAGCGTCCCGACATCAATGGTGATTTCGGTTTTGGAAACCACGCATTCTTCGGCACAGAACACCGCAATAAAGCGACGGAACACCGTAGAATAAACCTGCATTTCACGCTCGTTCAGCAAGCTTTTATCCGGAATTTTGTAGGTTGGTGTCAGGGCGGAGTGGGACTCGATTTTGGAATCATCGAAAATAGCTTTGCTCTCCTTCATCTTGACGGGATAGCCGAGCTTGGCACAGCTGCTCAGAATTTGCCTGATTTTATCCTTTTCAGCAGTGGCAAGATATTCGGAATTGGTACGCGGATACGTCAAATACCCTTTTTCGTACAGTCCCTGCACCAACGCAAGGCTTTCCTGCATCGACATCTTATATTTTTTACCCAGCACATTTTGCAGCTTGGAAAGCGAGTAAAGCTTGCCCGGTTGCAGCTTATCCTTCTTATTTTTGACTGCCGAAACCACCGCGCCCGTACGGTTGTAAAGTGCGCATTGCTCCTGCGCATCACGCAGCCGGTCGGCGTCGAATTTTTGCTTGGAGGTCAGCTCCACCGTCTCTCCCTTGGTTTGCTCACGGCTCACCATTGCATAATATTTTCCGGGAACAAAGTGTCGGATGCTCATGTCGCGGTCGTAAATGGCCTTGACGATGGGAACAATGACTCGGCCGACACGCAGCAAGGTTCCCGTCTTTAATGTGGCAAAGCGCGTGAGATTCACCCCATAGAGCCAATCGATGTAAGTGCGTGCAAATCCTTCGGACGCCAACAAATCATATTCGGAAGCATCCTTCATCTCGCGCAAAGCCTTGGCAACGGTTTGCGGAGTTTGGTCCGGAAGCCACAGCCGTTTGAGCGCTTTCGGCGTGCACATGGCATTGTCCAGGCAAAGACGAACAATAATTTCCCCTTCACGGTCGGCGTCCCCCGCGTTGACAACGGTGTCTACATCTTCACGGTTGCACAGCTGACGGATGATTTCAAACTGACGTAGCACGCCTTCATCCGGCTTTTTATCCGGTCCTTTGCGCAATTCAAACCGAAACCGCTCCGGAAAGCAGGGCAAATTTTCCATGCTCCAACGTGCCCGCGCGGGTGCATCGGGGGTATACGCCTCAATGTCGCACAACGAAAAAAGGTGTCCGAACGCCCATGTAATCAAGTATCCGCAACCCTCCAGATATCCTTGCCTTTTTTGCATCGTGCCGATGCCGGCGGCAATGTTGCGTGCAAGACTCGGCTTTTCGGCAATGATTAAAATCACTGTTGCATCCCCCTTTCCAAACACAGAACCGCAGTCCTGCATAAAGCTCGCAGAACTGCGGTTTCACTGTCGGAGATTGATTGAAAATCTCGGTTAAATGTACTTGCGAACAAGCTCGGAGGCCTCGTTTTCGGGCATGGAAACCGTCATCGTCATGTTCACACTGCTCTTGTTTACCAATGCATCCAGCTCGGCAACCATTTTTTCGAATGCGGGAATGTCGTGCTTGCAAATTTTCAATGTGCCGTCCAAGAACAAATCGGTTACATCGTGATTACTTGCAAGAATACCTGCAATAAAGCCATACAACGACTGTGCGTCGGAAACCATATATTCATCTACATCAATCAGTCTTGCGGACGGTTTGATATCATATCTCAGCTTGACACCTTTTTCAATGCAAACAACATCTCCCTTTGTCACTGCCAAAGCGCTGTTTACAAGATTAATCAGTGTTTTGGTCTTCCCTGTACCTTTAACGCCGATAATAATTTTCAACATACGTTTTACCTCCCAGTAATTCGGATGAAAATTCGATTCCATCCTCTGCCTACATTATAGCAAATTCTACGAATAAAGTCAATAGTTTTTTTGAGTTTTCGGTTAATTTTTCAACCGTTCCTCCAGTTCGCCGCGAAGCGATTCATAACCGGGCTTACCGAGCAAAGCGAACATGTTCTTCTTGTAGGATTCGACACCGGGCTGGTCAAAGGGATTTACGGAAAGGAGGTAACCGGAAATCGCGCAAGCCAATTCGAAGAAGTACAAAAGCTCTCCGAGAACATACTCGTTTCTGTCGCTGACCTGTAACAGAATATTGGGAACTCCGCCGTCCACATGTGCCAAAATGGTGCCCTGCATTGCGGTCTTCTTGACCTGATTGAGAGGCATTCCGGAGAGGAAGTTGAGTCCGTCAATGTTTGCCGGATCATTGGGAATGGTAAACTCGCTGCCCGTGTTTTCGATTTCGACAACGGTTTCGAACATATTGCGGCTGCCGTCCTGAATGAACTGGCCGAGAGAGTGCAGGTCGGTGGAGAAAATAACGGAGGACGGATAAATGCCGCGTTGGTCCTTGCCTTCGCTTTCGCCGTACAGCTGCTTCCACCACTCGTTGAACATTGCGGCAAAGGGCTCGTATCCGACGAGGACCTCGATGGACTTGCCCTTGCGGTACAAAATGTTGCGGATTGCGGCATAACGGTAGCAATCGTTCTTTTGAATGTCCGCATCCTCGTAGCGATGGCTTGCGGCAGCGGCGCCCTCCATCAGCTTGACAATGTCAATGCCCGCCACGGCAATGGGAAGCAGGCCGACCGCGGTCAAAACGGAGAAGCGTCCTCCCACATCGTCCGGTACAACAAAGGTTTCGTATCCGGCATCGGTGGAAAACTGCTTCAGGGTGCCCTTTGCTCTGTCGGTGGTAACGAAAATACGCTCCTTCGCACCCTCTTTGCCGTATTTGTCTTCCAAAAGCGAACGGAATACACGGAAGGCAATTGCCGGCTCGGTGGTGGTGCCGGACTTGGAAATCACGTTGACGCAAACATCCTTTCCTTCACACAGTGCAAGGAGCTCGTTGAGCGCGTCCGCGCTGATGACGTTTCCGGCAAAATAAATGTCGGGAGTATCCTTCTTCAAGCTGTTGTAAAGCGGAGACTTGAGGTATTCGATTACCGCACGGGCACCCAGATAAGAGCCGCCGATTCCGATGACAATCAGGATATCACAGCTTTTTTGAATCTTTTTCGCACATGCCTGAATGCGGGAGAATTCTTCCTTGTCGTATTCTTCCGGAAGGTGGAGCCAACCGAGAAAATCCTTCCCCGCTCCTGTTTTCGTTCTCAGCATTTGGTCGGCCAGGGTCACCTGCGGTTGAATTTGCTCGTACTCATGAGCACGGATGAATGTGGAAACATACTTGTCGTTCAAAGTAATTGACATGAATGAAAACCGTCCTTTGTTTGAAATTTCGACAAATATTATACATCATTTCCAAGGTAAAAGCAAGGGCTTTTCCGTAAAAAAATGCGAAAGGGACCGGACTTTTGATTTTTCACGCGCAGTGTTCCCCGAAAACTATATCAGAAGAAATTTTGCCAGCATTCTTTTGAAAATTTCAAAGAAATCAATCCTTCGAATTTCTTCCGATGCGCACAGCGGAACACTGCCGATTTGCTCTCCGTCTACCGAAAAAGCAATTTCTCCGATTTGCTCTCCCGCCTTTACGGGAGCGGTCACGCTTTCGGGAAGCCGAACGGTTTGCTGTACCTCGGACAGCTTTGTTTTCGAAAGCACACAGGAAAACGGCTCGGCAGACAGCGCACAGCTGTCCTTCATCCCTCCCAAAACGGGAATTGCAACGTCCTCCGTTGCTTCGGCTTGATACAAACCGAAGCTTGCGAATCCCCAATCCAGCAGCTTTGCGGCCTCGGTATTGCGAATGTCGCGAGACTCCGCGCCCATGATGACGCAAATCAACGAGAGGCCGTTTCTTTTTGCGGTGACGCTGACGCAGAACCCGGCCTTGGCGGTGGAGCCGGTTTTCAAGCCGGTGCATCCGTTGTAAAAACGCACCAAGCGGTTGGTGTTGGTCAGCCCGAACGCGCCGTCCCGAATGGTGTCCATCCAGATGGAGCTGTATTGCAGAATGGTAGGATGTGCAATTAAGGCCCGCGACATCAGCGCAATGTCCTTTGCACTGGTTAAATGATTGACCGCCGTGTCGTCAAGCCCCGTGACGTTTTCAAAGGTGGTATTTTCCATTCCCAGCTCCGCTGCCCTTTGATTCATTTTTTGAACAAAAACGTCCACACTGCCGCAGATATATTCCGCAAGAGCAACGGCGGCATCGTTGGCGGAAGCAATCACCACGCTTTTCAGCAGGTCCTCCAGCTTCATTTGCTCCCCTTCCTTCAAAAAAATCTGGGAGCCTCCCATGGATGCCGCATTTGCGGAAACCGTAACCGTGTCATCCAAATGAATGACACCCGCATCGATTGCCTCCATCACCAACAGCAGCGTCATAATTTTGGTAACCGAGGCTGGCGGCATGGCCTCCTCGGCGTTTTGCGCAAACAACACCGTCCCGGTGGATTCCTCCATCAAAACAGCGCTTTTGCATTGAAAACTCATTTCCTGCGCGTCGGTTACGGCAATCGGTTGAGCGTTCGACGTTTCGTTTTGGGCACTGCACACCGCAGAGCACGAAAACAGCATGGAAAGCGCAAGAAAAAATGTCAATGCTCGCCTGTTGAACTGCTTTTTCATATTCATCACCTCGACACAGACTATGAAACGGCCGAGAAAAATAGAACCGGCAAGCATGTCTGCCTTTTTTGAAGGAACACATACTTGCCGATTTTGAATATTTTATTTTACGGAAAAACGGTACACCGTGGTGTAATCGTAAGCCTCATCCGGGCTCAGTGTAACATCGGTGAAGTTCGGATGGTTGACTGCATCCGGCATTTTCTGCGTCTCCAGGCAGAATGCCGCCTGCTTGGCTTGCGGGAAGCCGCCCTTGAAGGGATGCTCGGCATTGCCGAGGAAATTGCCGCTGTAAAACTGCACGCAGGGCATGTTGGTGTACACCTGCATCAAACGTCCGCTGTTGGGCTCGTATGCTTCAATGCGAAGCACGGGCTCCTTGCTTTCTCCACCGGTAAAGCAGAAGCAGTGGTCATATCCGCCGGCAGTTTGAATGTCTTCGTTGCTCATGTCAAAATCCTGCCCGATGGTCTTCGGCTCACGGAAATCAAACGGCGTACCCGTCACCTTGCGAAGCTCTCCCGTCGGAATCAGCGTTTTGTCCGTAGGCAAATAGCAATCGGCATCCATTTGAAGGACGTGGTCGAAAATTTTGCCGGAAGCATACCCGCCCAAATTGAAATAAGCGTGATTGGTAAGGTTCAAAATGGTTTTTTTGTCGGTGGTTGCCTGATAGCGAATGGAAAGTGCATTGAAAGCCAGCAGCGTATAGGTCACGGTCACCTTCAAGGTTCCGGGATACCCTTCCTCACCGTCCGGAGAAACCAAGGAAAGAACCAACCGCGGCTCTTCTCCGTCCTCGGCCTTTACCGACCAAACGCGGTGCGAAAAGCCGACCTTTCCGCCGTGGAGAGAATTTTCGCCGTCGTTGCCGAAAGCACGGTACTCCTTGCCGTCCAGCTTGTAGCGGCCTTTGGCAATGCGATTGCCGAATCTTCCGATTAAGGCACCGATGTATCCGTCTCCGAGCACGTAATCTCTCAGGGAATCATAACCCGCAACCACGTCGGTCAGTCTCCCCAAACGGTCGGGGGTCTTGATTTCCATAATGGCACCGCCGAACTCGCAAATGCGAACGGTCATGCCGGAGCTGTTTTTCATGGTGTAGCTGTATACGCTTTCTCCGTTTTCCAAGGTGCCGAAATATTGCTTTGTAATCATCGTGTCACCTCAATTACGCTTCTTCATAGCCGTTGGGATTTTTCTTCATCCAATTTGCAAGGTCGCGGCACATGTCGTCAATGCCGTTTTCCGCCTTCCAGCCGAGAACCTCGTAAGCCTTTTTCGGGTCCGCATAGCAGGTTGCAATGTCACCCGGACGACGGTCCACCACCTTGTACGCAACCTTTAATCCGGTTGCTTTTTCGTATGCATGAATGATATCCAGCACGGAGTATCCAGTTCCGGTACCGATGTTGAAGTACTCTACACCGGACACCGTGGATGCGCGCTCCAATGCCTTTAAATGCGCCTTTGCAAGGTCTACCACATGGATATAATCGCGAACGCCTGTTCCGTCCGGGGTATCGTAATCATTGCCGAACACCGACAGGCAAGGAAGCTGTCCCGCGGCAACCTTTGCAACGTAAGGAAGCAGGTTGTTGGGAATGCCTCTCGGATTTTCGCCGATTAAGCCGCTCTTGTGTGCGCCGATGGGATTGAAGTAACGAAGGATGGAAACACTCCATTCATTGTCGGAAACCCAAATATCCTTGAGGATACGCTCAATCATCAGCTTGGTTTCGCCGTAGGGATTGGTGGTGGAAAGCGGGAAATCCTCCGAAATCGGAACGGTTTTCGGCATTCCGTAAACAGTGGCGGAGGAGCTGAACACAATCTTCTTTGCATCGTACTTTGCCAACAACTCCACCAAATTCAGGGTGCTGGTCAGGTTGTTATAGTAATACAAGCCGGGCTTTGCAACCGATTCACCCACGGCCTTCAGACCTGCAAAATGAATGGCGGAATCGATGTCCGGATTTTCAGTAAACACTTTCTCCAAAGCGGCCTTGTCGCAAAGGTCAACCTCGTAAGCGGGAAAATCCTTTCCCGTGATTTCGCGTACCCGATCCAATGCCTTCGGGCAGCTGTTGTAGTAATTGTCCGCCACGACAATATCGTAGCCGGCGTTCAAAAATTCAACCGCGGTATGGGAACCGATGAATCCGGCACCGCCTGTAATCAAAATAGACATGGTATTGTAAACCTTCCTTTTCGCATCAATATTTTTTCAACAGTCAAGCAATTATTTCCAAAGCTGCTCCGGGTATTCGCCCTGTTCAATCAAAGCGCGAATGGCTTCCTTTACCCTTGCCTTATCCTCGTGGTAGGTAATACCCTGCCATACGGAATCGGTGGGATACACCGAAACATCGCAAAGCCCCTTCTTCCGCTGAGCATCCACCGCGGAAGGCAGATAATATTCCGCTTTGAGCGGATTTTGATCAATGTGCTTCAAGAATTCGGAGAAATCCGCTTCCAAATCGTCAAAAATCGCAGGCGTAAAGCCCCAGCAATTCATGGAAACAACGGTGGAAAAGGGCACATCCACCCAGGTGGTTCCGTCATCGTCAAGGTATGCGGCGCAATTTTCCTTCTTCATGATTTTGGTACGCTCGGTGACGCTGGTCAGCATTCCGTTTGCGTCCACCTCACACTGACCGCGGGAAACCGTGCCGTTTTCGGTCAGGGTATTTCCGAGCGCAAAGCCGACCATGCAATGCTGCGCACGTCCGTTGACCGAGCCCGCATGCTTCAGGTGCTTGGCCAGCTGTACAAAGGTATCTCTGCCGTAAAAATCATCCGCGTTGATAACGGCAAAATTTTCATCCACCAAATGACGGACGCAGTAAATGGCGTGACCGGTCCCCCACGGCTTTGTTCTGCCTTCCGGCACGGTGAAGCCGGCGGGAAGCTCCTCACTGTCTTGGAATGCATAGGAAACGCGAATCTTCTTTTCCACGCGATTGCCGATGGTTTGCTTAAATTGCTCCAGGTTTTCCTCTTTGATGATGAAAACAACATGGTCAAAGCCTGCGCGAATGGCATCGTAAACGGAAAAATCGATGATAAATTCCCCATAAGCCGTCATCGGGTCCAATTGCTTCAGGCCACCGTAGCGAGAGCCCAGGCCGGCAGCCAAAATAACCAATTTCATAGTGAAACCTCCAAATGTTTTTTCACCTCATAGTATACACGAAAAAAAGCGAAAAGTAAATAGTTTTTTCGCTTTTTCATCTTGATTTTCGGAGAAAAAAGCATTTTAGCAAACCGTAACACCAGCAATGACCTCCTTCGGTTCGCACAAGTAATGAAGAAAAAAATCGAGAATTTGATTTTTTCACTTGACAACATCCTTTTGTTTTGCTATAATTGTCTCAAATGATACAAAAACGGAGCAATGATGAAAAAAGAAAAACAAATTGAAATCATTTTGAAAAATCCGCTGTTTCGAAACGTCAATCAAGACACCTTAAACGCAGTGCTTTGCGAGCAAGGCTGTCGAGCGGTGCTTTTTTCGGACGGAGAGCTCATTCATGCCCCCTCATTCGCACAAAAAAAGGCGGGGATTGTGCTCTGCGGCAAAGCATCCGTCAGCACTCCGCATCCGACCAAAGGAAGCCTGCTTCGCTTTTTGAAAACGGGAGAGCTGTTTGGAATTGCCAACTTTTTTTCCGAAAACTCTTATGCAAGCGTCATTCGCGCCTGCGGAGAATGCGAAGTGTTTTTCTTCCCGGAGCAAGCCTTTTCGGTACTGCTGGAAAACGACCGCACTTTTTTGTACAACTACCTCGGCTTTCTTTCCGGGCGCATTTCCTATTTGAACCGAAAAATCGGATATTTAACGGCGGGAAGTGCCGAACGCAAGCTGGTTTGGTATCTTCACTCGCTCGGTAGCGATACGGTTTATTTAACCGAATCCATCTCCGCGCTATCCGAACTGCTGGATGTCGGAAGAGCTTCTCTTTACCGTGCCTTTGACCGTTTGATTGCCGACGGCTTCATCGTCAAAAGCGGAAGAAGCATCCGCATTTTAAACCTCGAAAATATGCTGCAAGCATATTTATAAAAAACAAAAAAGAAAAGGAAACACGACTATGAAAACACGTATGCTCTCCCTGCTCTTGGTTCTTTCCATGCTTTTTGCCGTCGGCTTAACCGCCTGCGAAAAAAAGGATGACACCGAAATTCGCATTTACACGCTCAACGGCACAACCGGCTTCGGCATGGCAAAGCTGATGAACGACGCCAATGCCGAGCAACCTGTCGGCAATTATACCGTAACGGTGAAAAGCGACGCGTCCGATGTCACTGCGGCATTGACCAACGGCGACGCGGACATTGCGGCGCTTCCCACCAATGCTACCGCAAACCTTTACAACAAAACAGAAGGCGGTGTGCGCATTTTGGCGGTCAATACCCTCGGTTGCCTGTATTTGCTGAACACGGGCTCCGCTTCCGTTGCCTCCTTTGCGGATTTGAAAGGTAAAACCGTTTACGCTCCCGCACAAAATCCCACCTTTATTTTCTCTTATCTGTGCCAACAAAACGGATTGGAAGTCGGCAAAGACATTTT
Organism: uncultured Ruminococcus sp.; assembly: GCA_964638045.1. Taxonomy (GTDB): domain Bacteria; phylum Bacillota; class Clostridia; order Oscillospirales; family CAG-272; genus UMGS1865. The sequence continues at coordinate 19,621 of CAZWXE010000002.1, read as the reverse complement.
TATTGACTCCACCTCCTATGCACAACCCGCCAATCTGAAGGATGCCGTGGCATCCGGCACGGTTGAATTGGCTGTACTTCCGGAGCCCATGGTGACCATTGCAACCAATGCCGGAAAGAGCGCCGGCGTCACCGTTCAAAATGTGATGGATTTGACCGCGGAGTGGAACAAGGTTTCGACGCCCGGCTCGCTGGTTCAAGGCTGTGTGGTTGTACGCACCGCTTTCTTGGAAGAGCATCCCGAGGCCGTTCGTCAATTCCTGAAGGACTATCAAGCTTCTATCGAATATCTTTCCTCCGATTTGGAGAGTGCCGCACAGATGATTGCGGACCAAGGAATTTTCAACAGCGCTCCCGTTGCGAAAAAAGCCATCCCCAACTGCAATGTTTGCTATTTGGACGGTGCGGAAATGAAAACCGCCATGGAAGCTTATTTGAACATTCTGATGGGCATCAATGCCAACTCCATCGGCGGAAAGCTTCCGGAAGCGGATTTTTACTATCCTGCGGAATAAACGGTGATGAGATCGCTGAAAAAAGCTGTACGCACCGTAGCGGTGGTACTGTTTTGGGTTGCCGTATGGGGCATTGCCGCACATTTTGCGGACAAGCCCCTGCTCTTCCCGTCTCCACTCTCGGTGTTTTCCACATTGCTTTCACTATTGCAAACCAAAGCCTTTTACGTTGCAACGCTCCGCTCCCTGTGGAATGTAACCGCCGGCATTGTGTCGGCAGTGGTGCTTGGCAGCGTCCTTGCCGTCGCCACCTGCAAGCTCCCCCCGCTCCGTACCCTGCTGCTTCCGTTGATGTCCGTTATCAAAGCAACGCCGGTGGCGTCTTTTATCATCTTGGCACTGATTTGGCTGGGCTCCTCCCGTGTTCCGTCTTTTATTACGTTTCTGATTGTTTTGCCCGTCATTTGGACCAATCTGGATGTCGGGCTCAAAAAAACAGACCCGCTGTTGCGTGAGGTGGCAACGGCGTATCGCATGCCGTTTTTCAAGCGACTGCGGCTGTTGCTGCTTCCTTCGGTCAAGCCTTATTTTATCTCCGCCTGCCGAACCTCCGTGGGACTTGCATGGAAGGCGGGAATAGCCGCGGAAATCATCGCCATGCCCAAAAACACCGTCGGCACCATGCTCGGAGAAGCAAAGCTGTATATTCTCACATCCGAAATGTTTGCATGGACTTTGACGGTCATTCTTTTGAGCTTGTTGGTGGAATTCTGCTTTTCCAAGCTGTTTCACAAAGCATCGACCGAGGAGGTGTACGAAGAGCATGCTGAAGCTTGAGCACGTTTCCTATGCTTACGGAAAGAAGCAGGTTTTGAATGACCTATCCCTGACACTGAATGACGGAGAGCTGTTGGCAGTGATGGGAGAATCCGGGTGCGGAAAAAGCACCCTGTTGCATTTAATTGCGGGGTTGAAGCAACCGAAATCCGGGACGCTTCAATCCTCCTTTGTGAAGCCTGCGTATGTATTTCAGGAGCCGCGGCTTTTTCCTTGGTTGACCGTTTTGGAAAACCTGCTTGCCGTACTGGACCGTCCCACCGAAGAGGATGCGCAAAAAGCGAAAGAGATCCTATCCGAGTTGGGCTTGGTTGATTGTGCGGCACTCTACCCCGCGCAGCTGTCCGGCGGCATGAAAAGCCGTGTTGCGTTGGCAAGAGCGCTGGTGTATGACGGCGACCTGTATCTTTTGGACGAGCCGTTTGCGGCTCTGGACGAGGAGCGGCGGCAAACACTGATTGCTTTTTTGCGCAAGCGGTTTCAGGAAAACGGAGCGGCCGCCATTTTGGTGACTCATCAAACAGAGGATGCCGCCGCATTCGCGGAACGAATTTTCCGATTTTGAAATTTTGAACACATCACAGAAGAAGGCCGAAAACGCCCCCTGCAAGAACGCAACGTCTTGCAGGGGGCGTAAATTACAGTCAAAACAACCGACTTTTCAAACAGCGTTTAACCGAAAGCGCGCGCAAAATTTGTCCTGTTCAATTGTCGACAGGCGTTTTGCGAATGCGCTTTTTCATTTTCATCAAATCGCGCAGCATCTTTCTCGTATCGCGCAGAACATGCACCTTGGATGCACCGTGATTGATGACGCGCACGGGTGTTTCACAAATATGCAACTTCAGTTTGGTTGCCCAAAGAATGGCTTCAAAATCGAACGCAAAGCCGTCGGTCTCCACCCTTTGAAAAATTTGTTCCGCCGCGGAGCCGCGAAACGCCTTAAATCCGCACTGAGAATCGGACAACCGGAATCCGCCGACAATGCACAGCACGCGAATGTAGGTTTTAGACGCCAAACGGCGGAAGAACGTGTAGCCCTCATAGCCGTCCTTTTGCAAATTACGGGAGCCCAACACCAGATCTGCCTCCGGATGCGCTTCAAATTCCTTTACCGCCTGTTCAATCACGTCGGTACCGTATGCAAGGTCCGCGTCGGTAAACATTCGAATATCCCCCGTAGCCGCAAGCATGGCAGTGCGCACCGCATGCCCTTTGCCTTGATTGGGCTGATATTCCAACACCTTGACGCATGGAAGCTCCAGAGAACGCACCGTATCGGCACAGCCGTCGGTGCTTCCGTCACTGCAATAAATAATTTCGTAATCGTCGAAATGAGCGGCCATATACCGAGACAGAGCGGTTGCGCTTTTCGCAATAACTTGATTTTCATTATACATCGGAATACAAACAGAAATTTTCATCACAGGTCACTTCCCTTTTTATACAAAAATATGTCAAAATCCGCTTCCGTGGTCAATCGCTCCAAATTTTGCAGCTTTTTCCGGTCCTTTTCGGCGGTTCTCCAATAGTACGGCGTCATGGAAAACAGTGCCATAAGCTGCTCGTTGCCCTCCACGGTAAACTCATAATGCAACCGCTCCCGAGAAAGCAGCTCCATACCGGCGGGTAAATCGGCGCGCGGTTGGTTGAGATAAGGAGTATCGTAAAGCACCTCCTTCAATCCCCACAAATGGCGCTCACCCGCGCCCACCAAAATCAAAGTGCCGTTCGGACGCAACACTCTGGAAAACTCCGCTTCGGAGCATGGGGCAAAAAGATTCACCACCGCATCCACGCTTGCATCCGCCACGGGAAGCGCAAAAATACCCGCCACGGCAAATGCCGCACCTGTTTCCTGTGCCTTGGCGCGTTTGGCGGCAGTATCAATGCCGCATTTGGACAAATCCACACCGAGCACCGCTCTGCCGGACTCGGCAAAGCAATTGGTATAGTAACCTTCACCGCAACCCGCGTCCAATACGGTTTCGGCGCGGATTGCATCCAATTTTGCGGAAACGGCATCGGCAAGCGGACGATAATACCCGCCGTCCAAAAATGCCTTGCGGGAGCGCACCGATTCCTTTAAATCCCCCTCGCCGCCGTGAGGGCCCGCCAAATTCAAATATCCGCTTTTAGACAGGTCAAAGCAATGCTTTTTTTGTCCCGTGCAAAATACGGAACGGCCGTCGTCGCCGTGTTGCATCCTCCCGTTGCAAACGGGGCAACGCAAAAAAGTCAAAACCGAAGCATTCAAGTGTCATCCTCCAAACTGTTGTTTTGCTCAACGGGAAGCTCAAACCAAAAGGTAGAACCCTTACCGATGGTGCTGTTGACGCCGTAAGCCGCGTGATGCTGCTCCAAAACCTCTTTTACAATGGAAAGTCCGAGGCCGGTACCGATGCTGGCACGTTGATGAACCTTGTCCACCTTGTAATAGCGATTCCAAATAAACGGAAGCTGCTCCGGCGCAATGCCTTCTCCCGTATCGGTAACCGAAATGCGCACACGTCCGTCCGTCAGGGTTTGCGAAACAACCACCCTTTTCTCCTCGCCGCTGTAATTGACCGCATTGTTGATAAGGTTGTACAGCACCTGCAAAATCATACCGCGGTCTGCCAGCACAAATACCTGACAGTCGGCCCGCAGCTCAATGGAAAAGCCGTGATGCTTGACAAACGTTTCGTAACGCTTCATCACGTCGCAAACAGTTTGCGTGAGGTTAAACAGCTCCTTTTTCGCCTGTTGGTTTTGCGCCTTGATTTTGGAAAGGTCCAACATATCGTTGACCAGACCGGAAAGTCTGGCCGTTTCATCAATCAAAACCTGCATATTTTCCGGAGTGTTTTCCCCGGGAATATCGCGCATCACCTCCGCATATCCCTTCATCATGGTCAACGGTGTGCGCAAATCATGGGAAATATTCGCAATCAACTCCTGCTGCAGCCGGTCCAGCTTGGAAAGCTCCCCGGAGGCATAGTTTAAAACCTGTGCCAGCTCTACGGTTTCGCGATAACCTGTTTCCGCAAAATGAATGTCGTAATTGCCTTGTGCCAATTGCTTTGCGGTTCCGGTCATTTGCACCAGCGGCTTTGAAATGTTTTGATAAAGGAGCCAAACAATGAGCGCTCCCACCAGCAGGAAGAGCGTCGAAAGAACGGCAAATTCGATTCTCAATGCTTGCACCGTGGATGTCATCGGCACCAGCCTTGAGCCCAAAAGAATCATATATTTTTCCCCCGATGAGGAGGTAACGATTTTGGTGTAAACCAACAGGAGGTGTTCGGGCAACACATCGGAACTTGAGCTGCCGTCCCCCTTTACAAAATCCAAAAGATTTCCGTCCTCCACCTCAAAGCCGCCGAAAGTGATTTTGGAAAAACAGATACCGCCGTTTTCGCTTGCCTTGTCATACAGCTTGGACACATATTTGTCCGGCAACAACGTCGCCACCTTACCCGTGGCATCTACGTTGACAATCAGTTGCGCCTGCGGCTCCGCATTGCGGTAAATCATGACACCGACATTGCTTTCGGTGGCACAATTGTATGCAAGCTGTTCGAGATTGGACTTTTCAATGGATTCGGCAAGCAAATTCGCCGCCTTTGACAGCTCCTGCTTTTTGGACTGCTCATGAAAAAATTTCAAAAGGTAAACCTGAAACAGCAGCATCACCACCAAGGCCATTCCGATGAACAGCGCAAAGCAAACAATCAGCTTCCACCGAATGCTGTGTCCGCGAAACCATTCTCTGCATGTTTTCTTTTTCTTTCTTTTGGCAGTCATACTTCCTCAAACCGATAACCTACGCCGCGTAAGGTGACAATGCATTTGCTGTACCGACCGAGACTTTTACGCAACAGCTTGATGTGGGTGTCCAAGGTACGGGCATCTCCGTAAAAATCATATCCCCAAACCTCGGAAAGCAGCTTCTCTCTGGAAAGAGCAATATTGCGGTTGGACAGCAGATAAAAGAACAACTCGTACTCCTTCGGCGACATTTCCACTCGACGGCCGTCGATGTAAACCAGCCTTGCCGTCACATCGGCCTTCAAGGCACCCCCATCCAGCTCCACAATGACATTCGGCTTTGTGCCCGTGTCCGCGTCGCTCCCCTTGTGCTTCGTGCGCTTCATAATGGCATCAATACGAAGCATCAGCTCCTTGGGAGAAAAAGGCTTGACAACGTAATCGTCAATGCCGACCTCAAAGCCGTTAATTCGGTCATATTCCTCTCCACGCGCCGAAAGCATAATAATGGGAGTTTGAGTAACCTTGCGAATCTCGCGACAGGCAGAAAAGCCGTCGAGCTCGGGCATCATAATATCCATGATAATCAAGTCATAAGTGCTTTTACGGCAAAGCAAAACCGCCTCCATGCCGTCTGCCGCCTCCGTGACCTCATGTCCCTCAAACTCCGCATATTTTCGGATAATGGTGCGGATACGGGACTCATCGTCAACGACTAAAATGTGGTACATACCCCATATCTCCTTTGTAATCGTATTTGCTTGCGACGCGTCGTTCGTTTGCGAATCAATCCGTTTTGTTTTTGATGCTGTCCGGAACATATTCCCGCAGGGTAACGGTGACGCTCAGCTCTCTGCCGTCGCGGGAAACAACCACGGTGATGCTGTCCCCCACCTTGTGCTGTGCCACGATGGCTTGAACCTCGTCCGCAAGGGACACCGCTTCGCCGTCGACGGAAATGATACGGTCCTTGTTTTGCAGCTCATCTGTATATTCGGAGGACACCACATAGACACCGACCGTGTCAATGCCGCACCACCGATACCCGTTGAGGTTTGCTTTTGTAATATCCAGCAGCTCCAAGCCACAGTCCGCCACGCCGCGCACATAGCCGTGCTCAATCAAATCGCATTCCACGGCATAGGCCGAATCAATCGGAATGGCAAAGGCCAAGCCCTCCACGCCTTCCGCCGCATATTTTGCGTTCACAATACCGACCAGCTGCCCCGCCAAATTAAACAATCCGCCGCCGCTGTTGCCGGAATTGATGGCTGCATTGGTTTGCAGCAGCTTCATTTGCGTTCCATCGGACATCGAAACGGTACGCTCGGTGGCGCTGATGATGCCGTTGGTAACCGTACCGCCGAGAACACCGAGGGGATTTCCGATGGCAATGACCTGCTCTCCGAGCACCAGGTCCGCGCTGCTTCCCTGTCTTGCGGCAGTCAATGCTTCTCTCGGCTCAATCAGCAGCACCGCCAAATCGCTGGTACGGTCGCTTCCGACCAACGCGGCCTCGTAAACATTGCCGGAATTGAGTGTAACCGTGATTTTTTTTGCATTTTCCACCACATGATTGCAGGTTAGAATATACCCGCTTTCCGAGATGACAACGCCGCTGCCGGCACTCTCATGCAAATAGCCGAAGCTTCCGGATGGAATCTGCGCATCGATAACCACAACGCTGTCGGCAACCTCCAAGGCCACCTGAGAATAAGAAAACACATTTTCTCCCGCAGAGCCGTACGGAGAGCCGACGCCCTCCGCTTTGTTCAGGTGTTCCTGTGCGTCGGAGTACAATTTATTTTTTTCGGGCGCGGAATAATAGGAGCTTCCGTCCTTTGCAAGCGCAACCTGCACATAAAGCGCCCCGAACATGCCGCAGGAAAAAGAAAGCAATGCACACATCAGCACGGCTACACAGCCGACCAAAAAGCGATGCCTCCTGTTTCCGTTTTTCTTCGGCTGCGTGGGCGGCACCCCCTGTGAAAACACATATTCATAGGTGGCTTCCGAATGCTGTGCTTCGTTTGCTTCCGCACCGTTTTGCGACGGCTGCGGCTGGCCGAAGATGTCATACGACGAATTTTCGTTGTTCATTTGTTTATGTTCCTCCCAAAAACGATTGATGCGAACAATATCCAAAGACAACCGCATTATACCGCTTCAATGTGACAGGAACTTGAAGAGCAATCAAAAAAACCTTGAAAAAGCTGTTTTTTTATTGCTTTTTCCGTGCGTTTTTGATATAATTGAAGCAGACAAGCGAGAGCGAATACACGCTCTTTCTAATTATACCACAAAAATGTCGGAAAGAATGAGAAATGTTTACTTTTTTATCAAATTTTTTCAAAGAAAGAAAGATTGACAGCTTTGCGGCGCTTCCCTTGAGCGAATGCCGCATTCAAAAGTCCTATTTGCTGGAGCGTGAGGGCATCACGGACGGCAGTGTGCTTCTGGTTGCCATTCCCTACTACACGTCAGCCTGCAAGGATGCGCAACGGAACCTCTCCGCATATGCCGTATCTTACAATTATCACAATTATTTTGAAGAACTGTTTGAGGAGCTGCTTACAAAGCTGCGCAAGCAATTTCCGGAGAACCGCTTTGCATATTTTTCGGACCATTCCCCCATCGCCGAGGTCGAAGCCGCCGCCAAGGCGGGACTCGGTGTCATCGGCAAAAATCATTTGCTGCTGACGCCGCGGTATTCCTCCTATATTTTTCTCGGCGAGCTGTTCACCGACGCCGTTCTTCCTCATCAAATCGGAGAAATCGCATCCTGCGAAAATTGCGGAGCCTGCCTGCGCGCCTGCCCTGCGCAAGATTGCGGCGGATGCCTTTCCGCGCTGACACAAAAAAAAGGGACGCTGACCGAAAGCGAAGAAGAAAGCATCCTGAAATACGGCAGTGTTTGGGGCTGCGACATCTGCCAGGAGGCTTGTCCGCACACCAAACGGGCAATGGAAAGCGGCAGTATTTACACACCGATTGAATTCTTTTACCGCAATCCCATCGCGCATCTGACATTGTCACAGCTGGCTGCAATGGATGACGTCGAATTCTCCGAACGCGCCTATTCCTGGCGCGGAAGAGCCGTCATCGAACGCAATTTGAAGCTGTTTGAGAACAGCAAAAAGAATTAATCTGTCGGAAGGGAGAAACTGTTATGCTAAAGCTGCTCTGCGGTCCGTCCGGGGCCGGAAAAAGCCGAGCCATCATGGAAGAACTCAAAAAGGACATTGCCGACGGAACACGTTCCTTCCTGCTGGTTCCGGAGCAGCAGGCCTATCTCAGCGAACGTGAATGCGCCGAGCAGTTGCCGAAAAACGCCGGGCTGTTTTTTGAGGTTGTCAATTTTTCCGTTCTGGCAAAGAATGTTTTTCGGGAATACGGCGGCCTTGTCGCGCCCACCGTACAAAAAGGAATTCGCTCGGTGCTCATGTGGGATACCCTGCGCACCGCGAAGCCCATGCTTGCACATTATCGGGTAAACGACAATTTTGACAGCTCCTTCATTTTCACCGTCCTTTCCGCAATGGATGAATTGAGAAGCAACGGCATCGATGCCGCGCAATTGGAGGAAATTCTAAAAGAGCTTCCGCCGGACACCGCGCTGTTCAAAAAAATATCGGACATGGACCTTCTTGTCTCTCTGTTTCGCGCAAAAACGGAGGAATGCTTCGGAGCCGCCCCGGCAGATGAGCTGTTGCGCCTGTCGGAGGTCCTGCGAGAGCATTCCTGCTTCGAGGGGTGCCACATTTACATCGACTCCTTCACCAGCTTTACCGTACCGGAGTACCGCGTTCTGCAAGCCCTGATGAAGCAGGCAGACTGCGTAACGGTTGCGTTGTGTACCGATTGCCCGTTTTCCGAGCTTCCCCACTTCGAAACGGTTACGCAAACGGTCAAACGGTTGCTGGAATGTGCCAATCTGGCCGGTACGAAAACAAAAATGCTCACGCTTGACGCCGACGCCTCCGAAAAGCCCGCCGACCTGGTGTTGCTGGAGCAATTCCTTTGGAAATTCCGTTTAAGCTCCGCCGAGCGTACACGCTTGAAGGAAACACCCTCTCCCAACATTTCGCTGTACAGCTGTGCAAATATCTACGAGGAAGCGGAGGCGGCCGCACTGACCGTGTCGGAATTGCTGCAAAGCGGAATGAAATGCGGGGAAATTGCCATTCTGGTGCGGGATACGGAGGCATACAGAGGCGTTTTGGACGCAACGCTGAGGCGGCATCAAATTCCATACTTTTTATCGCAAAAAACAGAGCTCACGTCCAAGCCGTTTTACCGTTTGATCATGTCGGCGCTGCGTTGCATTCAAAGGAATTACCGTGCGCAGGATGTTATCATGCTGCTGAAAACGGAATTACTCGGCATCGACAGCAGAGATGCGGCCTTGTTTGAAGAATACTGTGAAACCTGGAGCATCAGCGGCTCCCGCTTTTTGGACGATGAATGGAGCATGAACCCGGATGGCTTAACACCGGAGCGTTCTCCGCGCGCGGATGCCATCCTGGAAGCGGCAAACCGGGTACGTCGGCAATTGATTCTTCCCCTGCAAGCGCTTGCCGCGGACCTGAGCACATCCGCTCAATTGCGTCATCGTTGCGCCGCACTGTATCGCTTTTTTGAACGCTTGCAAATTGCAAACACACTTTCCGTCCGTGCGGAAGCGGAGCTGGCGGCGGGGGACCTCCGCGAGGCAGGCGAAACCCTGCGCCTGTATTCCGCCGTCACGGAGAGCCTGACCACATTGAGCAAGCTGCTTCCCGATACGGAGGTAACACCGGAGGAATTTTCCTCCTTGCTTTCTCTCATGCTTGCCGAAAGCGACTTGGGCTCCGTTCCCAACGTCGGCGATTGCGTCATCATCGGCTCGGCCTCCACGCTCCGTGTGGAACGCATTCGCGCCTCGTTGCTGCTCGGGCTTTGTGAAGGTGAATTTCCGAAAACCATCGATTCGGACGGCATTTTGAGCGATTCCGAAAAAGAGGAGCTCAAGCGCCACGGCATGCTCTTTCATTCCAATCAAGCGCTTCGCACCTCGGAGGAGCTGCTGTTTGTATACCGTGCCATGACAAAGCCGACCGAACGGCTGCTCCTGTTTACCGTATCCGCAAAAAGCGACGGCTCCGTCAAGAGTCCCTCGCTTGCGTTTACCCGCACGGCGGAGCTGTTCGGCAAAGCACCCGAAACCTTTGACCTGCAAGCGTGCCGTCAAGCCGCCGGCGCACCGGACCTGCGTGCGGACAAAGAGCCGCCCCTGCTGTTTCCCGCCCTTCCGGCCGGAAGCCGTCTGTATTTGTCGCAATCCAAAATTCGCGATTTTATGCTTTGTCCGTACCGTTATTTCAGCACCTATGTGCTTCGGCTGCGCGAAAAGAAAAGCGCCGCACCCGGATTTGCGGATGACGGAAACTTTCTCCACTACATTTTCGAGCATTTTCTAAAGGCATCTCTGCAAAGCGACGGAAGTCTTTTGCCGCCCTCCCCCGACCGCATGGAAGCGCTGGCGGATGACATCATTGCCGATTATTTTGCGCAAATTTACCCACTCCCGCCGGAACAATTCAGCCATCGCATGCTGCATTTGTTCGAACGCTTGCGACGTTTGGCATTGTTGATGCTGAATGATATTTTGGGAGAGCTGAATGCCGGAGAATTCATCCCCTACGCCTTTGAAAAAACCATCGGCGGCAACGGCGAGAACAGCCTTCCTCCCGTCACATTGACTCTGAAAAACGGCTCACAGGTCTTTCTGAGCGGCAAGGTGGACCGCATCGACCTGTACCGTCACAACAGCAAGCTTTATGTGCGCGTCGTGGATTATAAATCCGGAGAACACCGTTTTTCCTTGGATGATGTGTGCAGCGGCGCGGATATTCAACTGGTTTTGTATCTGTTTGCGGTGCTTTCCAAGCAGGACGGACGCGTGGAGCCCGCGGGCGCGCAATACCTGTACGCGGCAAACGAGGACGGAAAAACCCAAATTCGGCGCAGCGGCTTTCTGTTGGACGAAGAAGACGTATTAAACGCAGCCGACCGAACACCGACACACCTGTACACCGCAAAGCTGCTCAAGCAAAGCAGACAGGACATTGACGCACTGAACTGCCAAATGATGGCTGCCGTCGCCGACATCGCACAGCGAATTTCGGACGGAGAGGCGCAAAAAGAACCCTCCGAAGAAGCATGCACCTACTGTCCCATCCGTCAGAGCTGCGACCGTGCCTATAAAAGCAAATAAAAGAAAGGAGGCATCAGCATGAGCCCGGTATGGACCCCTTCTCAGCTTGCCGCCATCGAAATCAAAAATCAAACAATGCTGGTGTCTGCTGCGGCAGGCTCGGGAAAAACCACCGTGTTAACGGAGCGAATTATTCGGTCGCTGACAGACGAGGAGCATCCCACAGAGCTTTCCCGCATCTTGGTAGTAACCTTTACCCGTGCAGCTGCCGCCGACCTGAAAGCAAAAATTTCAAAGGCTTTGAATCATGCCTTGGCGGAGCATCCCGAAAACAGCTTTCTTTCCAAGCAGCTGCTTTCACTCGGCAATGCGCAAATTTCAACCATCGATTCCTTCTTTCAGCGGATTGTCCGAGAGAACTTCGACCGATTCGGAATTTCCGCCTCCTTCCGAATCGCAAACGACGGTGAAATGTACCCCATCGCGTCCGAAGCTTTGGCAGAGCTCATCGAAAGCTACTATCATCGCTATCGCAACGAAGCGGGCAACACGCCGCTGGACGGCATCCGTTCCAATCGCTTTGCCGATTGTCTCAATCACCTGATGTCCAACCGCAGTGACGGAAAGCTTGAGGCGACGCTTTTGGAGTTTTACGAAAGCTTTTCCTCCGAAATCGACGGAATTTCCGTTTTGAAAAAAAACGCAGATGCGATGCGCGACGCCGCACAACGGGACTTTTTCGATTCAACATACGGAAATGCCGTCCGGGAAAAGGTGCGTGAACGGTTTGAGGGATACCGTAAAACCCTGCAAAAACTGCGCTCATCCGTGGATGAAGTGCGGTGCGTTTCGCTGATTTCCTCGGATGCGGACTACGTCAACGCCGTACTCGGCGCCATCGAAGAAAATTGCTACGAGCGCACAAGAGCCGTTGTACAATCCTTCTTTGCCGGCCGCTTCCCCACCGTCAAGGACAAAAGCGAAGCAATTCTTTTCTATCAGGAATGGAGGAAAAAATTCAAGGACGACCTTCAAAAAAGAATTGCCCCTTTGTTTGCGGAGCCGCAGGAACGCATTGCGCAACAGCTGGAGCAAACCGCCGAGCTTGCAGAAATGTTAGAGCTGTTTTATCGCGACTACGAAGCAGCACTGACGGAGGAAAAGAAAAAGCGCTCGCTTCTGGAGCACAACGACGTCCGACGCATGCTGTACCGGCTGTTAACCGAGCCGGACGGCTCTCCGAGTGCTTTGGCAGATGAACTGGCGGCACAATTCGATGCGGTTTACATTGACGAATATCAGGACGTGGACGATTTGCAGGACCGCATTTTCGAACTGATCGGCAGAGAGCACCGCTTTATGGTCGGTGACATGAAGCAAAGCATTTACGGCTTTCGCGGAAGCCGCCCCGCCATCTTTTCCGGTTACCGCAAGCGCATGCCCCTGCACACCTCCGAGCAAGCGAAAAACGCCGACGGCGTGTGCGTGTTCATGTCCGAAAATTTCCGTTGCAGCCTTCCCGTAATTCAATTTACCAACCGCATTTGCGCCTTCCTGTTTTCCGCATGTCCGGACAGCATCGGATACGTGGAGGAGGACAACCTCAAGTATTCCAAATCCGCTTTTTCGGAGCAGGCATCCGAAGCGGCGCCGGTCACGGTTGCGGTGTTTGATGCCCCGCCGAGAAAAAGCAAGGAAGAAGCGACAGAGTCGGAAATCGGCGAGGAGCGTGAGGAAGCGATTTACGTAGCAGGCGAAATTTCCCGTCTGCTGCGCACGGAGCAATCGGAGCATTGCACCCCGATTTCCCCCTCCGACATTGCCGTTTTGGTGCGGAACAGAGCACAGGGAGCGGCCTATGAGGCGGAGCTGACCGCCCTGGGCATTCCCGTGCTCGGCATCACCTCGGACGGAATTCTATGCGAACCGTTGCTGACGGATTTGCTCAATCTGCTTCGTGCCGTCGACAATCCGTATCGCGACCTCCCGTTGTCCGAATTTTTGCAATCCCCTCTCGGCGGCTTCACCTTGGAAGAGCTTTCCGCCATGCGCGGCACCGACGCCGCACAGCTTTCCCTGTACGAAGCAATGCTGCAATACTGCACCGAGAACCGCCAAAAGCAGGATGAAGCCTGCCGCACCGAGCTTTGCGAAAAAACGCAGGCCATGCTGCAATGGTTGGAAAGACAGCGCGACGCTGCCTGCCTGTTTTCCGCCGACCGATTCCTGTTTTCTCTGTATTCCGAGCCCTTTTTACGGGAATATTGCGACTCTCCCGTTTTTACCTTCGTGTACGAGCAGGCACGGCTGTACCAAAACACTGCCTGGTGCGGCCTGTATGGCTTCATCGAACAGTTTACAAAGCAGCTGGAAGCGGGAAAGCTCTCCGCGGCAGGCTTTCAACGGACAGAGGATGCCGTCAAAATCATGACCGTTCACCACTCCAAGGGGCTGGAGTTCCCGGTGGTGTTTCTGTGCTCCTGCGGCAGCGCCTTTAACAAGGACGACGCAAAAAAAAGCCTGATGTACCGTCAGGGCATCGGCTGTGCGTCCAAGCTTTACGATGCCGAAACCGCACAGCATCAAGACACCGCACTTCGCTCCGCGGTTAAGCTCGCTCTGCTGGAGGAGCAAGCAGAGGAAAGCATTCGCACACTGTATGTTGCATTGACACGCGCCAAGGAACGCCTGTATGTCACAGGCACCCTTCGCGGAAAATGGGAAACAGCGTTGAGCACCGCTTCACTGGTACAGCGAAGCAACCGTTCCTCCATTCTCGAATGCAACAGCTTCCTCTCGTGGATTCTGGCGTCACTCTGCGAAAGAAGTCACGAGGCCGAGGACGCTTACCGACTGCTTCATCTTCCGTACGGAACCGTCGAAAAGGGCGTGCGGTATTCCGACGAACGGGAAAAAGCGGAAGCATCCTCCACCGCCCCCTCAATTTCCGATTTCACGGCACGACTTGCGCAGGTCGCACAACGGCAAGGCGGGAGCCCGCCGGTACCGAGCACGGTTGCGCAGGTCCCATCCAAGCTTGCGGCATCCAAGCTCAAGCCGAATCTGTTGGACACCCTGCAGCAGGAGGACTACGACGAAAACGCCTTTCGAACGCAGCTGGAGCTGATGCGCGCATCACAGCCCTCCTTTGAGCGCCTGATGCTGACCGCCGAGCAACCGGATGCCGCCGAAATCGGCAGTGCGACCCATGCCTTCTTACAGTATTGCGATTTTCGTCTTTTGGTTCAAAACGGAATCGAAGAAGAATGCAACCGCCTGCTCCGTCGGCACTTTTTGGATACCGCCACCGTCAACATCATTCACCGCGAGCAGCTTCGTCTGTTTTGTCAAAGCGAGCTGCTCCAATGGATTTTGAATGCCAAAACAGTCTATCGCGAAAAGAAATTCGGCGTGCTCCGCCCGCTTTCACAGTTGACCGAGCAGGAAGAGCGTAAACGACTGTTGTCGGGCAGGACGGTGTTTGTGCAAGGCTCCATTGACCTGTTGCTGGAAACCTCTGAGGGAGAACTACTGTTGATTGACTACAAAACCGACCGCATCGACGACGCGGAACGTAACAATCTCTCCCTGCTTTGCAAAAGCATGACCGAAAGGCACGGCACACAGCTTGCCTGCTACGCCGATGCGGTGGAGGAGCTGTTCGGAAAGCGCCCCGTCGGAATGTACATCTATTCACTCCCCCTCGGAAAATCCATCCGCATTCCGCAAAGCGCACAGGAAGCACCCGTTTTTTAAATTTTCGTATTCTGTTTGAACAAAACCGATTGACATCCGACCGAAAATGAAGTATAATTGCTGTCGGTTTGTCATGAAGGAGCCCTTTGGCGGACGGCAAACCATTTTCCGTGCCGTAACCGAAAGGGGCTCCTTACTTTTTTTGATGCTCCGGAAAGGACCGTAAAAATGCTCCGTCACGTTTCACATTCATCTGCGGACAACCGATTGTCGGCAGCCGCCGATGCCGTCGGACAATGGCTGAAAAAGAATCCCGTTCTGTGTGTTGCCTTTGCGGCGGCATTGCTCACCTCGTGCATTGTTCCGCCGGACAGTGCCTACATCGGCTATTTTGATTTCAAAACATTAACCTGCCTGTTCTGTGTTCTGGCCGTGGTTTGCGCACTGAAAAACGTTCATTTTTTCACCATTTTGGCAAGAAAAATTGTAGACTGCACGGGAAATCTGCGCAATGCCGTCGTTGCGTTGGTGTACATCACGTTCATCGGCTCCATGTTCATCGCCAATGATATGGCCCTTTTGACCTTTCTTCCGCTCGGCTATTTTGTTCTCTCCTCTTGCGGAATGAAAAAGCACATGGCGTATGTGTTCATTTTGCAAAACATCGCCGCGAATTTGGGCGGAATGCTGACTCCGTTCGGCAATCCGCAAAATCTTTATCTGTACAGCTTTTTTCAAATTCCGACCTTGGAATTCGTACGCATCATGTTCCCTCCCTTTTTGCTCTCCATCACGCTCATTACGGTTTGTTGCCTGCTTTTGCCGAAGGCTCCGCTTCAAAGCACGGAAAGCTGTCCCTACACCTTAAAACGGGGGCGAACCGCCGTTCTGTTGCTGCTGTTTGCGCTGGCCATCGTCATTGTTTTTCGCATCATCCCCTATTGGGTCGGTTTGGCGGTGATTTTTTTGTCGTTGCTATTTCTGGACAGGAAGGCCCTGAAGGCGGTGGACTATCCCCTGCTGTTAACCTTTGTCTGCTTCTTTATTTTTGCGGGCAACATGGCACGCATTCCGGCGGTTTCCGCACTGCTTTCGTCCATGCTGGAAAAGAACACTCTGCTGGTGTCGGCATTATCCTGCCAGCTCATCAGCAATGTCCCGTCCGCCATTTTACTTTCGCAATTCACCTCCGATTATCCCGCACTTTTGATGGGAGTCAACATCGGAGGCACCGGAACCTTGATTGCATCTCTCGCAAGCCTGATTACCTTCCGCGAATACACCAAGCACAACACCGATGCGTCAAAATACCTGCTCCTGTTCACCGCCGTCAATTTTGCCTTTCTTGCGGTATTGGCAATCGTCTGCTCGTTCCTCGTATAACCTCAAAAAAGGTCGAACCGCAGAAGCATGCAGCTGCTTTGCTGCAGTGTGCTTCCGTGATTCGACCCTTTTTATCGCAAGGACGCCTTTTTGATTTTTCGCCAAAGCGCCGGAGGCTCTCCGACCTCTTCTTTAAAGCATCTTGAAAAATATTCGGCATCCGAAAAGCCGCACCGCACCGCGATTTCGTACGCGGGCAAATCACTTTCCAACAGCATCCGTTTGGCAAGCTCGATGCGTTTTTGCAGTACATATTGCATAATGGACATTCCGTAGGAACGGCGAAAATGCTCGGTTAAGGTCACCGTGCTGCAATGAAGGCTGTGACTCAGCTCCGCCAAGGTGATTTTCCGATTGAGGTTGCGGTCCACGTAACGGCAAATGCGTTCTCCGAGAGATTGATTTTCATCCGACAGCAAATGATGTCGGGAAATATACTCGGCAATGACCTCCATCACACGCAAATAGGCGGAAACCTGCTCCAAGGGAGCACGCACAGCGGACTGCAGGTCCGTCTCCAATTGCTTGCGTCCGAGGGTACCGTCTTGCAGAAGTGCGCGCTCCACAGGTGAAATTTCCGGCAATTCCTTTGTATTGAGACCGAATGAAAAAAACAAATATCCTTTGATTTCGTCCTTTTCGAAAAGAATGGGAACAATGGCCTCCAAAAAGCCGAAGGGACAGGTGTACACATACGTCTTGCGGCTGCGCTCCACCTCTCGAAACCCGTTGCTGTCCGATTGCAGACAAAGCTTCAGGCATTTGGAGGATTTGTGAATGGAGGTGCAAAAGGTTTCATTGGGCGGCCGACACTCCGCCACCGCATGCAACTGCCTGTCGATAATGGCAATTTCTATCCCCGAAATTTTATAAAAATCAAACAGCAAATCCTGCAACGAATATTGTTCCATATTTTCAAAGCTCCTGTTTGCAAAGAGGTCCGTAAGGTGTTTTTTCTATCATATCACATTCAAAACGCAATTGCAATAAGAAAAAAAGAATTTATCGATTTTATAAATTGTTTTACGGATATTTCATTGATTTCTCCGCAAAAGGATGATACAATGTATTGAAGAAAAAGAAAAAAGAGGTTTTTTATGAGTACTCCCCTGTATGCATTGATGATTGCCTTGCTCATTCTGGTTTACACACTGCAATCATTCCTTTCCCGCAAATATTCGGAAAGCTATCCCGGCCCCGAGAACATGGCATCCCCGGTGTTTACCGTGGTCAGTGGGCTGGTTGTCACGGTTGTATCCGTCGCGGTAACCGGCTTTGCCTTTACACCTTCTCCCGTAACCGTGCTTCTCGGCATTTGCAATGCGGTTGCCCTGTTCCTATACAACTCCTGTATGATGAAGGCCTCCACAACGGGTCCCTACTCCGTTTTAATGGTGTTTATGATTGCGGGCGGCATCGTCATTCCGACATTGGTTTCCGTCATCGGCTTCGGCGACCGCATCTCCGTCGGCAAGGCAATTTCCGTGGCCGTCATCTTATTTTCCGTTTATTTGGTATCTCAAAAAAAGGAAGCCGACAACTTCACAAACAAAAAGGTGTTTTTGCTTTCCTGCATCGGCATTGCACTGTTCAACGGCATCTACGGCTCGCTTTTGGCGGTTCAACAGGAAATCACCGGTGTCGCCGACAAGGAGGAAATGATTGCGACTACTTATTTCTTCGCATTTCTACTTGCCTTGATTCCCCTGTTGCGAAAGAGTCCCAAGCAAGGAATTGCCGCCTTTCGTCAAACCAAGCGCTCCTGCTTTTATTTGCTTTCCGGTGCGGTAATTGTTGCACTTGCAATCAACCTTCTGACACTTCTGGTTGCCCAGGGAAAGAGCCTGACCGTGCTCTACACCTTTGACAACGCGGGCGTATTTCTCATCAGCGTTGTGTTTTCCTGCATTTTCTTTAAAGAAAAGCTATCCTTGAAAAATCTCATCGGTTGCATAACCATGTGTATCGCATTGGTTTGTGTCACCGTTTTCTGAAGCAGAACAAATCAAAAAACAAACAGCATTTATTTTTCAGGAGGAACAAAATTATGAAAACGAAATTGGTTGTAGGCGTAGTCGGCATGAGCATGGGCAAATCCCATACCAAGGCTGCCATGCGATACGGTGCCGAGATTGCGGCAATTTGCGATACAAACGAGGAAAAGCTGCAAAAGGTCGGCGAAGAATTGGACATCCCGAAGGAAAAGCAGTTTACCGACTACCGTGCACTTGCAAAAAACAAGGACATCAACTGCATCATCCTTGCAACGCCGGATCAGCTGCACCGTGAAATGGCAGAAGAATTCCTTGCGGCAGGCAAGCATATTATGTGCGAAAAGCCCCTGGCGCTTACACGTGAGGACATGGAGGTCATCATTGCCGCAACAAAGAAATACAACACCAAGTTTATGGTCGGACAAATTTGTCGCTTCACTCCCGCCTTTGTAAAGGCAAAGGAAATCGTCGAAGCGGGCACCATCGGTGAGTTGTACTATGTAGAATCCGAGTATGCACATGACTATGTAAAAATCGTCACCGACCAAAACAACTGGCGTGCGGACCCCATCCGTCACGGTGTTGTGGGCGGCGGTTGCCATGCGGTGGACCTGCTTCGCTGGTATTGCGGAGACCCGACAGAGGTTTTTGCTTACGGCACACACAAGCTGCTCCAAACCGTTCCCTATGATGACGCAACCATTTCCGTCATCAAATTTCCGAACAACGTCATCGGCAAGGTGTTCGTTTCCACCGGTTGCAAGCGCCCCTACACCATGAGGACCCTGCTTTACGGCACAAAGGGCACCATCATTTGCGATAACACCTCCGATTCAATGACCGTTTACACCACCGATGAGGACGGAATTTTAAACAAAGAGCCTCAAATTATTCCGATTGACGTCAACAACCACAATGCACTGAAGGAATTTGAAGTGTTTGCGCACTGTGTGGAAAATGAAACCGATGTTGCCATGGACGCCGTTCAGGGCGCAAAATCCATTGCCGCTTGCCTCGCCATTGTAGAATCCAGCCAAACCGGAAAGCCCGTTCAACCCGATTACAATTTTTAAAAGATTTCCGATATATGCATTTGAAAAGGCAATGAAGAACGCCGAGGCGTTCTTCATTGCCTTTTGGTATGACGGGCATGTCAATGCTCTGCGGTGAAAGTCCGCTGGGAGGTAGTTACCGACCAACCCGAAAGCGACTCCCAAGGTTTACATCGCGAGGTGTAGGCGAGAAGAAGGGATAGTGAAATCGTAGCCTGACGGACAGAAACTCGGTACAAAGGCGTAATAGGCGGATAAG
>CAZWXE010000001.1:0-44028 GCA_964638045.1 uncultured Ruminococcus sp. | reverse complement strand
CGCGATGACCATGAAGGTGACGCCGTACAGCGTGTCGCAACGCGTGGTATAAATGCGAAGCTTTTCGTCGGTTTCCTTCAGAGAGAAGTTGACAAACGCACCGGTGGATTTTCCAATCCAATTCACCTGCTGTTGCTTGACATTCGGAAGATAGTCCACGGTATCCAATCCCTGAAGCAGCTTGTCGGCGTACTCGGTGATGCGCAAATACCAAACAGCCTTGGACTTTTGCACAATGTCACTGTGACAGATGTCGCACTTTCCGCCCTGAGAATCCTCGTTGGAAAGCACCACCTTGCAGCTGGGGCAATAGTTGACCAGCGCGGTATCGCGGAATACCAAGCCTTTTTCCATCATCTTCAGAAAAATCCACTGCGTCCAACGATAATAATTTTCTTCGGTGGTATCCACCACACGGGACCAATCAAAGGAAAAGCCCACACGCTTGAGTTGGGACGTAAACTTCTCAATGTTGCGGTCGGTTACGACACGGGGGTGGGTACCCGTCTTGATGGCATAGTTCTCGGTGGGCAGACCGTATGCGTCAAAGCCAATTGGGAACAGCACATTGTAGCCCTGCATTCTTCTTTTGCGGGAAACCACCTCCAGGCCGGAATATGCCTTGATGTGGCCGACGTGCATGCCCGCACCGCTGGGATACGGAAATTCCACCAAAGAATAATATTTGGGCTTCGGGCTGAAATCCACCGCACGGAAGGCTTCCTGCTCTTCCCACTTCTTTTGCCACTTCGGCTCAATTTGTTTGAAATCGTATTTCATGATTCTACACCTCTTTATTTGAAAACATCTGTCTTTTAAACATCCTGCTCTTGCCGTGCACGCTCATCGATTCCGACAAAACGGAGCTCCTCCGCATCGCCGTACAGCTTATCCAGCTGATAAAAATCGCGGTTTTCGCGGCTGAATATGTGTACCAAAACCGAACCGTAATCCACCACGACCCATCCGTTGCTGTCTCTGCCCTCGTAATGGTGAGGAGTTACGCCGCACAACCCCAGCTTATATTCCACTTCATCGGCCAAGGCCTTTACCTGTGTGCCGGAATTTCCGGTACACAATACAAAATAGTCGGTGAGCACCGTGTGGTCGCGAACATAAAGCACCTTGATATTATGCGCCTTCTTTGCATCCAGCACGTCAAAAACAGCATGGGCAAGCTCCTTCGGAGCAACGTCCTTAAGGGACGGCAAGGCTTCCTTTTTCAATTCTTTCATTCCGTATTTCCTTTCAATCAACATCTCATGGAAATCAAATTCATTGTCTTTCCAACATAAAATCTCTTGCCTCAACGGTATCAAGGGCAATGGGTGCCCCCTCGTCCAACAGGTCGCGAATGGTCGTGTCAAAGGCCATCAGCATGGTTTCCCGCAACAGCCCTTGCAGGGCCTCGGGGGAAGAAATCCCCTCGGCTTCAATTGCCCCCCAAAAATAGCGTCGTAGCGTTACACAGGCGGGATAGGTACGGGACAGGTCAATGTAATCCGCCAAAAACAGCAATTGCTCGGTCAAGCTCATATTTCTGTGTCCCGTGGTATGCCACCGAACTGCGTTAACCACCGTTTCATCGTTGAAATCGGGGTACATCTCGGCAATCAGCGCCGCCCCGGTTCGAGCATGAAACGTTTTGGGCGCGCGGAGGTCAAAGGAGGAAACGTGCAGTCCAAGCCGATGGCAGAGCGCCTCCTGCTCGGCAGGTGTTTTTTCCTTGGTAATATCATGGAGCAATGCCGCCGCTCTCATTTGCATGGTACGCTCGGGACAGTAAAGTGCGCAAAGCCGT
The DNA here is from genome assembly GCA_964638045.1 of uncultured Ruminococcus sp. Taxonomy (GTDB): domain Bacteria; phylum Bacillota; class Clostridia; order Oscillospirales; family CAG-272; genus UMGS1865. Next base: position 42,227 of record CAZWXE010000001.1, on the reverse strand, counting down.
ACCGTCATATCCTCCACCGCCGCCGTATGGCGAAAACGCTTTGGGGACATCGCCGACATGACCTGCGCACGCAGTTCCGACAGCATTTCTTCCGTAAACTCTTTCATCGTTCCGCTCCTTTCCTTCGTTTAAACATACAAATGATTGTCCGCAATGTATTGTTCCACCGACGGCGCAACCCAATCCGAAACGGAACGTCCGTCCCGCAGCATGGCACGTACCTGCTCGGAGGAAACCGCAATCGGCTCGGTGATGATTTTACGCACAATCTTTCCGTACTTTTTTTGATATTCCCCGTTTTTTCGAATGATTTCAGAATCAAGCGAGCGGTCATCCTCCCGTCGAATGTACACGGGATAGCACAGACGAAAAATTTCCGCGGGCTCCCTCCATTGGTCCAGCGTCAGCATCATGTCCGTTCCGCACAGCAAAAACAGACGCCGATTCTCTCCGGAAAGCTCCCGCAGGGTTTCCACCGTGTAGCTTCTTCCGCCGCGACGAATTTCCAAATCCGATACATAAATGCCCTCCGTTCCCGCAAAGGCGCGACGGCACATTTCCAATCGATGCTCCGCCGACACGGGAAAATCCATCTCCTTGTGCGGAGGATAGGCCGTCGGAATGACATAGAGAATATCCAACCACATCTGCTCCATAAAGGCCTTTGCGGCTTGCACATGCCCCTTGTGCGGAGGCGAAAAAGTGCCTCCGTAAATACCGATGCGTGTCATTTTTCCGGGAGCTCGATGACGGGCTTGTTTTCGGAACGGCGATACAAAATAATTTTGCGTCCCGTTGCCGCAACGGGCTCTGCCGTCAATTCCTTGCAAAGCGCGTTCAAAACCGTTTTCGGCTCCTCCCCGCTGTTTTCCAGCACGCAAAGCTTAATCAGCTCTCTTGCCTCCAGCGCATCGGAAACGGTTTTCAGCAAATTGTCACTCAACCCGTTCTTCCCGATTTGCATAATGGTGTCCATATTGTTTGCCAGTCCGCGCAAATAAGCGCGTTGTTTGGATGTAATCATGTCATGCCTTTCCGGACGAGGTGCTCCATCCCTGTTGCAGCAGCAATCGGTACAATTCCTGCGCCTTGGCTGTCAGCACCTGTACATATTGATGGTTGTTGATGAAGAAACGAAGCGAATGCTCCTCCTCCAGCCTGAGCGCGGTAATATCCTTACGCTTCAGCTCTAAAACATGCTTTCCCCTTTCCGTGGAAAGGAAATAAACGGCCCCTTCCGTCAGAATCATAAAGCCTCCGACGGTTCCGCCATTGACGGTGAAGCGAACTCTCTGCTCGGTTAAAAATGGTTGCGGAATGGTTTTGCGCATTTTGTTATAAGGACGCAGCTCCGCATAGGTCATCACGGGCAACAAAACAGAGGACACCAATACGGTCATCGCTCCAACCAGTAACGCCCCCTGCGGCGTGGTAAACAGCAACGCCAGTGCAAAGGAGATTACACCGAACAACACGGAAATCCTTCGCTTTGCGGGTGAAAAGAAACAATCCGAAAATTTCATTGAGAAACCATTTCCTCCAATTTTTGTACAAACAGGCGAATCGCCTTTCCGCGATGGGAAACGAGATGCTTCTCCTCCGCGGTGATTTGCGCAAAGCTCTTTCCGTAGGGTTCATAAAAGAACAGGGGGTCATAACCGAACCCACCGTCGCCGAGCTTTTCACGCAGCAACCGTCCGCGTACCTCACCGCGCACCGTAAATTCTCTGCCGTCGGGCAGCACACAAGCAATGGCACACACATAGGCGGCGCCCCGCTCCTCATCCTTCACATCGTGCAAATTGTACAGCAATGCCCGATTGTTGTCCTCGTCATCGTGCTCAGTGCCGTAACCGCAGCGGGCAGCGTAGCGTGCGGAGTAAATGCCCGGAGCACCGCCCAACGCATCCACGGTCAAGCCGGAATCATCCGCAACACCGATCATCCCGCTTTTCGCGGCGACTCTGGCCTTGAGCAAGGCGTTTTCCTCAAAGGTATTGCCATTCTCCTCGATTTCCTCCGTAACACCGATGTCGGCAAGGGTAAGCAGCTCCACGTCCGCAAAGCTTTGCAGCAGCAACGTACGCAATTCCCTGATTTTGTTTTGATTTTGAGATGCAACGACTATTTTCATACAACCGATTTCCTTTTGTACCTTATTCAAACAAAGCCTTTACGAATTCTTCTTGGTCAAATTCCTGCATATCGTCGATTTTTTCACCGACACCGATGAACTTCACGGGAATATTCAATTCTCGGCGAATGGAAATGACCACGCCGCCCTTTGCGGTTCCGTCCAGCTTGTTGAGAATCAATCCCGTCAACGCGGCGGCATTTTTGAATTCCTTGGCCTGAATGATGGCGTTCTGACCGGTGGTAGCGTCCAATACCAAAAGATTTTCACGCGATGCGCCGGGCAACTCGCGGTCAATGACGCGATTGATTTTGGCAAGCTCATTCATCAAATTGGCCTTGTTGTGCAGACGTCCCGCAGTATCGATAATCAAAACATCCGCCTTTTTGTTTTTGGCCGCATGGCAGGCATCGAATACCACCGCCGCGGGGTCACTGCCCTCGTTTTGACGAACCAGCTCTACCTTTGCGCGTTCACACCAAACTGCCAACTGATCGATTGCCGCCGCACGGAAGGTGTCGGCCGCCGCAACCACAACCTTTTTTCCCTGCTTACGCAATTGATTTGAGATTTTACCGATTGCAGTGGTTTTACCGACACCGTTCACGCCGATGACCAGCACCACACTCGGAGTCGTGTCCAATCGCAGGGGCTCCCCTTCGCCGATCATATTGCCGAGGATGTCACGAAGAGCCGTTAAAACCTGCTCCTTTTCCTTGAGTCTGCCGTCCTTGATTTGCTCCCGAAGCTGTTCGATGATTTCCTCCGTGGCATTGATTCCCACATCGGCGCAAATCAAAATTTCCTCCAGCTCCTCCAGCAAGTCCTCGTCGACCTTGACAAAATTTTTCAGCAAATCGTCAATTTGACCGAACAATGCCTGCTTGGTTTTTGCCAGTCCGGAGCGTACACGGCCCCAAAAGGATTTTTTCTCTTTCTTACGAACCGCCTCGGTCATCGGCGCCTCGGCCGGAGCCTCCTCAATTATCGGTTTTTCATCAACTGTCGCAGCTTCTTCAACCGCAGGAACTTCTTCAACTACCGGAGCCTCCTCAACTGTCGGAGTGGCTTCAACTGTCGGGGCTTCTTCTATCACCGGGACTTCTTCTACTACCGGGGTTTCTTCTACTACCGGAGTCTCCTCTACTACCGGAGTCTCCTCTACTACCGGAGTCTCCTCTACTACCGGAGTCTCCTCTACTACCGAGGCTTCCTCCACTTTCGGAAGCTCTCCGGCAGCTGGCTTTTGCACCTTTTCTTCTTCCGAAACGGAGGAGGTTTGTTCATTGGTTTGCTCTTGGACTTGCTCCTGCTTTTTTCGTTTCCCAAACAGTTTATCCAAAAATCCCATCCCAATCATCTCCCTTCTTCTTTGAAATGTCGTTGACGTCCAGCATCAACACTTTGGAAATACCGTGCTCCGGCATGGTCACGCCGTACAAGCGGTCTGCCGCAGCCATGGTGCCGCGACGGTGTGTAATCATAATAAACTGTGTTCCGTGAGAATACCGTTTGATGTACTGTGCCAAACGATCGACATTGACCTCATCCAATGCGGCCTCAATCTCGTCCAAAATACAGAACGGTGTCGGATTCACCTGCAAAATGGCAAAGAACAGCGCAACTCCGATAAAGGCCTGCTCTCCGCCCGAAAGCTGCATTAAATTCTTGATGATTTTTCCGGGAGGCGCCGCTTTGATTTCGATTCCGCTTTCCAAAACATTTTCGGGGTCGGTCAAGGACAGCTCCGCGGAGCCGCCGCCGAACAGCTCGGCAAACACCTTTCCGAAGTTTTCGTTGATGCGATTGAAGGAATCCACAAACGAGGCTTTCATTTCCACCTCCAGCTGCTCAATGATTCCCGTCAGCTCCTTTTTGGACTTTTCCAGGTCATTGATTTGCGTACTCATGTAATCGTAACGTTGCTTCAGCTCATCATATTTGTTAACCGCATCCAAATCCACATGTCCGATGCTGCGCAATTTGTTTTTGCAGTCGGTTTGCAAAGCAAGCAGCTCTGTACGGTTTTCTTTGGTGACGGGAGGATAACCGAGAGCAACGGCGTCTGCACGGGTCAGCTCATAGTCATCCCACAGCTTGGTGGCCAGCTTATCCTGCGTTTCGCGAAGGGAGGAAAGCTTGGATTCCCATTTGGTGTAGCTATGGAAAATCAATTCCTTTTGATTCATGCGGTCATGGAGCTTTTGGTTCAAATCATTGAGCTTGCGCTCAAATTCAAAGTTGTCCTTTTCCAGCACGTTTCGTTTGCCGTTGAGCTCCTCCAACAGCGCAGAAGCCTCTCGATAGGAGCTTCGGTTGTGCGCCATCGCCTCCTCAGTGATGCGAATCTGCTCGATTTGGGTGTTGATGCGCCCGTTCAACACCGTTCGCTCGCTCTCCAATGCCGTCAAACGCTCCTGCGTCGTGTTTTTCAGGGTTTGCTCGGTTTCAACATCCTTTTGCACCTCGCTGATGCGAATATACAACTCGGTCAACTGTCGGCCGATTTCATCCAAACGGAGAACCGTTTCGCCCTTTTCTTCGTTTTTCTCATTGCGATATGCCGTAATTTCGGAGATGCGACCGGACAGCTGCCGTCCCTCCGCGCGCAGGCTCTCAATATCCGTCTCGTATTGCACCCTTGCCGCCTCGTACTCATGCATATCGCCCTTCAGCTTTTCCAGCAAGGTGTCGTTTGCATCCAGCTTGGCGCGCAAGGTATCCAACTGACCGTTTTCCGTATTGCGCAAAACCGCCAACAGCTCCTTGCGCTCCTCTGCGGAAAGTCGGGCGTTCTCTCCCTCCTGCACACGCTTTTGGGCCTGTGCAACCGAAGCATCCGATTTTTCCACAGCGCGATTGCGCTCGGCAAGCTCTGCCTCCAGACGCTTGATTTCTCCGGCACGGGACAAAATTCCGCTGCCGGTGCGAATCGAACCACCCGTAAAGGAGCCTCCGACATTGATTTGCTGACCGTCCAGGGTCACTGCGCGCACACGGTAATTCAGTCGCTTTGCCATCACCGTGGCATGGTCGATGTTATCAAACACCACGGTTTTGCCTAAGAGAGCCGACAGCACCGAACGAAACTGCGGCTGTGCCGACACCAGACTGTCGGCAACTCCGATGTAGCCCTCATAGCCCATGGCATCATTCATCTCTTTGGTGGGCGTTGACGCCTTCATCGAGGTGAGCGGGAAAAAGGTTGCCCGTCCGGCTTCACCGCGCTTGAGGGCAAGCATGGCCGCCTTTGCGGTGACTTCGTCCTCCACCACAATGTTTTGCAAATTTGCGCCGAGAGCGATTTCAATTGCGGTAATGTAACGGTCCTCCACGGAAATCACCTTGGAAAGCGGACCGTAAACGGTGCCGCAGGGTGCTCCGTGCGCATCGGTAATGCGCCCCTCCTCATACCGCTTCATCACGTAACGCACGGCATTGGAATATCCCTCAAAATGCTCGTCCATCGCACGGAAAGTGGAAATACGCTGCGCGATCGAATCGCGGCGCAGCATTTCGGCATTTTTTCTGTCGCTTTCCGCCTTCAACAATGCGTTTGCATCCCGAAGCTCTTGCTCAACTTGAGCAAGCTCGGCATCCAACGCGGCAATTTCCTCGTTGTATTTTGCAATGGTTCTTTCCTTTGCCTGACACTGTGCGGTCAAATCATCCGAAATGCGGCGATACTCCGCCAATTCGTTGATGGCAGAGCTGTTTTTGTCGGTGTCGGAATTTTTTGCATTTTCCAAAACGGAAAGACGCACCTTCACATCCACCGCTTCATTCTCCAAATTGCGCACATCCTCCAGTGCCTGCGCAACGGCAAGCTCCAACTGCTCCGCTTTTTGCGTCAAAGCTTCCTTTTCCTGCGTCAATGCGGCCTGTTCCGCTGTCAGCTCGGCTTCCCTCTGCTTCAGCTGTTGCGTTTTTTCATCGTGCACGGCAAGCTTTTCTTTGCCTGCTTTGACGGATTCCTCCACGCCGTGCAAAGAAATTTCGGTGGACTCAATCAAATCCCTGGCATGAGAAACGGTATTCTCAGCCACACGGTACTCACTCTCCAGCGTATGACAGCATTCGGTTTGTCCTCGAATTTGAGTCAGAAGCTCCTCGGACTCCAGCTTGCTGCTTTGCGAGGCCTCAAAAAGCTTCGCATTTTGGTTTTCCAAGGAAGCAATGGCATCCTCGGCCGCGGAAAGGTCAAAGGAAACGTGTTGCATTTCGGTTTCGGCCACGGACAGCTCCTCGCGCAGGCGCTCGGTGTCGTACAGCCAAAGGCTGACATCGGCACACTTTTTGGAATCCATCAGCTCAATGGCTCTCTTTGCCTTTTCCGCCTCCTTTTGCAACGGCCCGACCTGTGAGGAAACCTCTCGGAAAATGTCGTTGACCCGCAGCATATTTTCCTCGGTATCCTTCAATTTGCGTTCCGCCTCGTTCTTTTTGTAACGATATTTTGCAATTCCGGAGGCATCCTCAAAGGTACTGCGCCGCTCCTCGCTTTTACGGGAGACCATTTCCGCAATGCGTCCCTGACCGATGATGGAATAGCCGTCACGACCGATACCGGTATTCATAAACAGCTCATAAATGTCCTTCAGACGAACGCCCTTACGATTGATAAAATATTCGCTTTCCCCGGCGCGATAGTATCTTCTGGTTACAATCACCTCGTCATACGGGCAATCCAACCGCGCAAATTCTCCGCGATTGTCAAAGGTCACGGAAACCTCCGCATACCCCATGGGGCGTCGGCTGTCCGCTCCTCCGAAAATCACGTCCTCCATTTTGGAGCCGCGAAGGCTTTTGGAGGAGATTTCACCGAGAACCCACCGCATGGCGTCGGCAATATTGGATTTTCCGGAGCCGTTGGGTCCCACGATTACCGTAACATCGTGCGATTCTCCGCGCTCCTCCACACGGACCTCCGTATCCTTTTCAAAAACCAGCTTGGTCTTGTCCGGAAAGGACTTAAAGCCCTGCATCTCTAAGGATTTCAGATACACTGTTGTGCTCTCCTTCTTTGATGAATGTTCTCTCTGCAACAGGTGCAAACGAAACACCTCTTGCCTGTTGTTCTTCCTGAATGCGGCAAACCTCCGTTCCCGTTTCCCGTTGAAGGCGGAACAGGTTGGCGCGCCTTTGCCCGATGACCTTGGAACGCTCCCGCGGAGGAAGGCTCAAAATGACCCGCCTTCCCAAAAGTCCGCATTGCTCCAATTTTTGCGTCATCAGACGGTAATAATATGCATTCCACACCAGCTCGCCGAGAGCGGGATGGTTGGGACCTGCAAGTACCCTTTGAGGAGAGCTCAGCTCTTCCGAAGCGCAAAGCCCGATGCGCAGCACCTTGACGTGATGCTCCGAAAAAATGCGCAGCACTGCGGCAGAGCGTTCCGCCGCCTCCTCCACCGTCAAGGGCGTGTATTCCCCCCGCGCGGTCATGCGTGCAAGCTCGGTGCCGTGAAATACCACGGTGGGATAAATACGCACCTCATCAACCCCCAGTGCGCAAAGCTTTTTTGCCGTTTCGCATTCGCTTTCCGCCGTGGAAGCGGGCAAGCCGACCATCATTTGACCGCCCAACACAAAGCCGTGCGCCCGAACGGCTCGGCAAGCCGACTCCGCACAAGCGCTGTTGTGACCGCGCTTGACTGCCGTCAAAACGGCGTCGTCCATGCTTTGCAATCCCAATTCAATATGGCGCACACCGTAACGCTTCAACAGCTCCAAAACGGCGTCGTCGATGTAATCTGGACGGGTGGACAACCGAACGGATTGCACACGTCCCTGTTGAATGTAGCCGTATGCCAACGTCAACAGCCGAAGCATCAAACCGCGGTCGATTCCCGTAAAGGAGCCGCCGAAAAAGGCGATTTCGGTTTCGGCCCCCTCCTCAACGGTTTGCAAAGAAGCCTCGAGCAATTCCTTCACCGCGTCTTCCTGAAAGGAAGTACAGCCGGAAATCGCACGCTGGTCGCAAAACACGCAGTGCTTCGGACAGCCCAAATGCGGAATAAAAACGGGAATGTTGCGATGGGACATATCAGCCGTCTACGCCAAACAGAAGCAATGCGTTTTTTGCCGCTGCCTGCTCGGCAGTTTTTTTGGAATGTCCCACACCTCTGCCGATGCAATTGGAGTCCAAATATACCTCCACGGTAAAGGTTTTATTGTGGTCGGGACCGCTCTCCTCCACCAAACGGTATTCGGGATGTCCCTGATCCTTTTGAATGAATTCCTGTAAGCGGGATTTGCTGTCGGCATGACAGCCGCTTTCGGGGATTTCCCGAAGCGCTTCCTTCAAAAACGGCTCCAAAAACCTTGCCACCGCTTCAATCCCCTGCCAACCGTCGCAGTCTAAGTAAATCGCGGCAAGCGTTGCCTCAAAGGCGTCTGCCAAAATGGCTGGCTTTTTCGCTCCTCCGCAGTTGGTTTCCCCTTTGCCGAGCAAAAGGTACGCGCCCAAATCGATTTTTTCGGCATATGAAGCAAGTGCCTCCTCGCAAACCACGGCAGCGCGAATGCGCGTCAGGTCGCCCTCCGGGATTTCGGGATAGTGGCGATACAGGTAATCGCTGCTCACCACGGAAAGAACCGAATCTCCCAAAAACTCCAATCGCTCGTTGCACAGCAAATGATGGTTTCGCGCACCCGTCTCATTGGAATAGGAGGAATGCGTCATTGCTTGCTCCAAAAGCTTGATATGTGTAAAATCGTGACCAAGACGCGCTTGGAGGCTCTCCAAGGATTTTGGCATTGCCACCGTCTCCTTTCTGTTCGGTTTCAAAATTATTTTGATATCGTTTTTGAAATTACTTTGCGTCTTTTTCCGCCTGACGCAGGCTCTTTTTGCGCTCCGCATAAGCCGCTGCCGCATCCGCCACCTCGTAAATCACGCCGGAATTCGCATAAGCAATGGCTTGACGAATTGCGTTCTTGAACGCCTTTGCGTCCGAGGAGCCGTGCGCCTTGATGACCGGCTTGGAAATACCCAAAAGCGGTGCGCCGCCGTGCTCGGAGGCGTCAAAGTCCTTTTTCATCGCACCCAGCTGCTTTTTCATGGAAAGTGCCGCCACCTTGGTAACCGGTGTGCTGTACAGCACATCCTTCAGCTTGCCCAGCAAAAGCTTACCCAGCCCCTCGGTGCATTTGAGCAAAATGTTTCCGGTAAAGCCGTCCGTAACAATGACATCGCAAACATCGAACGGCAAAATGCTTGCTTCGATATTGCCCACGAAATTGATATTTTGATTTTCACCGAGCACCTTATACGCCGCTTGCTGAAGGGCGGTTCCCTTGTGGGACTCGGCACCGTTATTCAACAATCCGACACGCGGATTCTCAATGCCGTACATTTTGCGCATGTAGGCGGAGCCCATCTCGGCAAATTGCTCCAGATTTTCCTCGGTCACCGAAATATTGGCACCGGTATCCAACAGCAAAACGGGATTTTGCAACGGAAGCACCGTTCCGATTCCCGCACGGGAAACGCCCTTTGCCTTGCGTACAATCAAAGTGGCGCCGGTAAACAGTGCGCCCGTATTGCCCGTGCTGACAAAGGCATCCCCCTGACCTTGCGCAAGCAGTCGCAAGCCGACCGCCATGGAAGAATCCTGCTTTGCGCGAACCACGCAAAGCGGGTCATCCTCCATGGTAAGCACCGATTCGGTGTGAACGATATCGATGCGTCGAATGTCAAAATCGTTCTCCTTTGCAATTCGCTCGATTTCAAAGCGATTGCCCACCATAATATAACTGGCGTTCAACTCGCGGGTTGCCTGAATAACCCCCTTCACTGTTTCCTCGGGTGCCTTATCGCCGCCCATTACATCAACTATGATTCTCATGTGTTTTATTCCTTGTATCGCGGTTTCCCGCTTTGATTCAAAATTCGGGTGCGGAGGATGCCGACAAGGTCAGCTCCCGTGCCATAGAAGAAACGGCCTCCAATGCACGCTCCGCAAGCTTCTCGTTTTTGGCGCTTTTTCCGCCCTTGACACGGTGCTCCAACGGCGGAACAATGCCGAAATTGGCGTTCATAGGCACAAATTTGCCCATGCCGCCCCGGCTGACATAATCCGCCATTGCACCGAGCATTGTCTCTGCGGGAAAGAGCACTTCCTTTTGACCGAGCGCCAGCATTGCCGCATTGATACCCGCCACAAGACCGCTGCCCGCCGACTCCACATAGCCCTCTACACCGGTAATCTGCCCCGCAAAAAAGATATTTTTTCGGTTTCGCATCGCATAGGTGGGAGAAAGAAAATCCGGGGAATTGAGGTAGGTGTTGCGGTGCATAATTCCGTAACGCAAGAACTCGGCATTCTCCAATCCCGGGATCATCCGAAATACCCTTCTCTGCTCCGGAAAGGTAAGATGCGTTTGAAAGCCGACCAAATTGAACATCGTGCCCGCGGCATTCTCCTTACGCAGTTGAACAACGGCATAGGCTTCCTTGCCCACACGAGGGTCCACCAATCCGACCGGCTTCAACGGACCATAGCGCAGCGTATCATAGCCGCGACGCGCCATTATCTCCACGGGCATGCACCCCTCGAATACATTCGGTGCCTTCTGGCTTTCACGGTCAAATTCCTTCAGCTCTGCCTCCTGCGCGGAAAGCAGGGCCTCGTAAAAAGCGTCATACTGCTCCTTGTTCATCGGACAGTTGACATAATCCGCATCTCCCTTGTTGTAACGGGAGGCAAAATAAGCAATGTCCATATTCACCGAAGAAAAATCCACAATGGGAGCCGCCGCATCGAAAAAATGCAAATTGGAGCAGCCCAACGTTCGGAGAATGTATTCGGTCATCGGCGGAGAGGTCAGCGGTCCGGTGGCAATTACATTGATTTCCGCCTCTGCCACTTCGCTCGCCTCGCATTCTATCACCTCAATCTCCTTGCAGGAGCGAATGCGATCGGTGATAAACTGAGAAAACAGGTTGCGGTCCACCGCAAGCGCGGAGCCCGCGGGAACTCTGGTGGCGTCCGCCGCTTCCATCACCAAAGAATCCAATCGGCGCATCTCCTCCTTCAGCAAGCCGACGGCGTTGGAAACGCAATCGGAGCGCAAGGAATTGGAGCAAACCAGCTCGGCAAAGCGCGCATCATGATGCGCGGGGGTGTATTTTTGCGGTTTCATTTCATACAGGCGCACCGGAACACCGCGGCGGGAAAGCTGCCAAGCAGCCTCACATCCCGCCAATCCCGCACCGTAAACATTGACTGCGGCTCTCATGCCTGCTCCGTTCCGTCCTTGGATGCGTCTTCCTCGATTTCACGGGTATAGCCGCACGCCTTATCGTGACAAATCAACATATTTTTTCCCTTCTTGTGGAAGAGCAATTTCCCGCATTGAGGGCAATTTTCGGCAACGGGCATATCCCACGAAGAAAAATCACATTCGGGATAGCGTTCACAACTGTAAAATACCGTGTGATTTCTGCCGAATTTCGTAATGACCTTTGCATTGCACTTCGGGCAATTGACACCCGTTTCGCGCACGCGTGCTTTGGTAAACTTGCACTCGGGATAACGACTGCAAGCATAGAAGCTGCCGAATTTGCCGGTGCGCAGGAGCATATCCGAGCCGCATTTCTCGCACTTGAAGTCCGCAATCACGGGAGTCTTCTTTTCCGCATCCTGCCCCTCCGCAGTGCGTTCGTCGGCAACAGGCGCCGTCAGGGGCTTGGTGTTGCGACAATTCGGATAGTTGGGGCAAGCGGCAAACTTGCCGAAACGCCCGTTGCGAACCACCATGCGACTGCCGCACTTTTCGCAAATGAAATCGGTTTCCTCCGGAGGAATTTCAATGGTGTTGGCACCGATGCTCTTTTCGGCCTCCTCCAGCTGCTTGGAAAAGTCCTTCCAAAATTCGCCCAAAACATCCAGCATGGTTGCGTTACCGGACTCGATTTCATCCAGCTCACGCTCCATATCCGCGGTAAACCCGTAATCTACAATAGTCGGGAAATTTTCCTTCATCAGGCGGTTGGTGACCTCACCCAGCGGCGTAGGCACAAAGCTCTTGCCCTCGCGCTTGACGTAATTTCTGGTGATGATGGTCGTAATAATGGCAGTGTAGGTACTGGGACGTCCGATGTCCAAATCCTTGAGCATTCGAATCAGCGAAGCATCGTTATAACGAACGGGAGGCTCGGTAAAATGCTGTGTCAGGTCCGCGTCATCCGCCCGCAGGGCCTCGCCGGCTTCCAATTGAGGCAGACGAATGTCCTTGACCTCCTTCTGCTCCTCCTGATTACCGGTTTCCTCCTCACTTTCCTCATACAGTGCCATGTAACCGGGAAAAGCTACGGAATATCCGCTGGTACGGAAGATATATCCGGCAGCATCGAAATCGATGGAGATGGTATCCAACACCGCGGATTCCATTTGGCTGGCAATAAAGCACTCCCAAATCAGCTTATACAATTTGTTCTGGTCGGGCGTCAGGTGCTTGGAAATTTTGTGCGGCTCATAATCCGCTCTTGCGGGACGAATGGCCTCGTGCGCGTCCTGGGCGCCTGCCTTGGTTTTATAAACTCTGGGAACCTCCGGGCAATAGCGCTCCCCGTACTTTTGCGTAATAAATTCTCTTGCGGCCGTTTGAGCGTCAACAGACACACGAACCGAGTCGGTACGCATATAGGTAATCAAACCCTGTACCCCGCCAAGCTCGGAGCCGAGGTTGACGCCTTCGTAAAGCTCCTGTGCGACACGCATGGTTCTTTGAGATTGGAAGCCCAGCTTGCGAAACGCCTCCTGCTGCAAGGTGGAGGTGGTAAAAGGTGCGGCAGGCATTTTACGGCGCTCGGCACGGCGCACGGAGGAAACCGTATAAGGCTTTCCGTTGACGGCATTTGCCACCGCCAACGCCTGTGCTTCGTTGGTCAGGCGCATCTTTCCGTCGGCATTGCCCCAGAAATGAACTTGAAATTTTTTATTGTCCTTGCTGTACAGGGTGGAATCAATGGTCCAATATTCTTCGGGAACGAAATTGCGGATTTCCTCTTCCCTTTCCACGACGATTCGGGTAGCAACCGACTGTACGCGTCCTGCGCTCAACCCGCTTTTGACATTTTTCCAAAGCAGCGGGCTGAGCTTATAGCCGAGGATGCGGTCCAAAATACGTCTGGTTTGCTGAGAATTGACCAGGTCCATGTCGATTTGACGCGGAGCCTTGATGGCAGTACGCACAGCCGTTTTGGTTACTTCATTGAAGCAAATACGGTAAATTTTATCCTCCGGAAGCGCAAGTGCCGCCGCAAGATGCCAGGAAATGGCCTCTCCTTCGCGGTCGGGGTCGGTTGCAAGAAAAACCTTGTTGGCCGCTTTGGCCTCCTTTCGGAGCTCCTTAATCAAATCTCCCTTGCCTCGAATGTTGATATAATGTGCATCGAAATCGTGCTCGATGTCAATTCCAAGACTGCTTTTCGGAAGGTCACGGACGTGCCCGATGGAAGCAACTACCTTGTAATTGGTTCCGAGGTATCCCTTAATGGTCAATGCCTTAGAGGGGGACTCCACAATCACCAAATTGTTTGCCATGTTTTATTCCTTTCTCTCTTTTGTAACAGCGATTTATGCTCTGATATAAAGTGCACCGGGCAGCTTTTTCACCAGCCCCATAATTTCCAATGTGGTCAGGGCGGCAACGGTTTCACCGTAAGGATGCCCCAAAGTACTGAACGCGTCTGCGGAAACCGCACCGTCGTCCGGAATGGCCTCCAGCACCGCATATTGAACGGGCGAAAGGGTGGGCAACGGCTTTTCCGCCGATGCGATTTTGTCCTTTCGTTCCCGATTCTCGGTCTCTTTTTTCGTTTCCTTTGTCACAGAGCCGGAAGCCTTCACCAAAGCGCTTCGGGCCTGAGCGGAGCCGCTCTCGGAGGGCTTCTGCAAGGAAATCACCCCGAGACTGTCCAACCACCGACGGTCCGCCGCAGAATGCTTTTTGGCTTTTTCAAAGGCCTCGTAATTGATTGCTTCCGCAAAAATATAATCGTATTTTCGGAGAATATCTCCGGTATCCAGCAATAAATTCGCACCGTCTCGCAGCAGCCCGTTGGTTCCCTCTGCGCCCTTGCTCCCGACATTGGCCGGAAGCGCAAATACGTCTCTTCCCTGCAAAACGGCATCGCGCGCGGTAATCAGGGAGCCGCTTTGGACGCCGGCCTCCACCACAACCGTTCCCTGAGTCATTCCGCTGATGATGCGGTTGCGCACGGGAAAATGATAATGAACGGGCTTCACCCCGGGTGCATACTCGGAAATCAGCGCACCGTTTTGAGCAATTGCCTCGCCGAGCCGACGGTGATGGTACGGATAGAGCACATCCACTCCGCACCCCAGCACAGCTACGGTTTTCCCTTTTGCGGCAATGGTTGCACCGGCGCAAACGCCGTCGATGCCCGTGGCCATTCCGCTGACGGTTACCGCTCCGGCAGCCGCCAACTCATAAGATATTTTATACGCGGTTTCCATGCCGTATTCACTCATGTTCCGCGTTCCGACCATCCCCACGCAGAGCGACTCGTTGAAATTCGGAAGAGTGCCGCGATAATACAGCAACGCGGGCGGCGCCTTGATTTCGCGAAGCAGCTTCGGATAGCGCTCATCGTGATAGGTCAGAATTTCAATGCCAAGCTTTTCGCAACGGCCGAGAATCGCATACGCGGGCTGTAAATCCTTTTGGCGCAAAGCATCGAAGGTTCGTTGTGTCAAATAAGGAACGCGTTCGAGCTCCGATTCATCCGCATGAAAAATGTCATACGGATTCTCGTACAGCTCAATCAGGGTTTTAAAATCCTTACAGGCAGGGCCTGTGGCCTCGGATAGCCACACCCAAAAAAGGGCATCCCGTTGTTGCATAAAAGCTCCTTTCTGTCAAGCGTCGAATAACGTCTCGAACGGTTCACGTCATCTGGAAAACTCCCACATCAAAATAGAGGCCGCAACCGCCGCATTGAGGGACTCGGCACGGTTGCTCATGGGAATGATGATGCTGCCGTCACATGCGGCCGCCGTACTCTCCGTCAGCCCGTGCCCCTCGTTGCCGATGACCACACAATCCCCCTTTTGCAGGGGTACCGTTCCAAGCGTCAAAGCGCTCTCGTCCAGTGCGGCGGCATAGACGCGCCTTCCCGTCTCGCGCAACGCCCGAATCGCCGCAGGCAAGTCCTCGGTACGGTCAATCGCCTGAGAAAACAGGGTCCCCATGGAAGCGCGGACAGCCTTGGGGTGATAGATGTCGGCACAATCCGCACTGATGAGCAGGCGGTCGATGCCGAATGCCGCAGCGCTGCGGATAATCGCGCCGATGTTGGAAGGGTCACGCACCGACTCCAACAGCACGATTTTCTCGTTTTTCAGCTTCAAAAAATCATCGCTATTATATATTGTAATCTTTTTTTGAAATTTGTCAATATATTTTGCCACACATATCACACCTTCGGGCGATTTTTCCTCTGAAATTTTATCAAACAATGCATCCGAAAGTAAAAAAGAGGGGCTTGCAAGGCGCGAAAGCTCCGCTTGTTGTGCTTCCGAAAGCTTGGACAGTAGGGCGTCACACGAGGACGCACGAAAGAAAAGTGCATGTAGGTCCACCCCGTTGCGCAAAGCCTCACCCAACAGCTTCACTCCGTCAAATCGGAACAACCCCGTTTTTTCGCGTTCCTTTCGGTCGGAAAGCTTACACAGCAGCACAACATTTTGATTCTGTCTGGAACTGATTATTTCTTGTTTGAAAACCATCAAGGCTCCCCCTTTGCAAAAAAATATCCCTCAAAAGCGGGAACAAAAGCATCTCCATGTACGGAAAAAAACCCGATGAAACCATCGGGTTTTCGAACTGCTGCATCAAAGTGCCGCTTTTGCCTGCTCTGCCAATGCCGCAAATGCTTCCTTGTCGGAAATTGCGATTTCGGACAGCATCTTCCGGTTGAGGTTGATGCCGGCCTTCTTCAGTCCGTGCATGAAGGTGGAATAGTTCATGCCGCAAACCTTTGCCTGTGCGGAAATTCTGGTAATCCACAAGGAACGGAAGTCTCTCTTTTTCATCTTTCTTCCGGCGAAGGCATAGTTTCCGCTCTTCATCACGGCTTGCTTTGCCATCTTAAAGTGCTTGGACTTTGCGCCCCAATAGCCCTTTGCAGCCTTCAATGTCGCTTTTCTTCTTTTGCGCGTCATCATTGCGCCCTTTACTCTTGCCATTTTTTAAAATCCTCCGTTTCTTCTCATTTCATAATCAAGGTTTTCATGTTCTCTGCCATCTTGCCCTGAAGCATTGCGCTGGAGCGCAGATGTCTCAGACGCTTTGCGCTCTTCTGACCGGTCTTATGACGGTGAGAGCTGTGGAACATCTTTACCTTGCCGTTTGCAGTAACGGAAAATCTCTTGGCAGAAGCCTTATGTGTTTTGACCTTTCCCATTTTCATAACTCCTTTTCATCCTTCGGCGTTGGGTAGCCGAAGTCATTCTCATTTTGTTGTTTTTTTGCGGTTCAAAGCAGCTTTCGATGCCCGCGAAGGATTACTTTGCCTTGACAGGTACAATGACCATGCTCATGAAGCGTCCTTCCAGCGAAGGCTTTTTATCCACCGAGCCAAGCTCCGCGCAAGCCTCCTCAAAGCGCTCCAAAATTTCACGTCCGATGTTCATATGGCTCATTTCGCGGCCCTTAAACTTCATCACAACACGCACCTTGTTTCCGTCTGTCAAAAAACGGTGTGCATGCTTGACCTTTGTTTCAAAGTCATGCGTGTCAATGCGACAAGAAAGCTGAATTTCCTTCAATTCAATGACCTGTTGCTTCTTCTTCGCTTCCTTTTCACGCTTTACACGCTCGAAACGGAACTTTCCGTAGTCCATAATCTTACATACGGGCGGAATTGACTGCGACGTCATCATGACCAAATCCATTCCCTGGTCGTACGCAATCTCCAACGCCTTGGAAGAACTCATGATTCCCATCGTTTCACCGTTGGGGCCGATCAGGCGAACCTCCTTGGCATCAATCTCCTCGTTGAGCAGGTTTTCCTTCTCTCTGTCCTTTGCGCTAATAATCCAACACCTCCAAGCAAAAAAATAACCGTACAAAGACATGAAAATCTCCGCACGGGACCACAGCCCCACCTGTGGGCTCGGGTAATATCAACCGCAAGCACAACGGGTGTTACGGTGAGAGCGGAGAGCTCTGCTTTGTTTTCTGTAATATTATACTCCGTTTTCGCCCGCTTGTCAATAGCTTTTATCAAAAAATATTTTTCTTTTTTCTCCAAACGGAAAAATCGAAAAAAAGAGCGTTTCGAAGCGGTCTTTTTAAGGGAAATGCTCCGATTGACGCTCCGGTGCAAGCATTCCCAAAAGGCATTTTACTACGACATCTGTGTCCATTGAAAAAAACAACAAAAAAAGAGGCCTTTTTCGTTTAAAATTTCTACTTCATACGCTTTTACACAAATTTTTTTGCCGATTTTCGTCACAATTGAATATTTACAAAAAAGGCTTTTTGAGGTATAATATCTCTGCTGTCGGGGAATACTCCGGCAGGTTCCCCTTTTTGCACATCCCAGTGCTGTTCTACGTGAATGCCAAGCTTATGACATCCCCCACAGGAACCTTTGAGGTGTGCATTTTTCATACATCAGAGCATTTTGCTCTTTTTTCTATACCGAAAAGAACGCATTCGAAGCATTTGTACGGCTTTGGATGCGTTCTTTTTCACGCCGTAAGAAGAATTGCTTGCTCTGCGGAGCACAACGCTCAATCGTCGCAGTTCTCCCAGTTGTGGTAAACATCCATGACGTCGTCGTCCTCCTCAAGCTTTTCAATCAACAGATTCATAAACTTGATGTCGTCCTCATTCTCCAACGTCACCGATGTGGACGCCTGCTTGGTCTTTTCGGCGGAAAGAAGCTCGTAGCCCGCTTCTCTCAAGGTATCTTGAACCGCGTAAACATCATCCGGCTCGGTAAATACCACAAAAACATCTCCGTCCGATTTGAAATCGGATGCACCTGCCTCCAGCGCACATTCCATCAGCTTGTCCTCGTCAATGTCCCCATCCTCATTGTTGATAACAATTTCGCCGATGTCGGAGAACAAATAGCCGACGCACCCGGTTTGTCCCATGTTGCCGTGATATTTCGAAAAGTACGCACGCACGTTTCCGGCAGTACGGTTGCGGTTATCGGTGGTGGCGGTTACAATCACCGCTACACCTGCGGGACCGTAGCCCTCATAGGTTACTTCCTCATAGGTTTCCGCGGTGGAGCCCATTGCCTTTTTGATACAACGCTCGATATTGTCGTTGGGTACGTTGTTGGCCTTTGCCTTTTGAATCAAATCACGAAGCTTAGAGTTGGAAACGGGGTCTCCTCCGCCTTCCTTTACCGCAACGGTAATCTCCTTGCCGATTTTGGTGAAAATCTTACCTCTTGCGGCATCGGTTTTTTCCTTCTTGTGCTTAATATTCGCCCATTTACTGTGTCCTGACATTTTTCCTGTATCCTTTCTCTTTTCGTCTCAATTCAAAGCTCAAACCTTTTCAGTCTTCTTCAGGCAAATCAGCTCAAAGGCATTGCCCAAAACAATTTTCGCCGCCTCCGTGATGCGAATGCGGGAGGCACGCACGGCACTGTCCTCTGCGGAAAGAATGGGACAGTTGTGATAAAAACGGTTGAACGCCGTTGCCACATCCAAAATAAAGCGGGTAATATAACTCGGCTCGTAATCCTCGATGGCAGCGCATACACGCTCGCCGAATCGACACAATTGCTTCAACAGCGCCCGTTCCTCGTCGGCGGTGATAACCATGGGTGCCGAGGCATCCACCTCCCCCGCACGGCTTAGTACAGAGCATGCGCGGGCGTAAGAATACTGAACGTACGGTCCCGTATTTCCGTCAAAGCTCAATGCCTCCTCCATGTTGAAGTTGATGTCCTTCAAACGGTTGTTGGAAAGATAATAAAAGATGACCGCACCGACACCGATGGACTCCGCAACCTCCTCCTTGTTCTCCAAGGCGGGATTTTTCTCGTTGATGATTTCGGAGGCCTTTTCAATTGCGGAAGCAAACAAATCGCGCAGCAACACCACGTTTCCCGTTCTGGTTGCCAGCTTTGCCCCGTTGAGGGAAACCGTACCGTACGGAACATGCACCAATTGGTTGTACCAAGGGTACCCCATCAGCTCAACCACCTTGAACCACTGTGCAAAGTGGAGACTCTGCTGTGCGCTGGTCACGTAAATAGCCTTGTCAAAATGCTCATGCTCCTTGCGATAAACCGCGGCGGCAATGTCACGGGTCGGGTACAGCGTGGAGCCGTCTCGCTTGAGAATCAGGCAAGGGGGCATGTTGTATTCCGAAAGGTCCACAATGGATGCACCGTCATCCAGCTTCAGCAGTCCCATGTCACGCAGCTTTTGCACCTGCGCGGGCATTTTGTCCGTATAAAAGCTTTCGCCCTTGTAGGAATCAAAGGTGATGCCCAGCTGCTTGTAGGTTTTGTTGTACTCCTCCAAGCTGATTTCGATGAACCATCTCCAAATGGCCAAATTCTCCTCGTCGCCCATCTCCAGCTTGTGAAACTCCGCACGTGCCTCATCGGCCAATACGGGGTCCGCCGGAATGCCCTTTTCCGCATCTCCGGAGATGGCATTGTTGATGCGCACATACAGCTCCACCAGCTTGTCAATGCCGCCCTGCTCCACGTCCTCGCGGCTTCCCCACTTGCGGTAAGCGACAATCAGCTTGCCGAATTGAGTTCCCCAGTCTCCGAGATAATTGATGCCGTAGCATTCATAGCCCGCAAACTCGTGCAGCCGGCGCAGAGAGTGACCGATGACGGTGGTGCCGAGATGGCCGATGTGAAACGGCTTTGCGACATTGGGAGAGGAATAGTCCAAAACCACCTTTTTGCCCTTGCCGAAGCTCTGAGAGCCGTAAGCCTCCCGACGCTCCAAAATTTCCGGCAAAACCGTGTTGGCAAGGTAGTCATCCGAAACGGTAATATTCAAATATCCGTTCACCGCTTCCACGCGGGAAACGCAGGAAAGCTCGACGGCAGCCGCCAAGGTCGACGCGATTTGCACCGGAGAACGGCGCAAAGCCTTGCTCAGGCGGAAGCACGGAAAGGCAAGGTCGCCCATTGCGGAATCCGGCGGATACTCCAGCATTGCTGCAATGTCCGTTGCATTCAAATCCGCATCTGCGTTGATGGAATGAACGCCCCGAAGAAGCTCTTCGGCAATCAGTTTTTTCAGTGTTTGCATACTTCGTCCTCGTTTATTTCACAAATATATTCATTATACAGGAAAGAGCCGCGACTTTCAAGAGCTTTTTTCATCATTTTACGGTGATATGTGCCGTCTCGGCTTGTATAAATTGCAATAATTCCCGCGCATTCAAAAGCAGTTGGGCGCCTCTGACTCCCGAGCTGACCGTAATTTGCTCCAGCTGCTCGGCACGGCTGTCCACATAGGTGGGGAATTTTTTCTTCATTCCGATGGGAGAGCATCCCCCGCGAATGTAGCCCGTCAACTGCAACAGCTCCTTTACGGGAACCATTTCGATTTTCTTATTGCCCGTCAGCTGCGCCGCCGCTTTTAAATTCAGCTCCTCTGCCACAGGCAAGCAAAACACCAACGGCCCCGTCAGGTTTCCTCTTGCCACCAGAGTTTTGAACATTTGCTCGGGCGGAAAACCCAATTCCTCTGCGATATGTACGCCGCTGAGGTCGTTTTCGTCCACCGGATAGGTCAGCACCTCATAAGAAATACCGGCACGGTCCAGCATCCGCATGGCGTTGGTTTTGAGCATAGAAAGCACTCCTCTTATTCATCCGATTCATGCAGCAACGCTACCGCTGCCGCTCTTTGCGCGTCCGTGATGTGAATGCCGCCCAAAATGCGCGCCAACTCCTCCACACGCTCCCTCTCATCCAAACGGACCACCTGCGTCTGTGCGCGTCCGTCCCGTTCGGTTTTCTCAATGCGGTAGTGGGTGTGTGCAAGGGAGGCAATTTGCGCCGAATGGGTCACGCAGAATACCTGTGCCTGAGTCGCCGTTTTGCGCAGCTTGATGCCAACCTTGCGTGCGGTTTTGCCCGACACACCCGCATCGATTTCGTCAAAAATCACGGTATCGGCACCGTCCCTGTCATTGAGCACCGAGCGGAGCGCCAGCATAATGCGGGAAAGCTCTCCTCCCGACGCAATCTTGCGCATCGGCTGTAAGGGCTCTCCGACGTTGGTAGCCACCAAAAATTCCACGTCGTCCGCGCCGTTCGCGGCGTAGTCTGTTTGTTCCACGCGAATTTTGAATTTTACTCGGGGCATATCCAAAAAGGTCAGCGCCTCGGTGACGGCAAGCTCAACCTGCGACGCTGCCTCCACGCGCTTTCGATGCAGCTCCTCGGCATAAAGAGACAACTGCTTTTCCTGTTTTAGAATATCCTGCTCCAAGGAAAGCCGTGCCTCATCGGAAAGCTCCAATGCATCCAGCCGCGCCCGAGCGTTTGCACAAAATTCAAGCGTCTTGTCCACACTGCCGCCGTATTTGCGCGTACACTTTTCAATCGCGTCCAACCGTCCCTCCAGGCGGTCCAGCCGCGCCGTGGGCTCTTCCCCGTCCTCATCGGCGTAAGCCTGCACCAGCTCGGCCACATCCTCGATTTCGGAGCGCACATTTTCCAAGCGCTCTGCCAGCCCGTCACATCCGTCCACAATGTTCTCTAACGAAGAAACGGCCGCAGCCGCGCGCGACACCAGGTCGAACGCGGAATTTTTTTCACTGCCCCGCAAAGCGCGGTAGGCAATGTGAACCTGGCGGTTGATTTTGTCCAAATGGAGCAAGCGGTCCCGCTCCGCAAGGAGCTCCTCCTCCTCGCCGCACCTCAGCTTTGCGCCCTCGATGTCGGCAATCTGATAATTCAACATCTCACAAAGGCGGAGCCTTTCGGACTCGTCCTCCGTGATGTCCTGCAGCCTCTTTTTCAGTTCCTTCCAGGAACGGTACGCAGAGCAGTACGCCGTCAGCAACGCACCGTCATGAAGATACGCATCCAAAAGTTCCAAATGATTTGCCTTTTGCAAAAGTTTTTGACTGTCGGTTTGGCCGTGGATATTCACCAGTCTCCTTGCGATTTCCCGTTGCATGGCTTGGGTGATGGCCTGTCCGTTCAGCCTTGACTGTGAGCGTCCGTCCCGCGTCAGCGTTCTTTGCAGCATCAGTGTTCCGTCCTCGCAGGAAAAGCCCATCTCCGCAAGCGCCTGCCTTGTGGCGCTGTTTAAGTTTTCAAACACCGCGCCGACCGTTGCCTGCTTTTCTCCGGAGCGCACAATTTCCGCAGACGTCCTGTTTCCGAGAAGAAGATTGATGCTGTCAATAAGGATGGACTTGCCCGCGCCCGTCTCACCCGTCAAGACGGAAAATCCCGCGTCGAAATCCACATCCGCCGTTCGAATGACGGCGACATTTTCAATGTGCAATGACCGTAGCATACCGTTTAAAAGCTGCGAAGCAGGTCATGCAGTCTATCGGAAATGGAAACGGCATCCTCGTTGCTTCGGGTGATGACGAGAATGGTATCATCCCCCGCCACACAGCCGAGGACACGGTCCAAATTCATGCCGTCGATGCCAACCGCCATGGCATTTGCCATACCGGGATAGGTTTTGATGACAATCAAATTGTTGACAGAATCCACGCTGACAATGGAATCAACCAGCGCAGTGCTGAATTTGATGGAGCTTGCGGTCTCCACGCGTTTCGGAAGAACATAGCGGTAAGTGCCTTTTCCCGTAGTCATTTTTGCGATTTTCAGCTCACGGATGTCACGGGAAATGGTTGCCTGCGTTGCATCGTAGCCGTGCTCGCGCAACCGCGCAAGCAGCTCCTCCTGCGTATTGATTTCATATCGTGAAATCAGCTCCAAAAGCTTTTCCTGTCGGTTCTTTTTCATAATATGTTCAACTCCCTTTTTCGACATTAGGACTGTGAAGTGCCCATTTTGTTCCGCAATCGTTTGTAAAAGCCGCAATTCTTGACGCGAATCAGCTTGGTGGAAATGGCCGCCTTGGTGATGCGCACCGTTTGATTGAGGTGCAGTTCAAAATTCATTCTGCCGTCCACGGTCAAATACAGCATTTTTTCCCGCACACACACGTTTCGAATTTTCAGCATCGAGCTGTCCGAAAAAATCAAGGGCCGTGCAACAAAGGAATGCGGACAGATGGGCGTCACGCAAAAGCAAGCCACACGCGGGTCCACAATGGAGCCGCCTGCCGACATGGAATAAGCGGTGGAGCCGGTCGGCGTTGCCACAATCAGGCCGTCCGCACGATATGCGGTAACAAGCTCCCCTCCCTCGAAAAGCTCCAATTCCACCAGCCTCGAAACCGAACCGTTGGAAATTACCGCATCGTTGAGCGCATAGCAGAAGGAACGCAGCTCGCCGTTTTTGGACAGCAACTCTACACGCATCATAGAGCGGTTCTCCAAAGTATACGAGCCGTCAAACAAACGGTCCAACAAGGGCAGGTCGTTCAGCTCCAGCTCCGCCATATATCCCAATCTGCCGAGGTTGATTCCCAAAATGGGCGTTTCCCGCACCGACGCTCTTCTCGCCGCCTCCAAAATGGTCCCGTCACCGCCGAGAACGATGATAATATCGGCCTGGGCGTACAGGCTTTCCAGCGGCAAAAATCGCACCCGTTCGCCGGTTTTGTGCATCCGTCCGAGCTTTTCCTTGTGGAAAGCCGCAATCAAAATCTCGCAATCCCGTGTCAAAAGCCGATTTGCCACCGCCATGGCCGCATTTGCCTTCTCGGAAATATTAAAATTGGTAATCAGTGCAATCTTCAACATACCGAAGCCTCTTTCTTCCATGAATCATCCGACAACCCGACAGATTTCCGCCTCCGATAAGGGAGAAGCGCCGTCGGCGGTGTATTGGCAGTACAATAAAAATTCGCGGTTTCCGTCGCCGCCCTTGATGGGAGATGGCAAAAGCCCCTCCACGTGCAAACCGTGCGCGGCGGCACAGTCGGCCACCTTTTGTACGGCAAAGCGATGCGCACCTCTGTCCTTGACCACACCGCCCTTGCCGAGCATTGCCTTGCCCACCTCAAACTGAGGCTTAATCAGGCAAATCGCCATTCCATCCGGGCGAAGCAGCTGCGGAAACAGCGGCAAAATGTAGGTTGCGGAAATAAAGGACACATCCATTACAATGAGGTCCACCGCTCCGCCGATGGCGTCTGCTGTCAGCTCGCGCGCGTTGAAATGCTCATAGGAACGCACGGCGGGATGCACACGCAGCTTTTCCGCCAGTTGATTGCTTCCCGCATCCACACAAACCACCGAAGCGGCTCCGCGTTGCAGCAAGCAATCGGTAAAGCCGCCGGTGGAGACACCGATGTCCAGTGCTCGCAATCCCGAAACGTCAACCGAGAATGCGTCCAGTGCCGCCTCCAACTTTAAGCCGCCTCGGCTTACGTACCGAAGCGTGTCGGTCACCTCAAAAAGGTGCAAGCCGTCGTCCAGCCGATGAGAGGGCTTGAGGAGCACCTCGCCGTCCACCTGCACGCAACCTTCTTCAATCATATTTTTGGCCCTTTGGCGGCTGCTCGCATATCCCTTTTCCACCAAAAGCAAATCCAATCTTTGCATCTTACAATCCCTGCGGACGAAGCATCAGCACATAGAACAAAATGCCGATGGCAATGCCCAGCAGCGCACCGCACAGCACCTGCATGGGCGAGTGTCCGATGTGCTCCCGCAGCTTTTTCGGCGGAGCAACCTCTGTCGGGCACTCCTCCTTCAGCATACGGTTCAATACCCTTGCATGACGCTCCGCCTCACGGCGCACACCCAAGGCATCGTTGACCACGATGGCGGCAAACAGCGACGCCAAGCCGAACATCGGCGAAGACAGCCCCTCGGTGCATCCGATGGTGGTCAGCATTGCCGCAACCGATGCCGTGTGAGAGCTCGGCATGCCTCCGTTGGCAAACATGATGATTTTCCAATTGATTTTTCTGTGTGGGTATCGAATCAACCGGATGCACACCTTAATGAGCTGAGCAACCACCCACCCCGTCACCGCGGCAAGAAGCCATCCGTTTGAAAGCAGCGCCCTGAACGCTTGTATCATATCAGTTTATTTCTCCCGTGTCATTTTTTTCGTTTTAACAGCCAATTCGCCAGAGCAACCAGCGTTTCGGAGGTCGGATATCCGGAAACGGCGTTGACGGCTTGTGCGGTCAACCGCTCCGCATAGAAGGACGCCTCCTCAACCGAATAAAAGCTGAGGAACGTGTTTTTTTCGTGCTCGGAATCGGAGCCGACGTTTTTGCCAAGCTCCGCCGCGTCTCCGACACGGTCCAGAATGTCGTCGACAATTTGAAAAGCAAGTCCGATGTTCTCGGCGTAGGTAACCGCGCTCTCCATCCGTTCGTCGGAAAGCTCCACCCCCGCGGCAAGTGCCCCCATTACGCACGCGGCGCAAATCAGGCTGCCCGTTTTCATGGAATGCAATTTCAACAGCTGCTCCAACGTCAACTGCCGATGCTCTCCCTCCAAATCCATCACCTGTCCGCCCACCATGCCGTAACGTCCCGCGCAGCCGGCAAGCTCTGCCACCGCCTTCAGCGCGATTTCGGGCGGAACCGCACGGTTGGTTGCCGCCGCCTCAAATGCACCCGTTAACAGCGAATCTCCGGCAAGCAAAGCAATCGTTTCGCCGAAAACCTTGTGGTTAGTGGGCTTGCCGCGACGCAAATCGTCATTGTCCATGCAGGGCAGGTCATCGTGAATCAAAGAGTAGGTGTGTACCATTTCAACGGCACATGCAAACGGCAAGGCCGATGCCTCATCCCCCCCGAACAGCTTGCAAAACTCCAACGTCAAAAAGGGACGGATGCGCTTTCCTCCCGCAAACAGGCTGTATCTCTCGGAATTCAGCAGGGACGCAAGGTCCTCATCCTCCGTGTAATACTCCTTCATGGCATTGACGGTCAGTGTTGCCGCCCGCGCCATCATCAACTCCAATACTTCCTCCGTCATTTCGAGTCCTCCTCGCTCTTAAAATCGGTCAACGTGACTCCCCCGTCCTGCCGAAGCTGCAGCATTTTTACCCTTTGCTCGGCATTGTCCAAAAGTGCCGTACACGAGCGCAGCAACGCCACACCCTCTTCATAAAGCTTCAGGGAACCGTCCAACGATTCGTTTCCGTCCTCCAAAGCAGACAAAATTTCATCCAACCGTTCGGTTGCCTGCTCAAAGCTCAGTTTTTTCTCCGTCATATCCGTATCCTTTCCTCATTTGTCCACAGTGGCAACCGTCACGCCGTCGGCAAATTGTATGTTCACCGTATCTCCCCTTTGCAGTGCCGTGTGTGAGACCACCGTTTTTCCGTCCCTGCTCACGGCGGCATAGCCGCGGGCCAAAACGGCAAGAGGACTCAGCGCCTCCAGTTTCCCGCACAAGGCGGACAGCCGTTGCCGTCTGTCCTGAAGCTGCAATTGCAAGGAATCGTCCATTCTCCGCTCCCGCTCGGCCAGCCCCATACGAAAATCGTTGAGCAGATGCTGCGGATTCCGCAGCATCGGAGAGGAAGCCAGCTGTGCCAATACACGCCGCTCCTGCGTAATGTGTCGGCGCAGCAAACCGTTCATTCGTATTCCGAGCTCGGCCAGCTGCTGTAACAGCTCTGCCTTGTCGGGCACGGCGAGCTCGGCAGCGGCAGACGGCGTGGGAGCGCGTTTGTCCGCCACAAAATCGCAAACGGTAAAATCGCTTTCGTGCCCAACGGCCGAAATCACGGGGACGGGACAGCTTGCCACGGTGCGCGCAAGCGTTTCGTCGTTGAATGCCCACAAATCCTCGGCAGAGCCGCCCCCACGTCCGATGATGATGACATCCACCGCCTGCGACATGCCGAAAAACTCAATGCCCGCCGTCAACTGCAAGGGCGCTTCCGCTCCCTGCACCGCCGACGGAAACAAAATAATTTCCGCGCACGGAAACCGTCTGCCGAGGATTTGGAGCATATCGTGGATGGCCGCTCCCGTGGGAGAGGTAATGATGCCGATGCGCATCGGCATTTTCGGCAACAGGCGCTTGCGCTCCTGCGCAAACAGCCCCTCGCTTTCCAAGCGGCGCTTCAGTTGCTCAAAGCGCATGGCAAGCGTTCCCACGCCGTCCGGCTGCATCTCGTCCGCATACAGCTGGTACTGCCCCGAGGCTCCGTAAACCGACAGCTTTCCGTGAACGATAACCTTCATACCGTCCTCCGGCCGAAACAACAGCTTACCTGCTTGAAAGCGAAACATCACCGTCCTCAGCTGTCCGTCCTCATCCTTCAGGGTAAAGTACAAATGCCCGGAGCGCGGGACGGTGAAATTGGAAATTTCCCCACGCACGAATACGTCGGACAAAATGCGGTCGGAATCCATCAGCATCTTCAAATATTCATTTAACTGTGAAACCGACAAAACAGATTGTACACCGTTCATTTGCTGTTCTCCGTCCTCATTTGGGTGCCGTCGGCGCGTTCTGCCAGATAGGATGCCCTACCCAGCAAAGCGATTCCGGCCGCATTGTCCGCAGAATACTGCGGCTCGGCAAAATAGGTATCCGCGCGTTCGGACAGCCGTTGCTGCAAAAAGCGGTTGCTCATTACACCGCCCGCGTACACAATGGGAAGGTGTCCGAAGCGCGCATCCAAATCGGCGGTCATCTGCCGAAGCGTTTTTTCGATAAAGGCAAGCACCAGCTTGCTGACATAAGCACGGTCCTGCGTTTCCAGCCACAGCCGTTCGGCAATATTTTGCAGTCCCGAAAGATGGCAGTTGCCGTCCCGCACACAGGTTTTCAGGCCCTTGATGTCCTCCTTGCATTGCAGTGCAAGCTGCTCCATCTCCTTCCCGCAAGGGAAGGAAAGCCCCATCATCACGCCTGCGCGGTCGATGGCCTGACCCGCATTCAAATCCTCCGTTTTTCCGACCAAGCGCACCTCAAATCCGCAAGCCTTCGGCGTAACGTACAAAACCTCGGTGGTCCCGCCGGAAACATGAAAGGCGGCAAACGGAGCCTTCATCAACCGTTCCGCGGCGCCGCAGGAATACAATGCCGCCATCAAATGCCCCTCCTGATGAGCAAACTCGTAAACGGGGACATTCAGCGAAGCCCCCAGCATGGACGCCACCGCTTTGCCCGTCAAAAAGCAAGGCATGTAGGAATTCTCCGCCGTTCTCGGGAAAGCCGAGCAGGCAACGGCAAGAGGGCTTCTTCCGGCCAATGCCTCCCGAAGCTGTTGTGCCAACAACGGGAAATGCTTGACGTGCGCAAACACCGCATCGCTCTGCCGCAGGCCGCACGCACCGTCCTTCACCGGCAGCAACAGCTTAAACTGCTGCGTAATCTCTCCGGACACGGTGCACAAAGCAACCGAGGTGGTGTAATTGCTGGTGTCAATGCCCAAAAAGCAATCGGGCATCATATTTTTTCGGCCTCGATTTCGGTTTTGACGCCGTTGAGCACACCGTTGACAAAGGCCTTCATTTTCGGGTCATCATATTTTTTAACCAGGTCGATGGCCTCATTGATGGAAACCACCGTCGGAATATCCTCCATAAACAGCATCTCGTAAATGCAAAGGCGCATTGCCGAGCGCGAAATCGGAGTAATGCGCGCTGCCTTCCAGCCGTCGGAATGCTTGGTGATTTTTTCGTCAATCTCCTCCATGTGTTCTCTTACACCGAAGTACACCCGACGTACATAAGCATTTTCGGGAAGTCCGCGGTGCTCACCTGCCGAAGCATAAATAGCTTCGGCCTCCGCATCGTTGCGAAACTCTGTTTCAAACAGCAAGCGGAACGCTTCCTCGCGTGCATTTTTTCTTGTCAATTCAGCCATGGTCAAAAACCGTATCCTTTCTCCGCGGTATTTCCTTCAACCGCATAAACATAAAAATCCATATTAATTATACACCAAAAAACGAAAAAGTCAATAAAGATTTCTTCTTTCCGAATAAATATGATAAAGACCGTATAAATATATCAAAAAACGTGTCATTTTCGGCAAAGGAAGAAGCGCGTCACGACACGTTGAGAAGAAGGAAAGGAAGCGTCCATGAAACATTCCTCCGCTACATCGAGTTTTCCCGTTCGTTTTTTGCTGTTTCTGTTGCTGTTCACCGTCACCTGCACTTCCCTCGCACGATGTGTACCGAAAACAACAGAACGAGCCTCTTCCTCTGCGGCATCGTCGCAGCACACACCCTACACGGTCATTCTCGATGCGGGACACGGCGGTGAGGACGGCGGCGCGGTCGGCAAAAACGGATTGGCGGAAAAGGACATCAATCTGTCCATTGCGTTAAAGCTGAAGGAGCTGCTGCGGGAAAAAGGCGTTTCGGTCATTTTGACGCGGGAAACGGACGTCCTGCTTTATGACCGCAACACCGACTTTGAGGGACGAAAAAAAGCATTGGATTTGGAGGCGCGACGTCTCATCGGAGAGAGCACCCCCAACAGCGTTTTTGTCAGCATTCACATGAACTCCTTCCCGCAGGAAAGCTCCCACGGATTGCAGGTGTGGTATTCCGGGAACCACACGCTTTCCATGTCCCTGGCACAAATCATCCAGGACAACGCCCGTAAAAGCCTGCAGCCCGACAATCATCGCCGCATCAAAGCGGCAGGCTCCTCCATTTACCTGTTGGAGCATTTGACGGTTCCCGCCGTTTTGGTGGAGTGCGGATTTCTTTCCAACACTGCCGAGGCCGAACGGCTCGGCACTGAGGATTATCAGCAGCAGCTTGCCCAAATGCTTTGCGACTCCATTCGACAGTGGACTGCCGCGCAAGCCGAAAAAAGCTGAAAAAGGTGTTGATTTTCAGCGGCTTCCATTGTATAATGAAAAAAAGCGAAAAACAACGGAGGCTCCTTATGAAAGGCTTAAAAACGGTTTACATCTGCTCGGAATGTGAATACAAAACCTCTAAATGGATGGGCAAATGCCCCAATTGCGGCGCATGGAACACCTTTGCGGAGGATGTGGAGCAAGCGCCGGACGTCGCGGCACTCCCGAAGCGTGTACAGCTTTTGGCCTCCGGAACGGGAGACAACCAAGCTGTCGGCTTTACCGACCTGGAGGTTCCCTGCTATATGCGTCAAAGCACGGGCCGCGGAGAGCTGAACCGGGTGTTGGGCGGCGGTCTGGTTCACGGCTCGGTGGTCCTACTGGCAGGTGAGCCCGGCATCGGAAAATCCACACTGCTCATGCAAATTTGCGACGCGCTGGGAGAATCGCGCAAGGTTCTGTATGTATCGGGAGAGGAATCCGGCGGACAATTGAAGCTCCGCGCCAACCGACTCGGCGTAAATGGAAAAAATCTGCTGGTTCTTACCGAGACAAACATCGAAAAAATTTTAAAGGAAACCGACCGCGTCAAGCCGGAGGTCATCATCGTAGACTCCATTCAAACCGTCTATTCGGTATCCGTCAACTCCACTCCGGGCAGCGTCACACAAATCAAGGAATCCGCGCTCGCCTTCATCAACAAGGCAAAAAGCGACGGCATTTCGGTGATTATGGTCGGGCACGTAAACAAAGAAGGCAGCATCGCGGGCCCAAAAATTTTGGAGCACATGGTAGATGCGGTGCTCTATTTCGAGGGTGAACGCCAGCATTCCTACCGCATTATTCGTGCCATTAAAAACCGCTACGGCTCCACCAATGAAATCGGCGTATTTGAAATGACCGACAAAGGACTTGAAGAGGTGGAAAACCCTTCCGAAATGCTGTTGGCGGGACGTCCGAAGAACATTTCCGGTAACTGCGCCGTGTGCACCATGGAGGGAAGCCGTCCCATCATCGCGGAAATTCAAGCGCTGGTCACTCCCACCGCCTTCCCCGCACCGAGACGCACCGCAAACGGCATTGACTACAACCGCATGTGCCTGATTGTTGCCGTGCTGGAAAAGCGCTTGGGCTTGAAGTTTTACCAAAACGACATCTATCTCAACGTCATCGGAGGTCTCCGATTGGACGAGCCCGCCGCGGACGTATCACTCGCCATGGCGCTGATTTCTTCCATGCTCAACCGCATCATCCCAGACAATTTGATTGCCATCGGAGAATTGGGCCTTGCGGGAGAATGCCGTGCAGTATCCAATCCGGAGCAACGCATCAAGGAGGCGGCTCGCCTCGGCTTCACTCACGCCATTGTTCCCTATCGCAACACGGAAAAGCGAAAAATTCAATGTGACGGTATTCAAATCATCCCCATCAAAAGCATCTATGAGGTGCTGAACATGATGAAAAGCACCGATGACGAATAAACGGAATGTAAGTACACCGTCATGAAACAAAACGAACGGCTGTTGTCAATTTGACGAAAGCCGTTCGTTTTGTTTGTATGTTCCCCGAAAAGGAATTTTTTATTTTGCCTCGTACCAGTTTTCGCCGATGTGAACATCCACCTCCAGCGGCACTGCGCACTGCACGGCATGCTCCATTTCTTCCTTCAGCAATACCTTAGCCTGCTCGGCACAATTGCGGTGCGCCTCAATCAACAATTCATCATGAACCTGCAAAATCAGTCTCGCATCCATGCCGCTTTCCGACAGACGCTTGTGTACCCGAATCATCGCCAGCTTGATGATGTCGGCAGCCGTCCCCTGAATGGGGCTGTTCATCGCGACACGTTCTCCGAATTTTTTTTGCACCTTGTTGGTGCCCGCAAGCTCCGGAATGTACCTTCTTCGGCCGAGCATGGTGGTGACATATCCGTTTTCGTAGCCCTTGGCAATTACATCCTTCAGATAAGCATCGATTCCCGGATAGCTTTCCAGATATTGGTCAATATATTCCTGTGCCTGTGCGCGAGAGGTTCCGATGTCATCCGACAGCGAAAAAGCGCCGATGCCGTAAAGGATACCGAAGTTGACCGCCTTTGCCTTTTTGCGCATTTCGGAGGTAACCTGTTCGGGCGCTACACCGAACACGGTGGCAGCGGTGGAGGTGTGAATATCCATCCCCTCCGAAAAGGAACGGAGCATGTTCGCATCCCCGGAGATATGCGCCAGCACGCGCAGCTCAATTTGAGAATAGTCGGCATCGATGAGCACATACTCCCCGCTTTGCGGCAGGAAGAAGCGACGCAGCTCCCTTCCGAGTTCGGTGCGAATGGGAATATTTTGCAAATTCGGCTCCGTGGAGGAAAGTCGGCCCGTTGCGGTTCCCGTCTGCTTGAAATTGGTATGAACTCTGCCGTTTGCATCCGCAACCTTCAGCAGTCCGTCGGCGTAGGTGCTCTTCAGCTTGGTAACCTGACGGTAATCCAAAACGGCCTCAATGATGGGATGGTACGGACGAAGCTTTTCCAAAATTTCCGCATTGGTGGAATATCCCGTTTTTGTTTTTTTTGCGTGCGGAAGCCCAAGCGTATCAAACAGCACCTCGCCCAATTGCTTTGGCGAATTGATGTTAAAGCGCTTGCCCGCCTGCTCGTAAATTTGCGCTTCCAAGCCCTCGGCGACAGCGCCAAGCTGCTCCCCGTAAGCGCGAATGCCCTCGCGGTCAATGCAAAAGCCGGTCCGCTCCATGTCCGCAAGCACACGGCACAACGGCATTTCGACGGTATCCATCAACGCGGTCTGCCCACTATCCTCCAAGCGTTGCCGCAATTCTCGATACAGGGGCAAAAAATACGCCGCACGCGGGGTATTTTCCGGCAGGCAAAGCGACAGATAATCCGAAAGAAGCGTCGCAAAACCGAAGTCCGGCTTTGCGGAATTGACAAGATACGCTCCCAACATCAAATCAAACATGTCGCAGTCAAACAGCGCCCCCCATTGCGGAAGCTTGAAGAAGGTTTTGGCATCGTACACCACCGTCTTTTTGCCTCTTAACAAAGCCGCAAGAGACTCCGCGGTTCCATCATAGCGGTACACGTGCTTTCCGTCCGAAAGCGTGATTGCATCCTCACTGTAATCCAGCGCCACCTCGGAAAGCGTTTTGAGCACCTCCGAAAGACCTTCCGCCGTTGCGGAAACGCTGCTCACCTCGGGTGCGCAGACCGGTTCCGCAGGCACTTCCTCATCCAGCCGGAAGCGCTTCATAAACGCCGAGAATTCCAATTGCAAAAACAGCTTTTTGGCGGCGGCACGGTCGATACCGTGCGTTTCCAAAGCACTCAAGGGAACACCCAAGGGGACCTGCCGACAAATGCGCGCCAACGACTGCGAAAGGTAAGCACTGTCCTTGCCCGCCTCCAGCTTGGCGCGCAGTGAAGGCGTATGCTTTGCAGTGGGCAACGCACCGTAGACACCGTCCAGGCTGCCGAATTCGGAAATCAACCTCAAGGCCGTCTTTTCCCCCACGCCCGGCACACCGGGAATGTTGTCCGAGCTATCCCCCATCAAGGCCTTGACGTCCACGAACTGCTCGGCACGAACGCCGTACTTTTCAAAAAACGCATTTTCATCCATCTCAACGGTGTCGGAATTGGTAGCCAACAGCACTTTGACATCGGGGCCTATCAATTGCAGGGCGTCGCGGTCCCCCGTCATCAAATAGGCACAGCAATCGGCCTCACTGCACATTTGCGCCAGCGTGCCCAAAATATCGTCCGCCTCGTAGCCCTCCGCCTCCAAAACGGTAAAGCCCAACGCCCGAGCCAACTCTTTTGCCACCGGAAGCTGCATGGCAAGCTCCTCGGGCATGGCGCGTCGACCCGCCTTGTAGGCGTCGTACATTCTATGGCGAAAGGTAGGGGCCTTCAGGTCAAAAGCAATCGCGCAGCAATCCGGAGAAAGCTTGTCCACTTGCCTGCCGAGCATGGTGACCATACCGTACAGGGCGTTGGTAAAAAAGCCGTCCTTGGTGGTCAACGGTCGAATCCCGTAAAAGGCGCGGTTCAGAATACTGTTGCCGTCCACAGCCAACAATTTTTTTCTCATATGCATGCTCCTTATCATCCGGTAGTTCTCCGCATCATTGTATCACAAAGCGCGGAAAAAGTCAATCGGCATTCCCCGAAAAAGAAAAAAGGCGAAAGGCAAAGCCTCCGCCAAATACCGTTGGGTGAGTTTAGAACAAGTCCTCTTCGACTTCTCTTTCGTCTTCGATAAAATCCTCCTTGGATGCGCCGCACAGAGGGCAAACCCAATCCTGAGGCAAATCCTCAAAATCGGTTCTTGCTTCAATACCGTTGTCGGCATCTCCCACAAAGGGATTGTACTCATAGCCGCATAATTCGCAGACATGAATAATCATCGCTTTTGAACTCCTTTTTTGATATTTTCTTTCAAGCAGATACTATTATATAAACAGAATGTTTTTTTGTCAATACCCATTTTTCTATTTTTCGTATTTTCTGAAAAAATACCACATAATGCACGAAACAAAGGTTCTGTTTTTGTCAAAAAAGGGAAAAGAATCATGTTCGATAACTATTTTCCCTTCCGTCCACATACAAATGTGAAAGAACGGAGGAACGGAACACATGAAAAAAAACGCGCAAAGATTGTTTTGGAATGCCATGCTGCTGACTGCCGCGTCCTTGCTCATTCGCACGGTCAGCGTCGGATTTCAAATTTACATTTCCAATCGGGCAGGCGCCGAGGCAATGGGCCTGTTCTCGTTGATGGGCGGCGTATACGGCTTTGCTCTGACGCTTGCCACCTCCGGCATTCACCTCGGGGTTACCCGAACGGTGGTGGATGCCATCGGTCGGGAGGAACCGGAGCGTGTCGGGACCATTATGCGCCGCGCAGTCACCTATTCCCTGCTGTTCGGAATCGGCGCCATGCTTCTGCTGCTGTGCTCGGCCGAATTCATCGGCCTGCATTGGCTCAAGGATGCGCGAACCGTGCGCTCGCTGCGACTGTTCGGCATCACGCTTCCCCTCATTGCGCTTTCCTCTACCTTCAACGGTTATTTTACCGCGGTTCGCCGTGTTTACAAAAATGCCGTTGTACAGGTATCCGAGCAAGGCCTGAAGATTGGCTTCACCATGCTGCTTTTGGCAAGGCTGGCGGACGGACATGACATTGAGACAACCTGCTGTGCACTGGTATTGGGCGGCGCCTTGGCCGAAACGGCATCCTTTTCGGTAGAGCTGCTCCTGTACCTGACCGATCGCCGCCGCAACGGAGAAGCCGGCACCGTGTGCAATGGGCATGAGGGACGCGATTTGATGAAAATTTCCGTTCCCATTGCACTCACCGCCTACATTCGTTCCGGACTTTTAACACTGGAACACATTTTGATTCCGCAGGGCTTGCGCTCTTGCGGCGCCTCTCACGCGGCCGCATTGGTTGCCTACGGAAGCATTCAAAGCATGGCACTCCCCGTGGTACTCTACCCCGCGGCACTGATTTCCTCCTTTTCGGGTTTGCTGATTCCGGAGGTGGCGGAGGCGAATGTCAAACAGCACCGCCGTCACATTCAATACATGGTTTCCCGCGTATGGTTTCTTTCCCTGGTGTTTGCCATCGGGGTTGCGGGCGTCCTCATTTGCTTTTCCGAGGGCGTGGGGCAGGCACTGTACCCCGCCACGCAAACGGGCTCCTTCATTCGCATGCTGGCGCCGTTGATTCCCATTATGTACATAGACACCGCCACCGATGCCATGCTCAAGGGCTTGGGGGAGCAGGTTTACTCCATGAAGGTCAACATTGCCGATGCCGCCATTTCGGTGATTTTGGTATACCTGCTCATCCCGAAAGCGGGAATTCTCGGCTACGTGTTCACCATTTATTTTTCCGAATGCTTCAACACGGTTTGCAGCGTCACAAAGCTGTTGTTGATTACCGACACGCCCGTGCACCTCGGGAAATGGGTTTATAAGCCGCTGCTCTCCATTGTGGGAGCAACAACGGCGGGACACCTTGCCTTGTGTGCGCTTTCGCCGTACCGCATCGGAGGACGGTACGCGGTGTTTCTTTACATCGTCGGCGTATTTTTGCTGTACCTGCTGTTGATGCGTCTCATGGGCGGCATTGAAAAATCGGATGTGGATTGGGTCCGCGCATTCTTCCGACATGAAAAAAAGGAAAACGAAGCCGCAGCATCGACGCAAAGCGGTCGCCATGCGGCCAAAGCCGCAAGGACGGCCGCCCCTGCTTACGGTTATAAAAAAATTCGTTGAAGCTGTCTCCCCTCCAAGGCCGCATGCAAGGTAGGATACAGCAAGGAGAAATCCGCCACCAAGGAATGCGGCTTTTTTTCGGGGTCATCCTGTGTCATGGGGACAAAGTAAACCGACTTTCGCGAAAGAAGAGTGGCAATGCTCTTTAAATTTGCGGAAAGCGCGTCATTGGAGGCAAGTGCAAGCACCAGCGGACGGTTGCCTCTTAAATGTGCCTTTGCAGCCATGCACACCGCCGTGTCGGTAATTCCGTTGGCAAGCTTTGCCAACGTGTTTCCCGTACACGGACAAATCAGCAAAGCCTCAAGCATTCTCTTCGGACCGATCGGTTCCGCATCCACCACGGTGTGAATAACGGCTCTTGAGCACAGCTGCTCCACTTGCGTTCTGAACGCTTCGGCGGTTCCGAAGCGGGTATCGGTGCTCCACACGGTTTCACTCATAATGGGTTGAACCTCGTACCCGTTTGCAAGTAAATTGCGCAGCTCCGCCAAGGCTCTTTGATGGGTGCAAAAAGAACCGCAAAATGCGTAGCCTATCATGATGGTATCTGTTATTCCTTTCTATATGGTGAAAAGCCGCTCAACGAAAGTGCTCACCGTCCGGCATCCTTCAGAATTTCCAGTATCGTTTCCGCAAGGAACACGGACGCACATTCCGGAAACAGCTTTCCGGGCAATGAGGTTCCCCAAACGGAACGCAGACCAAGGCGTGCGGCGGCAGTGTGGTCAATGCCTCCCGGTACCGATGCCAAATCAATCAACACACAGTTCTGCGGTACATGAAGCAGTGCATCCTGCGTAAACAAAACCGTCGGAACCGTATTGAAAATTGCCCGACACCCTGTCGGCAATCCCTTCCATACGGAAGCCTCCTCGGTTAAAGGATAAACGTTCATGCCCATCAGAGAGGCTCTGGTTAAGGCAATCGAATTTCGCGCCAGCACGGTGACGCTTGCCCCCAGGGCGTGCAGTCGCTGTGCCAGCAAAGAGCCGATACGGCCGTAGCCGACCACCGCAACAGCCGTACCGAACAGCGTCACCGGCAGCTCCTGCAAGGCCAACAACAGCGCCCCCTCCGCCGTGGGCAGCGCATTTTTCCATTGCAGCTGCTCCGACCGAAAATAATCCACACACGCAATTCCCTGCTTTTCACACGCCTCCGAGAAGGACGGCTCGATGCGTCCTCCCAACACCAGCTTCCCCTCCAAATGCGGCAGCAGAGAAAGGAGGCGCGGGGCAATGTGCGTGGAAACAAAGGGACAATGTACACGAAGACCGTCCACGCTGGTCGGCAGAGGAAGAAGCACGGTGTCCGCGCATGCCAGCGCGTCCTCCCATGAATCGCAAAGGACGGCGTCCTCCGTCTCACCCGCTCGGGTTGTCAGCCCCCATCCGTACACGCGCCTTCCTGTGGCGGAAAGTGCTTGCGCCACCATGCGCAATCGCTCATCGCCGCCGATAACGGCAATACCGGTCGTTTTCGTTTGTTGCATGATGCTGCTCCGTTCTTTCGTTGATGGTTAAGACGGTATCGCCTTAACAGTAACAGAATATGAAAAAAAGCGCCTTCCCGTCACCGAGAAAGCGCCCGTTTCCACAAAAAAGAAGAGCCTTCGGATACTACGGTCACCGCGACGTCCGACCTTGCGGATGTGCACAGTGACAGCAACCTTTCATCCGCCACAATCAACTGCTTCAAAGGAGGACCGTTTGCCGGAATGGGCTGCACCGAATATTTGGAAAATCCGCTGTCTCCGACAAACAACAGCTGTGCGTCATAAGCAAAAGCGGTTGCAATGTCCGCCAGTGCACTTTCCATCACACTGACATTCAGATAAGTAACGGTGACATCCTCCGCTCTTGCCGCAAACAGAACACCCTCATGTCTGCCGGAATCCGGCTCGGCGTGTGCATTGGCAAAAACCGTCAACGCTTCAATCGCAAGCCCGTCGGTGTGATACAGCACCTCAATTCCGTGCAACGCAGCCTCCTGCTCCAGCCGCTTGGCAATGGCGCGTTCTTCATCGTTTTCCGGGGCAGGCAACCGCAAGTGTCGCACCAAAATCCGTTTGGACAATGACGCCAGCAGGACCGTATCCCGATTGTGATAATGGTTCAACACCAAATCCTCCAGCTCGGTGCACCGATGTTCCGACACCGCCTGTGCCACGGAATACGCCTCGGTACCGTCGGAAAAATCCACCGCAACGGCCCTGCCTCCCTTGGCAAACAGCAACACATCTCCGCCGTTTTCGTGCAGATATTCCACAGCAAGCTCGTCATACAACAAATTTGTAACACAAACAGAGGTCCCCACGCAAAGTAAGGAAAGCAAAACGGGTACCAAGAACCAACCCTTCCGCTTGATTGTCAAAACCGCGCACAGGACCAGCGAAACCGTCATCAGCACCAGCACGGCAATCGAATACACATCGTCCGCCGCAAGCAACACCCCCTTTTGCCGTGAGAAAAGGACCGCAAGCTCCTCAAGCCACCGACTCAGCAAGACACAGCATTTTCTCAACAGGGACGCCTGCGGAAACAACAGCAGAACAATGGACATCGGCAGCAACGCCGTAACCAAAGGAACCGACAAAAAGGTGGCGGGCACGGAGCTCAAGGAAACACTCCCGAAAGCAACCGCGCTGACCAACAGCAGTGCAAGATTGGCGCACAACCCCACAAAAACGGCGGAAACAGCACGTTGCACCGCAGACCACAACGGCCTCGGCCAATTGATTTTGCGATACAGCGCGTCCGTCAGCTGACGCAAAAGCGGTGAAAAAACAATGATGGAGCCCGCGGCAAGGAAGGACAGCCACAGGGACAAGTCCAAAAGCGCGTACGGCATTGCAAGCAAAAGAACGGCAAGACACACCGAAAGTGCCGTAAAGCTGTCATAGTCTGCGGCAAGCAAAAAGCCCATGTATAAAATGCACATCATCGCCACGGCTCGGATGATGGAAAGTGAACACCCCGTCAGCAATACATATCCGACGGAAAACACCGGAATCAACAGCACGCGCCAGATTTTTGGCATCCGCAACAATCGAAGCAAGCCGTCAAACAAGGCGAGCAGCAAAGAAACGTGAAGCCCGCTGAGTGCCAACAAATGGGAAATTCCGGCTCTTTGAAAAGCAAGCACCGTGTCAGCCGAAAGCGCAGAGCGATTTCCCAGCAACAGTGCGCAGCTCAAGCCGCCGTATTTTTCGCCGACAGCGCGGTACAGCCGATAGGAAAGCGACTCGTTGAGATTGCGAAAACGGCAAAGCAGGTCCGGCTCCTCCTCCGGGAGCCATCGGCAATTCTGCGCATCATGAACAACGATTGCCGTCAAAAAGCCCTCGGACAGTCGATAATCTTCTTCGGAATAGGAGCCATCCGTTTCAAACGCACGGAGAGTTCCCTGCACGGCAAAATGCTCCCCCGGCTGGAGGGCCGAGATGTACATACACTCCAGAACCGCCTTTGCGGAGTTCTTTTCTCCGTTCAGCTCGTCAAGGCGCACCTGCAAAGTGGTTTGATATCCCGAATCCTCTCTGCAAAGCACCACACCCTTTGCCGTGCAGCTCTCACCGCTGCGCCGTTGCAGCTTTTCATAGGTGCCGTTAAAAAACAGTGCCGA
Organism: uncultured Ruminococcus sp.; assembly: GCA_964638045.1. GTDB lineage: Bacteria > Bacillota > Clostridia > Oscillospirales > CAG-272 > UMGS1865. The sequence continues at coordinate 2,295 of CAZWXE010000001.1, read as the reverse complement.
AGAAAGCAGTGCAACGGATGTCCCGAGGCAACACAGCAGCAGCCCGCGTAGCAGACGTCCGCCCACCGTGCCCGTTGCATGCCTACTCCTCAAAAATCGGCAAAGCAACAGCACCGTGCACAGCAAAAGCGACACCGCAAGAGCCCATTTCAAGGCACCGCTCAAACGCCGAACAAGCAACGCCGCAACCGCAAAGGAACAGCACAGCAGCGCCAACGGTCGGTTTCGAAAAACAGACATGCTCTCAGCCCCCTTCTTCTCTTAAAAGTCAATTTTACAAAACTTTATCGGCTTCCACTCAAAAAGCACTTGACAAAACCATCCATATCGTGTATAATATACCCGTTATTGAGATTTTCTCTGTTAACGAAAACATTGTCGGAGGAACATCAAATGTTTGAAGAACTGAAAAATATCCTGGTAGAGGAGTTACAGTTAGATCCCGAAGAAATCACAATGGAAGCGGAGTTGACAAATGACCTCGGCATCAATTCTATTGAATTGGCCGACCTCGTAATGCTTTGTGAGAGTCAATTCGGTATCGAAATTGAGGATGAAAACATCCATAAATTCATCACCATCGGTGACGTCGTGAACTACCTGGAAGAACAAAAGAAATAATGCATAGGATACAAGACAGCACCTTGCCGCGGCAAGGTGCTGTCTTGTTCTCGGCCCTGCCGTCGAGCTTGTTTGACTTTATTTTACACCTGTTTTCGCATTTTGTCAAGGAATGTCCTCCAATTGCCGTTTGCAACATTTTCAAAAGGCGCCCTTTGTTTTTCAAAAAACCGAAAAAAGCTCTTGTAATCGACTCCGAAAAGCGGTATAATACAAGGGTAACTATTTTTTAGCAAAAGAGGGATTTACACCATGAAACACGGGTTCATCAAGGTTGCCGTCGCTTGCCCTGCCGTCTCGGTGGCCGACACGGTACACAACGGACAAGAGCACATTCGAATTGCCGAGGAAGCAAACAAAAGCGGTGCATCTCTGTTGGTTTTTCCGGCGCTGTCTCTGACAGGCTCCACCTGTGCGGACCTTTTTTATTCCGACACGCTGCTGTCGGGGGCAAGCTCTGCACTGGAGGCCTATCTGAAGGCCACGGAAGCCTTCCACATGCTGTCCTTTTTAGGAATGCCCGCAGTATACCGAGGCAAGCTTTATCACTGTGCCGTTGCCTGCCTGCACGGCAAGGTACTGGGCGTCGTTCCGAAGGTACATCTCCCCAACGGCGCCACCGCCGATGACGGAAGATATTTTGCTTCCCCCGACACGCTTGCGCCGAACGCCGTCCTTTCCTTGACGGGAGAGACCGTTCCGTTCGGACCCAAGCTCTTGTTCACCTGTGAGCAAATTCCGGAATGGACCGTTTGTGCGGAGCTCGGTGAAGATTCCTTTGTCGGCGTTTCACCCTCGACCGCGCATACCGCCGCCGGTGCCACCGTCATTTGCGGTCTGCACGCCGCACCCTATTTCATCGGCAGCGATACATCCGTTCAGACCGCGTTGCAGGCACTGTCCGCGCGTACGGCCTCCGCTTATCTGTTTGCCAATGCGGGAAGCGGTGAATCCACCACGGACATGGTTTTTGCGGGACAGCTCGGTATTTGGGAAAACGGCAAGCAATTGGCGCAGACAAAGCCCTTTTCCGCCACGAAGCTGTTGCTCTCCGAAATCGATGTTTCCCTGCTTTCCCACGAGCGACGCCGTCAAAACTTAATGCCTCATGCCGACAGCGGAGACTACCGCACCATTTTGTTCTCTCTTCCGCTGCGTGATACCGTCTTAACACGTACGGTGTCTCCCCACCCCTTTATTCCCGAGGACAAGCAAGCATGCGCCGACCGTTGCGAAGCCGTCCTTTCCATTCAGGCAAATGCCTTGAAGCAGCGCATTCAGCATGCCCACGTCAAAAAGCTGGTCATCGGCATTTCCGGCGGCTTGGATTCCACTCTGGCACTGCTGGCGTCCGCGCGTGCGTTGGACCTGCTCGGCAGGCCGCATTCGGACATTCTTGCGGTCACCATGCCCTGCTTCGGAACCACGCAACGCACCAAAAACAACGCCACCGTGCTTTGTCGAGAGCTCGGAACCGATTTTCGTTGCATCAACATCTTCAATGCGGTCAACGGCCACTTTGCGGACATCGGTCATGCACCCGAATGCAAGGATACCACCTACGAAAACAGCCAGGCAAGAGAGCGTACGCAAATTTTGATGGACCTTGCCAACGACTGCGGCGGTATGGTCATCGACACGGGTGACCTTTCCGAGCTGGCACTGGGCTGGGCA